>CAJORF010000020.1 GCA_905236985.1 uncultured Bacteroidaceae bacterium | reverse complement strand
GATGTCAATCCATTGTGCACCTTCGGGCAACAACGGAGCCACAATCTCATGATGACGCTTGCCGCCTGAGAACACCTTTCCATTTCTAATCATCTCCATCACCTCAGGCGGGAACCAAGGCTGCGGGTTATCGGTGATGCCTATGACGATAAAAGCCCCACCCCTAGCCCCTTCTGTCAGGGAGGGGAGAAGCTGAAACGTAGGAGGATGATTCTCTTTTGTAATCATATCTTGAAGAGTAACTTTTTTCCCCTCCATCACGGGAGGGGCTGGGGGTGGGTCTATAGGTCGCGACCGGGCTTGAGCTGTTCCGCGTCATCGTATGTGAGGATGGCGTTGCAGAGGGTTGCAGCGAGATTGGAACCGCCCTTGCGCCCTTCGACGATGATCTTGGGAATCTGGGTTAATGTCTTGACTGCGTGTTTTGACTCGCATACATGAACAAAGCCGACGGGGGCAGCGATGATGCCTGCCGGATGCAGTTTGCCTTTGTGTACGAGGTCGCAAATCTCAAAGAGGGCGGTCGGTGCATTGCCTACGACGTAAAGGGCATCTGGATATTCCTCGGCAGCCAGTTGCATGGATGCCTGGCTACGGGTGATGCCATGCTCCTCAGCCAATTGCTTAGAACGTGGGTCGTTGATGTAGCAGTGGACTTCGATGCCCAGGCGGTTCAAGGCTCCCTTACGTATGCCACTGGCGGCCATCGTCACATCGGTGACGATATGGCGAAGCGTGCCGTCGGCAATGTGATGATAGATGAGCTCCGGTGCGCGTTCGTCCATCCACAGGCATTGCTCCATTCCGAAATCGACCGTCGTATGTATGGCATGAAGTAAGAGCCAGAGCCGCCAGCGCGGCACATCAGGATGCTGCATCTCGGAGAGGATAGTGCGGAACGATTCGTTCATGATGGAAGCACCCATAGCCCCACCCCCAGCCCCTTCTTGATGGAAGGGGCTGGGGGTGGGGTTTCTATAATAGCCACGAGGCGTGATGAACTTGCCTTGCCACTCATAGCTCTGCGAATTGCCGATGATGAGGACAGTGAACATGTCCACCTGTTCGGGATCGAGGGCGGAGAGGGTGGTGAGTGAGGCTTCCTGTTCGGGACGGCCAGCCTGGCGCACGATGCCAACGGGTGTGTCGGCAGCGCGACCTTCCTGCAAGAAGAGTTCCTTCAAGCGGTACAACTGCCAATAGCGTCCGTGAGACTTTGGGTTGTAGATGGCTGTGACGAAGTCGCCGACGGCAGCGGCGCGGATGCGCTTCTCGATGAGTGACCAAGGCGTCATGAGGTCGGAGAGGGAAATGAGACAGAGGTCATGGCCGATGGGAGCACCGAGGAGGGAAGCGGCTTTCTGGAAAGCGGAGATGCCGGGGAATGTGATGATGTCTATGTCGGCACCCGTTTCGTGCTTCATCTCATAGATCAGTGGTGCCATACCATAGATGCCGGCATCGCCAGAGGAGATGACGACGACGGTCTTGTCTTGGGTGGCCAGTTGGAAAGCTTGTTCGGCACGTTCGCGCTCGCGCTTCATCCCTGTGTCGATACATTCACACCCCTCGCGGACGTAGGACTCAATGAACTGGAAATAATACTTATAGCCCACGATGACATCAGCCTCGCGCACTGCTTCGAGTACAGCGGGAGTGATGTCTTCCTTGCTGCCAGGACCGATGCCTGCAATGATGATCTTTGACATTTAGCAGATTAACAATTTAACAGATGAACAAGGGGATTGAAGAAAGACATGAGGGCGGTGAGCGCGACCATCAGCACCTCTGTGATGCGGTTAACACGTATGGCTATGTGCATATCAGAAGTGGTGAGCAGACGGTCGTTGTAACCGATGTAGGGCTTATCGAAGAGTTGACCAAAGTAGTAGTGCGGCCCGCCAAAGCGGCAGTTAAGGATGCCGGCAAGGGCAGCCTCTGGATAGCCGCTGTTGGGTGAGGCGTGTTGGCGACCGTAACGATAGACAAAGGAAAAAAGACCTACCCCCGTCCCCTTACGTGATACTATCATTAGCAACGCCGTGAGGCGAGCAGGGATGTAGTTGGCGATGTCATCGATGTGGGCAGCCCAACAGCCGAAATCGCGGTAACGCTCAGTGCGGTAGCCAATCATGGAGTCAAGAGTGTTGATCATCTTGTAGGTCAGCATACCTGGGGCACCGAGGAGGGCGAACCAGAAAAGGGGAGCTACAACACCATCACTGAGGTTCTCAGCAAGTGTTTCGAGGGCTGCTGTCCGCACTTCCTGTGCCGAGAGCTCGCTGGTGTCGCGTCCCACGATGCGAGCCACTTGTTGGCGACCTTGGTCCAAGGAGCGGTCGAGAGCGAGAAATACGGCGCGCACTTCATGGATGAGGGTGGTGCCGGCGAGGCAGAAGAAAACCGTTATCGCGTTGAACGCGATGAACAATGTATCATGTATATTGTATAATGTATAATTGAGTAGGGCCGTGAGGAGAAAGGTCGTAATGATGAGCGTGAGGACTACAAAGGCACCCTTGGACTTGCGGTGTGCGTCTCGATTGTACCGATGTTCACAGGCCGCGATGACCTTGCCGAATCCCACGATGGGATGCGGCAGCCAGGCGGGGTCGCCCAAACAGAGGTCGAGAAGCCAACCAAGGAGGAGTGAAATTGCTAATACCACCACATTCTTTTTAATAAACCATTCTCATACTCGCAATAATTGAGCGTCCGGGGTTGATTGTGGAGAAGTTCGAGTTCCAAGGCGAGGTGTCGCGCTGGTTGAAAACGTTCTCAACACCTAAGCCTGGCTCAAGAGTGAAGTGGCGAAGCTTCACCGTGTGACGGGTTGTGATGTCCCATTGGCTGATGCCGTCGGCATAGCCGTAGGTGCTGCTGTAGCGTTCTCCCTGGATATGTCCGTTGATGCTGATGTTCAGGTGGTAATTCTTCCAGGTCTTATCCCATGAGGCGAGCACGGTACCGACGTGTCGCACGCTCTTATCGACGGGTGACTCGGTGGTCACGTATTGCTGTGTCTTGGTGTCGAGGCTTTGTGTCTCAGCCTTTGAGTCGGTAAAGGTGTAGCCACCACCGATGGTGAAACCGTAAGGAAGGATGAACTTCAGTGAGGCACTGACGCCGCGGAGCGTGGCACGGTCGATGTTATCGCGTTGACGTATGGTCTTCCAACCCTCATCCTGTAGGGCGAGGAGTGTGGCATCGGCAGCGATCTCTTCCTGTGTCATCGTGCGATAGTTGATCATATCGCGTATCTTATTGATGAAACCAGTGACACTCACGCTCATCCATTTGTTGCTGTACTCGGCGTTGACGTTGAAGAAATGGTTCTTCTCGGGCTTCAGCTCAGTATTGTAGAGCGTGTAGCGTGCAGTGGTCTTGGCTTGGTCGGTAGCGTAGAGTTGTGATAACGTCGGCGTGCGGTA
This sequence comes from uncultured Bacteroidaceae bacterium, assembly GCA_905236985.1. Lineage (GTDB taxonomy): Bacteria > Bacteroidota > Bacteroidia > Bacteroidales > Bacteroidaceae > Physcousia. Next base: position 43,008 of record CAJORF010000020.1, on the reverse strand, counting down.
GCCTCCGGCATAGCTGGCGCGAAGGCGGAAACCACCAATATGGTAGAAGAGCCCAGCATTGGGTGTGAAGGCAGCACCGAAGTGGTCGTTCTGTGTGTAGCGTACTCCCACGACGGCTTCGAGCCCCTTGACAATCTTCAGCTCGTCCTGAGCGAAGAGATTGTAGGTGTTCGTCTTCTCGAAGTCTATGCCGTCGCTCTCGCTGTTGAGGCTCTCCTGCACGAACTCAGCACCCGCTGTCAGCTTGTTCCAGTCGGCCAGTCGGAAGATGCCGCGAAGGGTCTCATTGACATAATGTGTGCGCTTGCGTGTCTCATCGTAGGCTTCTTCCTCGGCTGTCTGCCAGTAGTCGTAGTCGGATGAGAAGTTGTCGCTATAGACATCGAGGTAGATGTGAATGTGGGAGTTAGGCGTGAAGCGGGCACCGCCGCCGTAGGTGTAGGAACGGTGATGGAGGTCGTAGGTGTAGGCTTGCTTGGCGGTGTAGGCGTAGGAGTAACCCTCGGGAGAACCCTCGGGAACCGTAACTTTAGTTTTCTTTTGGGTGAAATAAGTGGCGGATTGGGGACGGTCGGTGACGTAATCGTAGTAGGAGCCTCTGAGATAAACAGACCAGCGGTCGTCGAAGCGCCATTCCAGTTTCTCGCTGATATTGTTGCTGTGGAAGCCAGGTGACATAGGCCGTCCTGTGAGCTTCAGGACTTCTGTCCCATCCTCGTCGAAGGCTTGATAGTGGTTCACCTGCCAGTTGTCTGCCTGATGATGGGTGTAGGAGGTACGACTGGAGAACTTTTCTGTGTTGACATCTACATTGATATCTTGGTCCAGGCGTCCGTGACTGAGGAAGCGTGTGCTGGAAGAGGCCGTTACGGGGCTGTGGCTGTCATCAGTGATGATGTTGATGACACCAGCCAGCGCATCAGAACCGTAGAGGGCTGAGGCGGCACCGCTGAAAATCTCAATGCGTTTTACGTTGTCCATGCTCAAGCGATTCCAGCGGTCATCGCCGCTGACGCGCTTGCCGTTCTCGAGGATGACGATATAGTCGTCACTGACACCATTGAAGTTCACGAATGTTCCCATACCGTTGGTGTGGGTAGTGACACTTGTGGTCAGACGCGACAGGGCTTCCTGCAAGGAGGCAACTTGAAGGTCTTTCAGCTCCTTGGCGGTGATGACCTTGACGGCGACGGGTGAGTCGTCGGAACGGTGGTAAGTTCCTGTGCCAGTGATGACTACAGGGTTCAGGTCGTGGATGTGAGCGGCAGGGACAGAATCAGTCGAGGGGAGCTGGGGAGAAACCGTTTGGGCAAAAGCGGTGCCCTCGCACAGAAGCAAGGACACCGCAGTGAAGCAGATAGTATTTATGGCGTGTTTCATGGATTTCGTTTACTCCGGATTCTTGGAGTGGTAGTATTCGAGTGCTTCGCCGTTGATGGCGTCCTGCGTGTGGTTCATCCACACCTCACGGATTGTGGGGAGTTCGAGCAGACCCTTGGGAATCACGGTTTCGTCGGTGCAGACGAAGCCAGAACCATTAGCGCCGAAGTAGTTCTTCCAACTGCAATCCTCAACCTCGCCCTCCTCATTGGCAAGAGCCTGAAGCTGAAGGAAGGTGTAGCTATTCTTGTTCACGTCCTCGGGCAGATCGTCGCCAGCCATATCGTTGTGACCGTGGTCACCGTTGATGGACATCAGCGGGTGGAGATAGACCTTGCGTGTGTCATCGTTGAGGCCAGCTTCATCCATACGATCATAGACATGTGTCTTGAAGTTTTCCATCATATCGACGGTGCCGACGAAGTAGTTGGGGCTAAACAACTGTAGAGCCTCTTCGAGCTCAGTGTAGCGGACGTTAGCCTTGTAAGTGTCGTATTCATCGGGGTTTCCGTGACCCATGAAGGCTACGATGTCCTTGGCGGCTGTTGTCTTGTAGAGCGCATCGAGACGCTGGGCTACTTCGGGAACGTCCTTCTCAGCATCCTGGAGGAGGGGCACACCGAGCTTCAGCACGACCTTCGAGAGGTAGTCATCATCGAGGTCACCGTTGGCGTTGTTAGCGAAGTCCTTGATGTAGTTGATGACGCGGGTGTATTCCTCACCGGGAATTACCTGCAGGGACTGCACAACGATCTCACTGTAGCGCACACCTTCCTGTGCGAAGGCATTGAGCCAGAAGTTAGGAGCGTAGAAGTTGCGGGGATCGACATTCTCACCAGCGGCTGCACGGTTGATGCAGATAGCGGACGAGAAGGAGAGGAAGATGTCATAGTTGGGGAACTTCTGCTTGTAAGCTGCTACAGTGCCGTCGAAGGCATCGTAAGCCTGCTGCCAGGTGCTGCCGAAAGCCACGAGCAGGATGGCCTTGTTGTGTTGCTTGTTCGCCTTGACGTTCTTGGTCACAGCATCCTGGTACTTCACCCAGTTGCTGCTTTCTTCATCTTTGTTACATGCAACGATGCTTGTTGCGATCACTACGGCTACGAGAGCCATCAAAAAGAACTTAATCTTCTTCATTGTTGTTTTGTTTTAAGTTGGGGTTAAAAGATTTAAAATGGTTTTTCCCTTGATTGAAACGGATGGTAAAAGTTGAATAGAATGTCCTGCCAGGTGTTGTGGTGCCGAGGTGCAGGCCGTGGGGTGTGCGATCGACGTAGTCGAAGACGTTATCAATGCCAGCTTCCACATTCATGCTCAATCCACGGACGCTCAGCGCACGGCTGTCGATATGGTGCGTTGTGGCCAAGCGCCAGAGGTGGTAAGGTTTGCCGTTGCCATTGATCTGGTAAAAACGCTCCGATGATGCACGCCCGTAAAGACCGATGCCCAAACGGTAGCAGGTTTCATTTTTATATTGATTCATTTTTACATTTTCTCCTCCAAAGCTATGGTTCCAGGTGGCAAACCAGTTGGCTTTGTGATGTGCCATACCGTCTATAATGACCTCTTTCATGTGGTCGTGGTCGGCGTCGTACTGATGTGCATCAGTGTCAAGGTAGCTATATGAGCCGCCGATGGCAAAGTCCTTGTAGGCGTAGCGCACGTTGACATCGATACCAATAGTGCGTGCATCTTCAAGATTTTGGTATTGCCGTGTCTTGCGCAGGTCATACTGTAACTGGTATTCCTCGGGGGCGCGGTAGTTGGGGATGGTGTTGAGGGCAATCATGTCCTTCACCTTATTGATATAACCCGTTACGGAAAAGGAGAAACCCTTGATGTTGATCTCTGCCCCGACGGAGCCATAGTTGCTGGTCTGCGGGCGCAGGTCGGTGTTGCCGAGGTAGAGGTAGGTGCCGCTCATCTCGCGGACGTAGCGGTAGTGCAACTCCTTGGGCGTCGGCGTCTTGAAGCCCTGCGACCAGGCAGCACGCAGGCGCAGCCATTCGGTGGGTTTGACCATCGCCGAGAGCTTGGGCGTCAAGTGGAAACCGAATCCTTGGTTGCGGTCGAGACGCAGACCGCCTGTCAGCTGCAACACTTTCCAAGGCGAATACTCGTCCTGAATGTAAAGCGCTTCGGTATTGTCGGTGACGGTGCCCTCATGATCTACGCGCATCGGAGCGTGCAGCCAGTCATGGCGTACCTCTATACCTGCACTGAGGCGGTTCTGTGCAGGGAGATCGAAGACACCTTTTAGATGTCCCATCGTGCGTCTCTGGTCGCTCTGTAGGTTCGACTGATCAGGGAAATAGGGAAAGTAGTGCGTGAAATGGCCATAGGGATCGTAGCCATCAACCAGTGTCGTGTCAGTGAAGACGTAGTAATAGGCGTGGCGGTTCCAGTCAATGTCGAAGGTGACGACAGCATTATCTGAAGCTTGCCACTTACCGCCGACGGATGCTGATGCGTTGCGGTACTGTAGGTCGTATGTCTTCACATCAACAGCGGCGTACTTGCCTGACGGACGGTAGATACGTTTGCGATAGATGCTCGCTTCAGCATAGAAGTCGAGATTGGCTAAGGGGGTGTAGGTCAGTCGTTCTACCACCTGCCAATTGGTATGGCGGTTGACTGTCATATTGCGCGAGTCGGTGATGAGGAACTCCGTCTGATGCGGGTCTTCGGTGGCCGTGTTTTGCCAACCGTCGCTGTGCTGTAACTGAAAATGAGTGAGCGAGGAGAACTTGCCGATGGCAAAGCCTACGCTGTTGTGCTGGCGAATGTCGCTGTAGCTGCCGCCACGAGTGGTGTTCTCAAGGAGGAGACCTTCACGATCATACTTGCGGGTGATAATATTGATGACACCCGCGATGGCATCGCTGCCGTAAAGCGCCGAGGCTGCTCCCTTGACGATCTCGATGCGCTCGATGCGGGCGGGGTCGATGAGTCCGAGGTCGTTCTGTCCGCCGTTGTCGCCGTGCAGGCGTTTACCGTCGATGAGGATCAGTATATAAGAATTTCCGAGTCCGTTCATCTGCATCTGACTGCCCATGTCATCCTCGCTGAAAGCGAAGCTGGCTGTGAGGCCGCTGAGGATATCCTCGATACTTCGACCACCGTATTGTTCCAGTTCACGGCGCGTGATGACCTCCGTTTGCACAGGCGCATCCTTCAACCGGTGCTGGGTACCAGTACCAGTGACAACAACCTCATCCAGACGCGATGTCTGGAGAGAGTCTTGGGCTGTTGAAGAGAGAACGAAGCACAGAAGTGCCGCCGTCAGAGATAATAGATGTTTCATCAAACTCGCACGCGCCTATTCCTGGACGCCGCTTTAATTTACGATTTGACAATTGACGATTGACATTCGTCTTGGTTGAACCGTGTATTGTCTTAAAACAGGCAGGTCTTCTGGCTCTCCCCATCTGCTCTACCTTCCCAACTCGTTAACTTGTCAACTTGTTAACTTGTCAACTTGTCAACTTGTTAACTCTCGTCAGTGGCGTTATAAGAGCAGACCTTTAAAGGGGATTACAGCTGCAGGTACAGCTCCGGATTCTCACCGGATTCCCTTACATCTGGACGGCCTCTGCCGCCCGATTGCCTCATTTGCGGGTGCAAAGATAGTGAATAATTCACAATTCACAATTCATAATTCATATTTATTTTATTTGAAGCCTGTTTTTCTTAGATTTTGTTCGTATTTATCGCCTCAAAAGTTTATTTGATGCATCTCAGGTTCTGCTCCAACTGAGCTACGCTGCTGGCTCCGATGAGCACTGAAGTGACCGCTTTCTGTTCGAGAATCCATGCCAGTGCCATCTCTGCGAGCGTCATTCCCTGGCTCTTTGCTTTCTCATTGAAGCTGTTGAGCTGTGTCAACAGTTCGGGGGTGAGTATCTCTTCCTTTAGGAATTTACCCTTCGACATCCGGCTGCCCTCGGGAACGCCATTGAGGTAGCGGTCAGTCAACAGTCCCTGTGCCAGTGGGGAAAACGAGATAAATCCAATGCCCTCTTCGGCACACAGGTCGAGAATGCCTTCCTTCAGTGGTGATCGGTCAAGCATATTGAGGCGGCCTTGATAGATGAGCAGGGGAACATCGCGTTCCCTCAGGTACTGCGCAGCCAAACGTGTGGCTTCAAGTGGCCAGCGGCTGATGCCTACGTAGAGAGCCTTGCCCTGACGAACGATATCCACCAGTGCCTGCAACGTTTCCTCCAGTGGCGTATCGGGGTCATAGCGGTGACTGTAGAAGAGATCCACATAGTCCAAATGCATCCGTTTTAGGCTCTGATCCAGACTGGCTATCAGATACTTTCGTGAGCCCCAGTTGCCGTAGGGACCAGGCCACATGTCATAGCCTGCCTTGGTGGAGATGAATAGCTCGTCGCGATAGGGGCGGAAGTCATCGTCCATCAGTCGTCCCATGGTCTCTTCAGCTGAACCATATACAGGGCCGTAGTTGTTGGCCAGGTCGAAGTGTGTGATGCCATGATCAAAGGCGTAGCGCGTGATCTCGCGGCTCCGTTCGTAGGGATCTACGCTTCCGAAGTTGTGCCAGAAGCCGAGGCTGACTTTCGGAAGCATCACTCCCGAGCGTCCGCAGCGTTTGTATTTCATGCCCTTTTCGTAGCGGCTTTCGTCTGCGTAATACATGATGGTCTTTTTTTTATGTGAATCGTTGAAGTGTTTGGGCTGTTTTCTTGCGACCGATCTCTATGAGCTTCTCCGACTTATCATAGTCAAAGCCTCCGTAGCGGCTCATCTGAATGTCCACGAGCACGTCGGGCTTCATCAGTTGAGCCATCAGGATGGAGTTCTGCCGTATCATCAGCGAACTGACGCGTGAGAGCATCGTGTAGTAGTTGAAATCTAAGTTGTCTGGTGTCAGTCGGTTGATGATCTGTTGCGAGAGCGATGAACTGTGCTTGCGCCGCTCCGTCAGAGCCTCCTGTAGTTCCGATTCTCCTTCGTAGTCGTGGCCGCTCACATCGATGCCCACTAAGATGTCACCCTCATGACGCGCCACACGATTGAGAGGAATGGGATTGGTCACGCCGCCGTCGATGAGGATCATGCCATTGCGTCGCACAGGCTCATAGAACGATGGCAGTGAAATGGATGCACGTATGGCCTCGAAGAGACTGCCCTTTCGGAACACTACTTCTCGTCCTGCTTTCCAGTCGGTGGCTACGGCGCAATAGGGTAGGGCGAGCTCTTCAATGGGAATGTCGGGGACAAATTCCATGATGGCTTCGATGATGCGCGTCCCTTTCACCAAATGATTGAGGCTGAATGAGAAGTCGGTCAGCTCCAGCATCTTCTTGCGTGTCACGGTCCTCATCCACTCGCGGAACATCTCGAGTTTGCCTGCTGCATAAACGCCGCCGATGAGTGCCCCCATGGAGCAACCTGCTATCGACGTGATGCGATAGCCCTGCGCCTCCAGTTCTTCAATGGCACCGATGTGGGCAAGTCCCCTTGCGCCACCGCTTGACAACACCAAAGCTACATCCTTTGTCATATCTTCGTTGCTTGATTTTGGGTGCGAAGGTAGTGAAAAGTTTAAAGTTTTAGGTTGAAAGTTTATAGTTTTTTGGTAATCTGGCTACTTTTTTTCTGTTTTCCCTGCTTTTTGGGGGCATAAAAACATTTTTCCTTCAAATTTAAACCTTCAACTTCAAACTTTTCTGTATCTTTGCCCGTGGTTGGGATTGATTCCCATCCTTTTCATCTGAAACAACACCGAAATGAACACAATCAAACTGAGCCAGTGGGACTAAATCTCTGTGCCTGGCAACTGTCAGTTGCAGGAATCCGGCAAGCCCATTTACACCAGCGAGGTTACCGTACACTACACTGTCATCGACGAAATTTCCTAAAATAACAAACTCCTTATGAAAAAACTTCTTTCCATCTCCCCCCTCTCTCTCTTCTCTTATTCTCTTTTCTCTTTTCTTTTCTCCCTCAACGCGATAGCACAGCCGTACCGAATACCTGTCAGCGAGGCACATGAACCCATGCAAACGGGTCAGTATGAACCCACATGGCAGTCGCTCGAGAAACACCAGACACCCGAGTGGTTCCGCGATGCTAAGTTTGGCATTTGGGCACACTGGGGACCGCAGTGTGTCGAGGGTTCTGGCGACTGGATGGCACGCTCAATGTATATGGAGGGCGGTCGTGAGTACAAATGGCACGTGGAGCACTATGGTCACCCCTCGGAGTTCGGCTTCAAGGACATACTGCCACTCTTCAAGGCCGAGAAATGGAACCCCGAAGCACTGATAGAGAAGTACAAGCGTTGTGGAGCACAATACTTCTTTGTCCTGGGCAACCACCACGACAACTATGACCTCTGGAACTCGAAGTATCAGCCGTGGAACTCACAGAACATCGGTCCCAAGCGCGATATCCTCGAAGAATGGGCCAAGGCCGCTAAGAAAGCAGGACTGCCCTTGGGCATCTCTTTCCACGCCGATCATGCCTGGACATGGTATGAGCCAGCTCAGCGCTACGACCTCGAAGGTCCTAAAGCAGGAGTTTATTACGACGGTAACCTGAAGAAGGAGGATGGCAAAGGAAAATGGTGGGAAGGTCTGGATCCACAGATGCTCTACCAACAGGATCATCCGATGAGCAAGGGCTCATGGGACAACGGAGCCATTCACGGTCAGTGGGACTGGAGCCACGGAGCCTGCCCGCCCTCCGAGGAATTCGTCACCAATTTCTATGACCGCACCCTGGATGCCATCAACCGCTACAACCCCGACCTCATCTACTTTGATGTCACCGTGTTACCCTTCTATCCTTTGAGTGATTGTGGTCTGAAGATAGCTACACATTTCTACAATAAGAATCCGCGCGCTGTTGTTTTTGGCAAGATTCTCAGCGACGACCAGCGTAAGGCACTCACATGGGATGTGGAGCGCGGTGCTCCCAACGAGATTATCCCTGAACCTTGGCAAACGTGCAACTGCATCGGTGGCTGGCACTACAACACTGGTATTTACGAGGGTGGCCACTACAAAAGTGCTGCTACGGTGGTCAAGCAGCTCGTGGATATTGTCTCTAAGAATGGCAATCTGCTACTATCTATCCCTCTGCGTGCTGATGGTACCTACGACGAGAAGGAAGCTGCTATCCTCGATGACTTGGAGGCGTGGATGAGCGTCAATGGCGAGAGCATCTTCGGCACACGGCCCTGGGTACGCTTCGGCGAGGGGCCAGTGGCCGAGAAAGCAATCAAGCTGAATGCACAGGGCTTCAATGACGGTCAGTATGCCAATATGGATGCGCGTGACATCCGATTCAACCAGTCCAAGAAGCACCTCTACGTCACTGCGATGGGCTGGCCAGAGGATGGACAATTGGTGGTGAAATCTTTAGCCAAGGGTAATCCTGACCTCAAGCAAACCATCTCCTCCGTCACCCTCTTGGGCTATGGCAAACTCAAAGCACGCCAGACCCCCGAGGGTCTCTACGTTGAACTGCCCAAACCAGTCAACAAGATTGCTCCAGTGCTGAAAATCACAAAGAAATGAAACATCTGGAAATGAACAGGAGATAGGCTCGGTGCCTATCTCCTGTTTTTTTATGTAGGAATCTGAAGTCGCGTTTACTTGACAACGACCTTTTGGCCATTGACGATGTAAATGCCAGCCTTTTTCATGTTGTTCACCTTCTGTCCGCCGAGCGTGTAGATAGCGGCGTTCTGCTTCAACGTCTTCACGTCGTTGATGCCGTTCGGATCGAAGAGCAGGTTGAATGTGACGAGCTGGAACTCACTGTAACCGGTCGCCCATGCCTGGAGAGCTGTGGTCTCGGTGTAAGCGGTCTCGACTTCTACGTTGACGTAAGCGGTGATCTCAGCACCAGCCTCGATGGTCTCGATGGTGGTCTGGCCGATGAGCTTGGTGTTGTCGTAGATCATGACCTTGACGTTCTTCGCTGCGAAGTTCTCGCGGAGGTTCTTGACCTTGACGGGAATGGTGAAGCTCGTCATGTCGGGACCGACGGTGAAGTCAGCCAGGGTGATCTCAACCTGAGCTGCAGGCAGAGCAATCTGGAAGGTCTTGGAGAGCGTGTTGTTCTCGGCGTTGGCATCGCCAGCAGCTTCAACGGTAGCGGTGATCTCAAGGCTCTCAACCTGCAGGGCGGTAGCGGGAACTGTGATGGAGCAGAAGCCGTTGTTGCCAGCCTTAGCGGAAACGGTAGCTGTGCCCAGCTCAACGTCGCCAGCAGTTAGCTTGACGGTAGCGCCTGTGACATTGACATTACCCTTGTTCTCAACGAACACGGTGAGGTAGTTGTTCTCTGTCTCAACGCTGAGCGTGCCGCTGATGGCGGTGATAGCCAGATCGATGACTTCAGGAACAGCTTCCTCCTCGAAGGTCACGATGACTTCGGCCTGTGCCGTCGGAGTCTGTACATAGTAGGTAGCGGTCTGACCAGCCACGAAGGGAGATTCTTCAGTAGCACTGATAGTGAAGGTGACTTGCTGTTCAGTACCTGCTGTGAGAGCGGAAATGGTCTGGGTTTCAACCCCGGTGATACCACTGAGCAACTTCACAGCTACGTTGGTAGCATCTACTTCGCTGGTGTTCTTGACAACAGCCTTGATCTCGAAACTTGCAGCACCAAAGGGAACGCTGACGTTCTGAGCAACAACGCTGAAGACGGGATCGGTGGTCTCAGAGCTGTTCACGATATCGTATTCCTTGGTTTGGCTGATTACCTCGTTGGTGTTACCTGCAACGGTGATGGTAGCCTCAACGGTAGCCTTCTCACCAACCATGAGGCCATCGGTGGGCAGTACGAAGTCTGCACGACCGAATGTACCTGCATTGACGGAGATGGTTTGAGCTTGGAGAGCGGTGCCGTTGAACTTGAAGTCAACAGTAGCGTCAGCAGCGACATTACCCTTATTTTCTACCCAAACGGTAGCGACGTTGGTCTCAAGAGCGAGGTCAATGTGACCGCCGGCGAGGTTGATCTGAGTCAGAGTGACGTTGATCTCGGGAATGATGGGAGCTGCCTCGAAAGAAACGGTGACTTCGGCCTGAGCCTTTGGAGCCTGAACGTAGTAGGTTGCGGTGGTGCCTGCCTCGCCGATCTCAGCGACGGTGAAGGTGACTTCCTGTTCAGCACTTGCTGCGAGAGCGATGGTCTGGGTCTCGACCTCATGGATACCCTTCATGAGTTTCACGGGAACGCTGGTAGCGTTGATGGCACTGGTGTTCTTGACAACAGCCTTGATCTGGAAGCTGGTGGCACCGTAAGCGACGGTGACGTTCTCAGCTGCTACACTGAAGACGGGCTCGGTAGCCACGGAGCTGTCAACGACATCATAAATCTTCGTCATGCTAATGGTCTCGCTGATGTTGTCTGCGACGGTGACGGTAGCCACGACGGTGGCCTGACTGCCAGCGGTGAGGCCTTCAGTGGGCAGTGTGAAGGATGCGTAAGCATTGCTGCCAGCCCTGACAGTGACGGTCTGAGCGGTGAGCTCGGTGTTGTTGATTGTGACGGCGACAATAGCGTCAGCAGTGACATTACCTTCGTTGTTCACCCATACGGTGATAGCGTTGTTCTCTGCTGCAAGGTCGATGTTGCTGATGCCCTGAATGGCAGTCATGGCAATGTTCACGACGGGAACGACAGGCTCGGTAACCTTGATGGTGACATCCTGGACATTGTTGTTCATGTTACCGTCCTCGGTGACTACGCGTACATAATAGTTATAGGTACCTGCTTCGAGCTGACCGAGGTTGAATTCCACGTTGGCTGTAGCACCAGCGGCAATAGTCTCGATGGTCCTTTGGATGCCTACGAGCTCATACTGGTAGTTTTGGCCCTGCTTAAAGATGCCAACTTTGACCTCGGTGGCTGCGAAGTCGCTGTTGTTTTTCAGCACGGCGTTGATCTTCACCTCTTCATCGGTGGTAGCGTTGATGTCACCGATCTTAGCCACAGCTACGTCAGCTACGGGAGTCGGGCAGGAAAGGGTGAACTTCTGGATGTTGTTTTCCATGTTGGCGTCATCGATGAGTGTCTGGACGGTGAACTCATAAACCTTACCCTGCACGAAGGTGTAGTCGAAGCTGAAGTTAACGAATGTGCTTGCACCAGCCTGGAGGCTGATGGTCTTGGTTGCGAGGATAGTGGGATAGCTCTGATAGAGGTTGATCTCAACGTTCTCAGCGTCAGCATCACCATTGTTGAATACGCCTACAGAGATATTGACGGTCTGCTCGCCAGCCTCAACCTCCCAACTGCTAATGGGATTGAGGGCGATGTCAGCCTTGGGCAACTCTTCGCCGCTGACGATATTCAGCTGTTTCGATACGGTGTTGTTCTCGGCGTTGTTGTCGCCCTGGCAGATGATGTTGGCCTCGAAGGTTGCTGTCTCGCCAGCCACGAGACCCTCGGTGGGCAGCGTGAACTCGACGTAGAACTGAGCACCTGCCTTGACGTTCTGCACGGTCTTGTTCTCAATTGCTATATCGTTGAGAGAAGCATAGATGGTAGCGGTCGTGGCGACTGTACCGTTGTTCTGGTACCAAACCTGCACCTTGTTCTCTTCATTGGAGAGGTTGATCTCAGAGATACCCTGAATCTGAGTCAGAGCCATATCGATGACCTTGACTTCCTCCTCCTCGAAAGTCACGATGACCTCGGCCTGTGCCGTCGGAGCCTGTACATAGTAGATAGCGGTCTGACCACCCACGAATGGAACTTCTTCTGTAGCACTGATGGTGAAGGTGACTTCCTGCTCAGCACCTGCTGTGAGAGCGGAAATGGTCTGGGTTTCAACCTCGGTGATACCGCTGAGCAACTTCACAGCTACGTTGGTAGCATCTACTTCGCTGGTGTTCTTGACAACAGCCTTGATTTCGAAGCTCGTTACACCGTAAGCGACGGTGACATTCTCTGCAGTGACGGTAAAGGTAGCCTCTGCTGTGGGCACAGCCTCAACAGTCAATATAGCGTCCTTCGTGTTATCAGCGGGAGTAGCATCATTCTCAACAGTGACAGTAGCAGTTACAGCCAGCTCACCAGCCCCGAGACCATCAGTGCTGACAGTGATCATGGTGTAGCCATAGTTGCCAGCGGTAGCGCTGATGGTGCCTTCGCCCAGCGTCTTGTCGCCAGACTTCAAGACAACAGGAGCATTAGTGATGTTCACATTACCATTGTTTTGGACAGTCACGCGAACCTGATTGGTCGTTTCAACGAGCTTAATGGTACCCAGCACCTCGGTGATGGCCAGATCCTTGACATCAACGACGGGAGCTGCTTCGAAGGTCACTTCAACGGTGCTGAGGAACTTGTCATTGACATAGAGGTTATAGGTCTTTGTGCCAGTCTCAAAGAGATCCTGATTGATGGTGAATGTCACCTGTGTCTCAGCGTTGGCAGCGAGTGCCTCAACGGCCTGTTGAGCCAGCACATGATCAAAGCCTTGTCTCAACTCCACCTTCACGTTAGCGGCAGCAGCTTCAGTGCTGGTGTTCTTCAGCGTAGCCACGACGGCATAGCTGGTAGCGTCATGAGCAACGGTAACTGCGGGAGCACTGATGCTGAACGTAGCCTCAGCAGCTTTCTTGGTGAAGGTCACGGTCTTCGTCTCAGTCTGAACGGTCTCTGCGTTATCTGCGGTCATAGCCAGATAAACCTGATGCTCGCCAGCCTCAATGTCCGTGAGATTGTACTTAGCGTTCCAGAAGTTCTGAGTGTTGGCACCAAAGTTCAGAGTGCCGATCTCTTTGGCATTGTTCTCTGCGCCATCCACAAACAGGGTCAGCTTTGCGTTCTCAGCAGCAAGATTACCCTGATTCTCATAATACACGACGAAGACACCGTTGGCGTCCATGTCGTAAGTGTTAGCAATACCGTCTTGAGTAATAGCCAATACGGGAGCCTTCACAATGGGAGCGGCATGCCCCGTATAGGTAATCTCCATGGACACGATATAGCGTGTACTACCAGCTGAGAACGTGATGCTATTGGCTTCGCCGGTCCATGTCGATGTGTTGCTCGAATAGTTGTTGCTGTTAGAGCCGACGCTCGGGGTGAGTCCAATATTCTCATCATGGAAATTGAATACGATCTCAGTAATCGTTACATCTTCAGAAGCACCGGCTACAGTCAGCTTGTTGCCTCTTTTCATGTTAATGACCCTGGTCCCGTTCCTTGTGGAATAGAAAGGTGCTTGATCGCCACTAGCTTCCAACCATGTCAGGTTAATGTCATCATTAACGCTGATGTTGGGAAGAGCGTCATTGGAAGCAGCCTCCCAAGTGACCTCGTTCTCCTGAGCATGAACCATCGCACTGCCAAACACGGTAAGCAGCACGAGGAGCATCATTCTTTGTAATGATTTAATCATACGCTTGTTGTTAATAAAATGTTATGAATTTTTAAAATAGAGTTTTTGTTTCTTTATATCTTATTCATTATCAATGCACAAGAAAGGCTTTGCTTTGGTATGTCCGCTTGTCTTTCCTCACAAAGTTGCAAAGGTACAGACTTTTAGTGAAACAACCAAATCTTTTTCCGTTTTTCTTTGGCTTATTCCTCATAAAAATTCTTACATCAAAAAAATGTCTTGCTCCCGGTGAGAGAGCAAGACAGCAAATGAGGATGTCAATATTCTTATTAAAACAAATTTTGGGTTGACGAAGGAACTTTACCAGTCCCAATCCTGGTCAGACTCCTTGACGGCGAACTCTCCATTATACTCTCCTTCGTAGAGCGTGATGTTCTGGGTATCATCCGTGGTAGAGAGCTTGCTGGTTGCAATGATCAACTCAGTTTCAGTCGTCTCAATCGTTGTGAGAGGAATGATATATGTCTTTTTCATAACTTGAACCTAAATAATTGGGTTATTGATGAGGAACTTAAATCTCGCAAAAATCAGAACTTAAATAGATTTATGTTACAATTTCGCAAGATTTAAGTTCCATAACTTTTACTTCACTAACACTTTCTTTCCATTCACGATGTTCACGCCCTTGCGAACCTGGTTCAGCTTGCGACCCATCATGTCGAAGATGCCCTGAGCTTCGCGGCTTTCTACGTTGATGGTGCGGATAGCGGTTGTACCGTCCATGAAGACGAGAGCCTTGATGAAGCCTCCAACGTCTTCCTTCGCTTCGCTATTATTTGCTTGTCGAATATAAGCGCGGAAGCCCTTCATGGAAGCACCAGTACCAGCCTTAGCTATACGTGCAATTTTCTCGCCTGATTCTTCGTAATTAGCCACACCATAATAGCCAGTCATAGTACCTTCTGCCATACGAGCGTATGTACCTTGTAGGGCATAGCCACCATTCACATAAGTTGATTGTGCGGTTTTATACCAGTCATCAAGGGTTTGCTTCTTGAACTCGAACGGGTCAGTAATGGCTGCAGGAACATAGATGATGTAGGGAGTGCCAGCTGACAGGGTATTATTTGTAACCTTATTGAAGCTAAGTTCACCAGTCTCACTGTTGTGACCACCGAAACTGTATGCTATAGCATCAGCATGAATATCTGATACCTGAACTTCAAACGGCAGACAGATAGTATTCCAACCAGCTACGAATGTACGCTTCAGAGTGATGTCGTATGTGCCATCGGCGAAGTTAAGAGCCTCGCTTGAGGTTTCATCAAACGTCAATGTGGGATAGTTCACTACTTGGAATTCAGAGGAGATTGTGGTGAAGGCAACATCATCGTTGCTGTAGTAAACCTTGATATAAGCAGTGTAACTGCCTGCCTCAGCGGGAGCGGTGTAGCTCATGGAGAAGGTCTTGGTGCCATTGGCCGTGATATTAGCAGCATCGGCAGTAGCTACAACAGCATCATCTACGAACAGCTTGGCATACACATCTGTTTCGTCAGCACGAAGGCTGGTGACGGTAACAGTAGCCGTAATCTCTGTATCAACGAAAATCTCACCAGTGGGGAGCGTAGAAGCAGTGATATAGAGGTCATGTTCAGGAGCATCGAGCTTCTTCACACCCTTGATGTTATCAACAACGGCATTGGAGGCCTCGAACTTCACATAGTAATCGCCGTCAGCCAGAGCGTCAAGTGTTACCTTCTGCACATCACTTGTCAGTGTGACAGTCTTAGCCTCAGTCCAGTTCTTGCGGTCGGTTGAGGTATAGACGCTCAGAGTCTGCTCATCATCACCATAATAAACCTTGGCATCGAATGTCAGAGTGTTTTTGCCGCTTTCAGCACCAACACGCTCGGTAATCATGGGCTTGTTGGTTCCTGAATATACGTAAGCATAGCCATTAGCGTATGTCCAACTCTCACTGTACCAGCCAGCGGGTTTTGTGTTACCAACGAAGTCCTCAACAAAGTCGGTCGGGTCAACGAGCGTAGCGGTGTAGTTGACATTGATGTCGCCTACCCAGCTATCAGAGGTGATTGCCAGTGAACCATTCTTCTCTCCATAAGGAGCTGTAAAGACCATAGTGGCTGTAATGGTAGCAGTTTTGCCCGCAGGAACGGTCAGCGTTGTGCCTTCATAGGTTACGCCATCGCCAGCAGCGGCGACTGTTACACCAGTTGAAGCCACAGTGGCAACATAAGGAGCATTACCTCTGTTGGTCAGAGTGTATGTAGCTACACCGTCAGCATTCAGGTTCGCATCAGAGATTCCATTAGACACCTCATTAAATTCAACCAGAGGAGCCTCGGTAACAGCATAGTCTGCAATGATGTCGTCAAGCTGGACAGACTTACCTTTAAACTCAAATACAACAGTACCAGCAGGGATGTTTTCAACGGTGAACTCATTGAATGAGCTTGAAATGCTTTGTCTCAAATCCGTTTCAGGATTGCTTTCTGTACCCCAGTTATAGTCTGTCCATGTAACACCACCGTCGGTCGTGTAACGGACAACAAGTTCCCTGCCGGAATAGTTCTGGTAAGCAGCCTTGAATTTCAGAGGCTTACTTTCAACAACATTAAGCGGCTTAAGAATCAGAGAAGAAGCGTTACTGGTGCTCATCTGACGAGCATAGCCTGTAGTGCTGTAATTATAAATGTTCCAATTATCGCCGTGATTCATGATTTCGGTTGGCCACTCTGTTGAACCGTTGAAGGTGACATAGAGCTTAGAATGGTCAATCACGTAACCCTTGACAGGAATCGTGAAGCTTGTCTTGTTGAGTGCGTCGAAAGTAAGCTCAATATTTCCAGACTTATCGCCAACAGTTTCGGTGCTCATTGTCACGGTGAAACTCTCGCTACCATTATTGGCTGGAATAGTAACGTTTGCAGGAGCAGAGAAACCTTCAGGAGCAGCGATGTTCACAACAAGGTCTGCGTTTCCATTGTTGGTGATGGTAAACGTCTTCTCGGCTGTAGCGTTTGGCTCGACATCACCGAAATCCTGCTCTGCACCTTCAGTTACGTTGATGGCGAAGTTCGCACCAGTGACGAGTTCACCGCCGTAGTACATACGGATGGAGGCCTGTGAAGCAAGCAGACCAATGTAGTAATTACCAGCTTCAATAGCGTTAGGCAGTATTTCGGTAAAGGTCTTAAAGCTTGAAGTGAGTTCTAACTCATCACCAAGGTTCTCCCATGTAGTACCATCCGTTGAGTACTGGAGTTGAACGTGCTGATAACCCTCAGAATTACCTTTGGCCTCGACGATAAACTTCTCACCTTCTGCAATTGTGAGCAATGGAGTCTTCAAACGGGTTAAAGTTCCAGAATTAATATACCATGCGTTGGTTGTTGCACCATTAGTCCCGCTGTAAGACCATGTTCCATCAACAGTCCAGCTAGCGGGTTGGGTATTGAAACCAGACTGATATTCCTTACTTGTATCACGCAGAGTTCCGCTTATATTGATCGTGAATGCCTCCAAGCCACTTGCAGCAGCAGGAGTAATCACAACAGCTTCGTTGGTGATGTCGTTGGCTGGCATGGTAACGGTAAAGGTCACGCCTTCTGCAGTGGGAGTCACCTCTGACGGGTTAACCGTCAAATTATCGCTGCTGATAGTTGCCACGTATGGTGTAGCGGCAGTGTTCTTCAACGTAAAGGTATGAGTATCGCCAGCAGCAGCCAAGCCAAAGTCAAATGATGCGGGTGATTCAGCCAGTTCTGTCTCACCGTCATATACCTTCAGTTCAGAACCTGCCTTTGCTTGGTAGCCGATAGTGGTCTTGGGTGAGAACTTCTTATTTTCTGTACCAGTAATATATCTTGACATGTTGGCAGAGGTCGAAACACCATACCAGTTCAAGTTTGTTCCGTTCTGATCTTTAACTGTCTGTTTAATACCAACCAAGAGGTTTCCTCCTTTGTATTCAAATGCCTTATCGAATGTAATTGTCATTTTTCCATTAACCACAGAGAGTGTTCCTTCATTATAGACTTTCGTCATGTTGTCCCAAGAATAATTGGAGGAAACTGTCGTGTTGGTAACTTCAGCCAGATAAACCTCAAACTGTCCGTTGCCAAAGTCATTAGCATCGGAACTGCTATAGAAGGTCATCTTCTTTAGTTCACAGTTAACCATCTCGGTTAAAGCAGAAGAAAGTATCAGGAACTGACTTGCAACCTTTGTGGATCCCCAGATTCCGTTAGCATAAATGGGAACATAAGCGTTTATAGCTGTTCCGTCGTTCACTGTCAGGTAGTTATATGCCGATGGTGTAAACTCACAAGCAGCACTCCAATCACTGTAGTTGTCACCATCCTTGGTGCGCACAAAGGCATAATAGGTGGTCTCAGCTGTCAGTTCAGTGAAGTCGAAAGTTGCGGCATTAACCACAGTTCCCGCCTCGGTAGGATTCTCACCTGTGGTGTTGATTGCTACTTCCCAAGAGGTAGCAAAACTTGCAGTCCAGGTCAGTGTAGCAGATGTGGGAGTGATGTTGCTGGCTGCAAGACCCGTGGGAGCAGGATAACGTTCAGTGGTGGTGAAGTTGGCCTTATTGCTGACAGGGCTTACATCTGAACCCTTTACGGCCTTGACATAGACATCGTAAGCGGTCTCAGGAGTGAGGCCAGTCAGTGTGTAAGGATTAGTGGTAATATCTATTGTAGTACCTTCAGTTGCAGGGTCAAAGCCTGTGGCACCATAGATAACCTTCCATTCGGTCTCGTCGCTACCTGCAGTCCATGAGAGGGTTGCACCCTGATAAGTCAAGTCGCTAGCTGTCAGAGCCGTCGGCTTGGGACAAGCGGGGGCTTCTGAAACCTCAACATCGTCTAAATAGATATAGGCATCGCCACTACCATAATTAGATGTACCCTTGAAAACAATCACGACATTATCTGTAAAGCTGCTGGGAATAACACTCTCATATTCCGTCCAAGCAGTTACACCTGTGAGTCCAGTTGCCAACTCGGTAGCATAAGTATTCTCACCGTCGTTTGAAATATACACTGAGAAATCACCACCTGTAGGATTTTTATACCAGAACTTTATCTGCATAGATTTGCCTACAGGCAAGTTCAGCACAGGGGTCTTCAGGAAGTTTGTATTATTGTTGTAGTTGTTGTAAGAGTTAAAACGAACACAGCTGCCGTCATGACCTGTTGCGTGATAACTCCATTTGTATGAGTCATTAGTTGTAGTGCCGTCGCCATTATTCCAACAAGCAGGAATACCAGATGTAATACCATCAAAACTCTCATTAAATGGGAAGGACGTGATTTCTGCACAATCGGTCGTGAACGAAACAGCATCCGTCCAGTCGCTTTGGTCGGCAGCATCGCAATAAGTGCGGACTCGAGCCTGATAAGCCGTTGCAGGCTGCAGTCCAGAGATTGTGTAAGGATTGCTTGTGATATTACCGCTTACGTCAGTCCAATCAACATCAGTGGCCTTCTTATACTGCACATTCCATGTGTCAGCATCCGAAGTCCAACTCAACGTCACACTATTGCTGGTGATGTCGGTTGTTGTAAGTCCAGTCGGAGTAAAGCATGTCGGGGTCTTACAAACCTTGAAATCATCTATAAATAGATAATATTGGTCGTTAGCGTTGTACCTGATAGCCACATATTTTACACCAGCAGGGAAGGTTGTTTTATACTCCTGATATGTAGTGTTTGTTGGGTCAACCTGAATATCCCAAGTAAACGAAGCTGTTGAATTGTTTGTCGTTGAGTAACCTACCTGAAAACTTTCAATATAGGTACTCTTCTGTACCTTATACTGAAAGGTTACGTCCACGGTACTGCTAATCGCTTCCAACTCAGGCGATATCAAATACTGAGGAGGATTAGTGTTGTAATAGAACCTGAAGGCACCGCTATTAATTCCAGTGCTACTGTGACAGCTATTCATTGTCCAGCCTTCTGTGTCCAAGGCTTTACTGAAATCATAACTATATGGCAACGTTTTCTGTGCCATCACCTGTGTTACCCCCACTAACGAGAGCAACACGGCAAATAATAAAGTAAATTTCTTTTTCATTCTTTAATTTATTTAATTGGTTAAACTATCTTTTATCTTACTATTTTCTTACCATTAACGATATAGATGCCTTTTGGTAGTTTGTCATTTCCTACGCGACGTCCGCTCAGATCATAGATGTCGGTTGAGGGATGTTGGTTGAGGGATGAGGGTAGGTCATGAACGGCTGTGGGCGAGACGGTGCGCAGGTCGAACATCTCAGCGTTTGTGACATCCACTTCATGCAGGTCAGTGGTGCGTCCGAACTTACGGGCGATGAAAGCGATGGCGTGCATATTGTTGATGTCCCAGCCGGCATCGAGGGTGAAGGAATACTCTTTTGTGAAAGCGTTGTTCTGCCAGGAGATGGCATCACCCGTGATGCCAGATACCACTTTACGCAGAACATGGTTGTGTATGTAGTCGGTGCTTTCTTCATCGTCAACGACTTGGCGACCAGTGATACCATCCTCAGTGAGATAGACGGAGAGGCAGCCGTTAGCGAAGACGGTGGGGTAGTCAGCTACACAGGTGCCGTTGACAGTCAGCGTCACACGGCGCGAGGGCTCGTCGTAGTTAGCATCGAGGCTGAGCGTAGCCATGGCAGGCACGAGTTCATTGGAGAAATCAACTACCTCGGACAGGTAATCTGCTAAGAGAGAGTAGTCGGTCTCGGGTGTCAGCAGAGCATCGAAGCCCGTCATCCATGTGCGGTTGACCATAAGTGATGGGGCATAGCGCATCTTGAAAGTGGTGGCATAGCTCTCTGCCGTCATGACAGCCAGAGCGTCTTCGCCGCTGATGCCGTCGTAGTCGCCGTGCAGGAACACCGGTACGACATTCGGTTTCGTTTGTAGCATCTCCTCTATGGCAGCAGTCTGTGCTGGCACGGAGCCTACGTTTTCATTTACAAACACTTCCATGAGTGAGCGTTGGCGTTGCACCTCGTTCTCATAGACGATGAATGAGGTCGTGGCAACGTCATCGACAGTCGAACCTGGTGTGAACGTGGCACCGGGGATCTCCTTAATGCTGAAGGTCACGGTGTGGTGTCCGGCCTTCAGACCGAAACCCTCCAGTGGTAGGTTCTCGATGAGCTGGTTGCTGGATGCTATCTCGCCCAACTGGAAGTCGCCGCCCAGTGAGGGATCGTTATCGAAACAGACAGAGAGGACGATTCCGGGCACGGTCTGCGTGCTATTGTTCTTGATCTCCAAGGAGAAGCGCAGATGGCTGTCAGCCTTGACATAGCGACCTACGGTGAAGAGATTAGCGAGTGACAGGTCATACTCGGGCAGGAAATCGCCCTTGATGACGGCTTGCACGGCGAGGTCGCTGTAGCTTTGGCTGTAGTCATACCATCCCCAACCGTAGTCCTCGGTGAAGTCGTAGAGCAGGAAACCATACGTATGCTTCGATGAGCCGAGCAAGATGGGACGCTCGTCGCTGGAGGGGCAGTCAAAGAAATAGCCGATATAGAGCTCCGGCTCAGTGCCCTTGATGGTGTAGGGCGTATCGAAGGTCACTTCATTCCAGCCTTCCTCGACGGAAGCGGCTGTAGCCGAGGCGATGTCGTTCTGCGGCTTGTCGGGCAAGGGATCGGTAGAAAGGAACACGCGCACGTTCGTGATCGCAGTGCTGCCGACAGCGAATCGTACTCCTACGATTTCATTGCCGGCATATTTCTTTATGTTGGCGGCGCTGATGGTAGCGCACGCCCCTTTGTAAGAGTCGTAGTTGATCGACTGTAGGTTATCGTCGTCACCGACATTGCCTACGTATATCGTCTGCGCAAAACTCATGGTCAGCGCGCTGACCATGAGCATCAATGAAATAAGTCGTTTCATCGTGGATTAGCGAACTTGAATCTTCTGAACGCTATCAGCCTTGCGCTCTACATATACGCCCTTCTGTGAAGGACGGTTCTTGCCAACATATTGTCCACTCAGCGTATAGATGCCGTCGGTGGCAGTGGTGGTAGCGGTCTTCACGTCGCTGATGCCCGTCTCCAGATTGGCGCCGTCGCTGCAGTCGTCACCGTCAATCCAAATGGCAGAGAACGACATACGATCCTTGATCTTGGCAATGCGCTGAGCCTCGCCCGTATTGACGTTCACCTCATAGAGTGCAGTGTCGTACTTGCCGTTGTCGCGCCAGGTCTGGCCCGTGTATTGGTCACGGTCAGGCAGCGATGACCAAGAGCCCCATCCGTTGTAGCCCTTGCCGCTGTTATAGTAGCCAATCCAGTACATGAGGTTGGGCTCACTCTTGGCGAAGCAGGCAGCCTGACGCTTATACTGTGAGGCGTAGCCCGTAGCTGGCACCATGGGGACGTACTCCGTCCACTCTTCCATCACGGGGTTTCCTTGCTCGTCGAACACTTGGTTTCCTTCCTCGTCGCGGGCCTGTTCCACGCGCAGAACGGGCTTGGTGATCTTGCGTCCGGTGGTCAGGTTGAATTCGTAGAGCTGTGCGCCAGTCAGTTCGTTGTCGGCATTGCGCAGCTTGCCGTCTTCGTCGAGATAGCCACTGGCACCGCCACTGGTCATGGCGAAGGCGCGTCCCTCGCTATTGATGGCGAAGGTGACGAAGTTATCATAATAGACACCCGGGGTGATAGGGGTCACCTCCATGGTGAAGGGATCAACGGTGCAGATGGCATAGCCTGCATCGCCGTCCGTCAAGTCATCATCCTCGTCCTCGAAATATTCGGGATCCTCGAGCACCTCCTGAGGCAGAGAGAGTCCAGTCAAATAGAACAAGCCATAGACCTTGCCGTCAACGGGATTGTAGGACATACCGGCACATTCGAGATTGTCGGACTTGGGGCGCTCCTCAGTGGAGAGTAATTCGCCTGTCTCGGCATCCCACTTGCGGACATAGAAGAGGACATCATCCGTTGTCGATGACTCGTCGCGAGAGAAGATGGTGATGAGCTTGCCATCGAGATAGGCTGCACCGGAGTTACCGTACATAAGGTTGAAGTTGGTGATCCAAATGGGATCGTCGGTCTTCTTCACAGCAGGCTCTTTCTTGGGCGTTGAGACACGTGACAGACCGTCGTAGTCCATGGCATAGATGCCGAAACCCACCATGAAAATGGCTTTCTGCAGATCGCTGTTCCATCCCAAATAGGTGGACATGTTCTCCAGAACATCACCATCGTCGTTGCGGGCAGACTGTGCTATACCCTTGATCTTCACTTGAGCATTGAGGGACATTGACATGAGCACTGCAGCTGCGAGTGCTACAAAGCGAAATTGTTTTGACATAAAAGTGATAATAATGTGTGATTTTTTTGACTTATGATTCAAAATTGGGCGCAAAGTTAGATAGATTTTCTCAGTTCACCAATTTTTCTTGACAATTTTTTTAAAATGAGAGGTTTTGTTCCGCTTTTTACGACAAAAAAATAAAAAATTGATATGTGAGAGTAATAAAATAGCAGAAAAGTTTGGCAAACTGGGAAAATATGCGTTACTTTGTCGGCGATATGCGGCAAAAAAGCCAATTATCCTATATTCATTATCTATTATCTATTTAAAATTGTCATTGCCTATAGACTGAACCATTACTCCGTACTAACACTTGGAAAGTAATGCAAGACCTCCGCAACGAGTCTGACGATGTGCTCGTCAAGCTCTATGAAAATGGCAATGACTGCGCGTTCGACATCCTACTCGATCGTCATCAGCAAGTCCTTTACAGCTATATCTTCGCCATCGTTCGTGACGAAGACATGGCAAATGACATTTTTCAGGATACCTTCTACAAAGCTATTACCAACCTCCGCTCACACCGCTATACGGAGAATGGTAAGTTCCAGGCGTGGCTCATGCGCATCGCCCGTAACCTCGTTATCGATACCATACGTCATACTCGTCCCATGGTGGATATCCCCGATGGCACTGAGCAGGAGCGTTTGCTAAGCGATTCTTCGCTGTCCGTTGGTAATATGGAGACATTCTATCACAATGAACAGACGTTCAATGATGTGGAACAAATGATTGAGCTCCTGCCCCCGCCGCAAAAAGAAGTGGTAAAAATGCGCATCTACAAGAACCTTCCGTTCAAGGAAATAGCTGCAATGACCAATTGTAGCATCAATACGGCACTTGGCCGAATGAGATATGCGGTGATCAACTTACGGAAAATGGCTGCAAAACGCGACCTGACATTCTTGGAATACTAAAAAAAGCTGGGCTCGAGCCCAGCTTTTTTAATTTATCTCACCACTTTCCTTACTTTCTCACCCTGCTTGATGATCAGAATGCCGTGGGAGCGGATGTCCCACAGGTTGAATTGGTCGGTGGGAACAGTGTGAACGAGGCGGCCTGAAGCATCATAGACGCGGGTTATTCCATCGTCAATGGCGGTCAGTGGCGTGGATGGGATATCGCGGATGCCGTCGTAGAGCACGTCCTTCACCTCGGAGATGGTCGTTGTGGCGGGAATGCCTGTGTATTTGATCTCATAGCCAATCTCGCCGCCGTAGCAGAGGATGCTGTGCCACTGATCCTCTGCGAAATCGCGACCGCCGAAGCTGAGACGGTAGGTGTGCCCAGGCTTGAGCCTGTCCTCGACATAGTAGTAGTAGAGCTCGGCGGGCTGTTTGAGGAAATAGCCGGATAATGACTCCAATTGGAGGGAATCCTGGTCGATGATCACCCAATTGCGACCTTCGGTGACGTCTGTGCCGAAGAGTCCCATCATACCGTCAAAGGTATTGGTACTGTAGTTCACTATACCACCTGTGAAATGAACATGGATAGCGATATGCTTTTGGCCAGCCTCGTCGGTTTCATTGGTGATGCGGAAGGTGTAGGGGTTGCCATCCACGGAATAGATGCGCGGCTCGGGGAGGTCGGTAGGCAGGGGTTCTGTACGTATGCCATAGACCATCGACTGATGTTCCTTGAAGGATTGTCCGCTCGTCTTAGGGTTCATCAGGGTGATGTCGTAGTAGCCGTCGTCGCTGCCGTTCCATCCCCAATCGACATAGACCAGTCCATCGGCATCCATACCTCCAAGGATGAAGGCGTGACCGCCGTCTTTCGCGTCCGTACCGCCATAGAGTATGGGGCATTTCTTTTGCATTTCGCTATATATGATGTTATTCCATTTCTCTTGATCTTGGTCGCTCAAGAAACTGCGGTTGGCGTATTTAACGCTTTCTACGGGGTAGCCGAACTTCTCTGTCAGGGCCGTGGCGGAGTACATGGTGGCGGAGGAACTGCCGCTGTTGTCGAAAGTCATGTACGTGGCGTAGGCACAATCGACGCAGAGCTGTGCCACGAGTGTGCCTTTGATTCCGGGGTTGACGTACTGATAGTCCTCACGGCTGGTGTAGCCATCGAGGAAGTAGTAGCCGTAACCGTCTAAGAAGGGGAAGGAGTACTTGCTGTTGACCTTGACCTCGTTCTCATGATTGCTGTCCTTGATGGAGTAGATGGACTCGAACTGTGCACTCTTGGGATACTGGTAATAGTTGATGGCCTGAGCCAACGATGTGGCTACGCATCCCACGGGCGGCAACTCACCATCTACCTTTGGGCATTTGCGGTTGAAGGGGTCGTACTGTCCCCATTTCGACTTGATGAAGGGGGCGACGGGTGTATATTGTCCGGCACGTTTGGTCGGAGCCAGACGACGTGCGTTGGGTTGTGTCATTTCCTGTTCAATGCCTTTGAGCCACCATTTCATACAGCAGGGCATATCGGCATTGAAGGCACCTGTTGAGTAGCCGAGGACGGCGGGATAGTTGTCATCGCGGCTGACGATGACGAAGCCCTCGCCCGATGTGGCTTCAAAGATGGTGTAAGAGGATGTTTCCATGGCTTTAGCAATGCTCACGGGCGTAGCCGGAGTGTTGAGGCTTTTGACCATCTGGGCTGTGTTGAGCTTAGCTGCTGCGATGGCCTTCATCTCTTCTTCGCTGCGGTCGAAGGCGTATGTTGTCAGTGCCAGTGCTGTGCAGGCGATGAGGAATAGGGTTCTTTTCATACGTGATTTCATCTATGAAAGGAGAAAGTAAGTTGTGCCGGACTGAGCCGACACAACTTACTTGTTAATTTGAATGTTGATGATTTTTTACTTGAGGAACTGGTGATAGCTGGTGGGCGTGTCGTTCTTCTGGAGGAGAGGCATGATCTGAGCCTTCTCAGTCTTGGCACGCTTGCTGACTTTCTTTGCAGCACCGTCAACTTTCACACCTGCTGATGCACCGGGGAGCACCACCTTGAACGAACCGGTGATGTTGCCATAGTACCATCCGTCTTCGCCAAGGGCGGCGAGCAGTGTCTTAGTGGGGAAAGTGATGACACCGTTGTCGAGCTTACCCATGATACCGGCAGCCTTGACCTCATCGAAGCTCTTGCCGCGATCCATCTGATAAGCTGCGAGGCTATAGATGGTGAATACGCCGTCGCCGAAGTCAACGCCCATCTCCTGAGCTGTGATATAGACACCGTCGGGATCTACAGCGTTGATCTCCATGTAGTAATCACGGGTGGGATCCCATGTGCCATCGCGGTTGTAGGGGTAGGCTGCGCCGTAGGGATTCTTCAGGCGATAGAGACCGGGCTGCTGCTGGTTCTCCTGAATCTCGACCTCGTAGGTCTGCACGTAATCCAAGGGATCCTCTTCCTCGCCGCAGTAGAGCGGGCCGAGGCAGTCCTCAGTGTAGATGGCCATGCCGAGCGACTTCCATGCGCTGGCAGAGACCTCATACTTGAACGTAGCTGTAGCTGCATTCTTGGCTTCGTCATAGAGGTAGGAGATGACGACGAAGGTGTAGTTGCCGTCTGTCAGCTCGTCTGCGGGGAACTTGATCTCACCGCTCTCATAGATCTCAACCATGTTCTCGTACTCGCCGGAGATGATGGCTGCCTCGATCTCGTCGGTGACATTGCCCTCAACGAGAGCCACGACAGCGGAGGTGACATCATCGCCGAGGTTGACGTTAGCGACCACGTATGTTTTCTCATCGGCAGAGAAGAACTTACCAGCGTAAGCCACATCGCAGCTGACATCAGCGCGGTTGTAACCGCCAATGTAGATGTACTCGTCGCCCGTGCCGAAGCTACCGGCAGAGACATTGTAGTTCATAGGAATAGTGATGATTCCTTCTTCCTCGTCGAACTCACCATAGTCGATGTCGAAGTCAACACCGGGAACGTAACCGCGGAGTGTGTAGTAGGTGGTGTAGTCAGCTACGTACAGATTTCCGTAGCCAGAGGCATCGTCGAGGCCGGTATATTGACGTGGTACAGACACATAACCGGTAGCCTTATCCCATTCAATCAAGAGGTCAACGCCGTAACCCCAGTTGCTCAGCTTGAACTGATAGAGGTTGGGCTTAATGACGTTCTGACGATAGACGAAGGGAAGATCGGGATCCTCGGTCTTCCAGTAGAGGCTATAGACATAGGTAGCTGTGCCAGCTGAGTTCCAGGGACCCCAGTCTGTCCAGTCAGTCACACCAATCTTGAAGGAATAGGTGGAGTAGCCGTAGGGAGTGCTCTGGCTCTTGTCGCCGATGGTCAGTGTGATGGTTTCATATTCGCCATAGACAATTTCAGCGGGAACGTAGCTGATGGGCAGGTTGGCTGTGGTCTCGCCGGCGGCGAAGGTCACGCTTTCAGGAATGGTATATTTCGTGGTCTCTGCCTTAGCGGTGATGGGCACAGTGATGGCACCACCAGCCTCTGCGCGGCTGAGAACGACGTTGATGCTGTTCTCTTCGGGATTGATCTCGTAGGCCGTAGGCAACTCGTTGCCGAAGAAGACTTGTGCGCCAGTGGGCATGGGAGCCGGTGTGATCTCTTCCTTGTCGCTACAAGCGGTGAAGATGAGACCTGCGCTCAGGAGCATCAAGGTATATCTTAGAATTCTTTTCATAGTGATTTCTTTGATGATTGTTGTTTCGATTTATTGCTCTCTGATTTGTGATTAGTCCGTTACACCGTCGCGGAGTTCGCCGTTCTCACCGGACTCAGGCTGTGAGCCACCCTCGTTGTTCACGATACCGGCGTTGGTGTCGGTCTCCGTGGTCGGGAAGCGCATGTTGAGCCACTGGTCTTCGGCCTTGACGTTGAACTTGAAGGCATCGGGGATGTTGCTATCATCGTCGCCGGCGTGGAAGCGCACGATGGGCTTGTTCAGACGGCGGCAGTCAACGATGCTGAAGCCTTCCATCCACAGCTCTATACGACGCTGGAACCAGATCTCATCGGCGAGCGAACGACCGCCGAAGGCAGCATAGTAAGCGGGGTCACGATAGGTCTTCACGAAGTTCTCGAGGACGGTCTTGGCCTGAGCCTCGTTGCCGCTCTTGAGCAGACCTTCAGCCTGAATGAGGATCATCTCCTCAACACGCATCAAGGGCCAGTCGTTGGCGTTGATGGTGCTACCGATACCGCTCTTCATACCGAACTTGACATTGGTATAAGGCAGGAGAATGTCCTTGTCGCCGGAATCATCCACGTACATTGCGATGTCATTGCCAATGGCCTTGACCACGCCATCTTCAATCCACGCTACACCTTCGAGGTTGGGAGACTCGCAGTTGGCATCGAGCCACCAGCCCTTACGCACGTCGGTTGCAGCAATCTTCTTGTAGAGGATGTTGTTGATCATCGGAGTGTTTCTGGTAGCGGGGCCGTAGCCGTTGTGTGTGAAGGCTGACGTCCAGCTGGCAGCTGTGCGATAGCCATAGGTGCTGGCCTGATCCTCGGTGATGAGGATACCCCACATCCAGTTGTGGTCGTTGAGGTCGCAGAACGCGGGCGTGCTCACTTCTTCGCGTGAAGCGGGAGTGTAGCCTTCCATAGCCTTCTGGGCATCAGCAGCAGCTGCTGCCCAATTACCCATATAAAGGTTTGCACGTGCGCGAAGACCGTAGGCGACGTTGAGGTCAACCAAGGTCTTGTTGGCGCGCTGGTAGCCCTGCAGGTGCTCGACAGCCCAGTCCAGATCCTCCATGATGACCTTATACACCTCAGCCACAGTGGCACGGGGGTTGTTGGCGTAATCGACGCCCGAAGTCAGAACAGGGATACAGGGGAGATCCTTGCTGGTCTCGTAGCTGCCCTGAAAGTAGGGAGCGAGGGCCATGTAGTCGAAGGCGCGCAGAGCCTTGGCCTGAGCAACCTTGTAGATAGCGGCCTGATCCGTAGCATCCTCACCAATCTGGTTGATGACATCGTTGGCCATACCCAGCTGGTTGTAAGGTACTTTGTAGCGGATGTAGGGGTTAGCATAGTCCGGGTTACGATTGGAGAGCTCGCTGGCGACGCTGAACCAGTTGTAACCATTGTCACTGCCAAAGGCATCGCCACCCTCGAGGGAGAGGGAGATAGCAGCCATCACAAAGGCGAAGTCGTCGGCACGGCTGCTGTTCGTGAACACACGTCCGCTACCGCCATCGCCCATCATGTTGTACATACCGGAGAACGTAGCATCCACACGCTCGGGAATAGTGGCGACGGTCTTGTTCACCTGATCGGTATCCAGCGTACCACCCTCGTAGATCTGTTCGTCCATGTCGTTGCAGGCTGTCATGCAGAGCGCAACGCCGAGGGTGAGAAGGGAAATCTTATATAGTTTCATAAATAGTTGATTTTAATGAAAGTTATGTATTGACGAGCTGTTTAGAACTTCACCTGGATACCACCGGTGACGCTGCGCATGGTGGCATACATACCTGTGGCAAGACCGGCACCGGAAGTGTAAGAACCTACGCCAGCGGTGTAGCGGGGATCGAGACCCTGACGGGCGGTCAACAGGAAGAGGTTCTCACCTGCGAAGAAGATACGCAGGCTGCGGATCTGAGCCTTGTTCATCCACTTCTTGGGGAAGGTGTAACCTACGGAGAGGTTGTTCAGTGAGAGGTAGTTGCTGCTGGTGAGGAAACGGTCATAAGCGGTCTGTGAGGTAGCTTCGGTGTCGCCATAGCTCAGACGAGGAATATCGCTGTTGGGGTTCTCTGTGCTCCAAGCATCCATGAGATCCTTGTGCATAGCCTGACCCTGGCTGCGACCGTTGTGCATCAACTGGTGATAAGCACCGTCGTAGGTCTTACCGCCGAGCTGGAAGCTGAACTGAGCGCTGAGGTCGAAGCCAAATGCCTCGAAGGTGGTGCCGAAGCCGCCAATCACCTTGGGCTGGATGTCACCGAGATCATACTTGTCGGCATCATCCTGTGTGTTGGTGACAATCTGACGACCAGTCTTCACGGGATTACCATCGTCGTCGAGCTTCTTCTCGTAGATGGGACGACCCTGTTCGTCGAAAGCATCGACCTTGATGACTTTGCCGTCTGCATCTGTGACTTCCTTGCCGTTCTCGTCGAGTTGAGCAGTCTTGGACTGAACCATTTCAACTTCGTCCTTCCAATAGAGGGCCTGACCGTCCTGGAAGTTGTAGTCCCAGTAGTTGACAGCGAAGTCATTGCCAGTGTAGGAACCATTGTAGGTACCAGCGTACTTCAGCATGTAAGCCTCAGTGATAGAACCGCCGACGCGGATGATGCTGTTGCTGTACTTGATACCGCCGGCTGCCTCATCAGCGGGGTCGAGAGCGAGGAACTCGTTGTGGTTGTGGCCCAAAGCTAAGTTGATGTTCCACTTGATGTCCTTCGTGCGGATAACGTCGCCGTCCAAGGAGACCTCAACACCACGGTTCAGCAATGTACCGATGTTGGAGGGATAGCTACGTGCATTGATACCGGAGGAGAGGGGGAGAGACTTGGTATAAAGCAGGTCGGTGGTGCGACCGGTATAGACTTCGATCGTACCGTTCAAGCGATACTTGAAGAATGAGAAGTCGAGACCGAAGTTCCACATCTTCTTCTTCTCCCAAGTGAGCTCTTCGTTACCCTTGCTGTTCAGAGCAATGCTGTATTCACCAGTCTCTTCATTGTAAGAGGGTGCGTAGGTGTCGGCGTATGCGTGCCAGCCCATGCCACCGTCGTTACCGTTGGCACCGAAGCTGACCTTAGCCTTCAAGAGGTCAACCCATTCGACGTTCTTCATGAAGGACTCCTTGTTGATCTGCCAGCCGATACCGACACCGCCGAAGTTACCCCAGCGATGACCCGGAGCGAAGATGGAGCTGGCACCGCGACGGAAGTCTGCGTCGATGAAATAGCGCTCGCCGTAGTCGTAGCTGACACGACCGATGATACCCTGACGCATCAGGTGATCGGTGTAAGAGCTGGCGTCCTCGTTCTTGTGGGCAAGAGCGTTGTTCAGCTCACCTACGTACGGATTGAAGAGGTGGTCGTTGCTGCCGGAAATGCTCTGGCTGATGCGCTTCTCCAGTTCGTAGCCGACGAGGATGCCGAGGTTGTGTCTTTCAGCAAACGTCTTGTTGTAGCTGGCCATGTACTGCTGGTTGATGTCAAAAGCACGGCTGTGGGAAGCAGATGCAGAACCGTCAACAGTAGCACCTGAGCCGAAGCGGCTATAGAGGTCGTTGCCGCGGCTGTTGATGTTTTGTGCGGCTAACTGGGCGCTGATGTTCAGACCCTCGATGGGAGTGATGGTGGCCTTCCACATACCGGTGAACACGTCGCTGTAGGTGCGGCTGCGGTCATAGACGTTGTCGCGAACGGCGTTACCAACGATGGCGGGACGAGAGAAGTTGGTCTGGTTGCTATCGTAGATCTGAACGCCGTTCTCGACGAGCTTGCTGCCGTCGGCATTGCGGACGTAGAGGGGATAGATCGGACCGATATTGTTGGTGATGTAGAAGAGGTTACCGCTGGAACCGTAAGTCGTGGTGTAGTAGGGGGACTCGCTGATACCGTGGGTGTAGGCCATATTGGTGTTGAGGGTCAACCACTTCTTGGCTCTGTACTCCACATTGGTACGACCGGTGTAACGCTCGTACTTGGAGTTGTCAACGAAACCTGCATCGTTCAGGTAACCTACGCCAGCATAGTAGCTCAGGCGATCGGTGCCGCCAGTAACGCTGACGTTGTACTCCTGACGGAAGCTGTTGTGATAGGTCTCATCGTACCAGTTATCGGGAGTGTAGTAGTACTGACCGTCGCTGTAACCCAGCTTAGCGTTGGGGTTCAGGCGGAAGTTCGTACCAATGAGGTTCTGACCTTCGGGAACAGTATAGACCTGGTAACCTAAGCCGCCGTTGCCGCCGTTGTAGATGTTGTTGTTGGCAAAGCGATAGGACTCCTCAGGGGTGGCACCGCCGTACAGCTGCCAGTTGTAGAGGCTGCGGTACTGTGTCTCGTAATACTGAGCCGGATCGGTGATGACGTCGTAGTTGGGGATCAAGCGGCTGTTGCTACCCCACTTGGCATCAACAGTCACCTCGGCGTCCTGCTTGCCACGTGCCTTCTTGGTGGTGATGAGGATCACACCGTTGGCACCGCGCGAACCGTAAATAGCGGTGGCGCTGGCGTCCTTCAGGACGGACATGCTCTCAATATCATTGGGGTTGATTGTAGCCAGACCCTGAACCATGGGCACACCGTCGATGACGTACAGGGGTTCGTCGCTGGCGTTGAACGAACCGAAACCGCGGATGCGGATGGTCGGTGCGCTACCAGGACCTGCACTCACGCCCGTAGCCTGAATACCAGCTACCTTACCGATCAGCGCGTTGGTGGCTGTGGAAGTGACGTGGTTGGTAATCTCCTCACTCTTGAGCTCTACAGCAGAACCCGTGAATGTGGAACGCTTTGTAGTACCGTAACCGATAACCATCACCTCGTCCAACAGCTTGTTGTCGGTGTCGAGTGCGATACGCATACCGTTGCGGGCTTTCACGACACGGGGAAGCATACCCATGTGAGTGATCTCCAGACGAGTGTCACTGTTGGGAACAGTAATCACGAAGTCACCGTTCATGTCGGTCACAGTGCCCGTCTTTGTACCCAGCACCTTGATGGAGGCTCCGGGCAGGGCTTCACCGTCATCTGCGGAGATGATGGTGCCCTTCACTTGAATCTGAGCCAAAGCTGCACCTACACAGAGGAACAACGAGGCTAGAAACATCGAAAGTCTTTTTTCCATAAATACTCTCTTTGAATTAAACATAATACTTGTTATCTCATTTTTACTTCTTCTATATAATATATAATAAGGTGTAAATAACACCTCCAAATCACCTTAAGAATGGCTTAATGTGTCTGTTTTTAGTATATTTTGAGTGCAAAGTTAACGCTTTTTTTGTTAACAACCATAAAAAAAGAACAAAAAAGCTACTATTCCCCCTCAATTTTTAACAAATTGACCCCTTAAAAGCCCGATTTGCTGACGATTTGGATACAGTAATACAGTAAATACAGTAACATTTAAACTTTTATATGGGTTAAGATAAAAATATAAAAATGGAAATAAAAGTTCCTGCGCGCGTATGAGAAGTTAAAAAACTACTGTATTTACTGTATTACTGTACCCATAGTTGGTGCTTTTTGATGATTTCGGGTGCAAATGTACAAAGAATAGTTGAAATGGAATCAAAAGTAAGGTGTTTTTGTCAATTCGTATAGGGGCTTGGATTGGAACACGGAGGTGTATTGCTTGGAACACGGAGGTGTTTTGTTTGGAAAACCTTGGTGTTCTGTTTGGAAGACCCGGGTGTTCCAATCAATCGTCACTTGCGTATGTGTGAAAAGGAATCATGAAAGGTCATAACCGCAATCGCAGGGCTCCCTGTTCAGCTATGTCATAGACGTTCCATCCTGCCTTCGCGGCTTCCTCCTTCAGTGCTGTGCGTTGCCAGGGGGACAGACTGGCATCTAAGACAAGGAGATGGGGGCAGTACAAGCGCGTAAGCATATCCAATCGAGTGCCTTTGAAACCTTTAGTGATCCAAAGCAGATCGACACGGGTGACGGGTTGATGAGCTCCTTGGTGCTTGCCCAGTGCTGTACGGGTGGCAGATTGCGCTTTGCCATCCACCATCACCGCAGAGAAGCCACTCTCGATGGCCACTGCCTGCCTCTCCTTCAGCACCATTGGCTCCGCCGTCAGCCTCCTGCGCCAGAAACTTTCGGAGATATAGCGCATACCGGCTGGGAGTGAGTCGGGCACAGGGGTAAGAAGCCAACTCCTGTCAGGAGCAGCAATCACGTGGAGGGCAGGGCAACGCCAGTTGTTATAGACCACCACTTGAGGTTCTGCCTTACGGCTCCAGAAGTCATTGATGACTGCGCCGGGCAGTTGCACCTCGAACTGCATTACTGCCAATTGCGCCGTCACAAGCCATGAAAGGAGGTGACCCAGGAGGGTAGAGAGGCTGGAGAGGGCAAGGGACGTCAACGCGACATAGATGAGCACCGTCGTCAACGGGATGAAAATGAGGTTGAAGAACGGTGCATAGAGGGGGATGCGGTGGAAGTAGTAGGCTACCAAAGGCAGCGTAAACAGCTGTGCTGCCAATGACACCAAAAGGATATCCAACGGCCATAGGAGATGGTAGCGCTCTAATGTGAAACACTGGAAACGGTATCGCTCGAAGAACCATATATACCACCTGCGATGCAGTACAACAATACCTGCTACGGCTGCAAAGGAGAGTTGTGCGCCAACGTCGAAGAGATAGGCAGGGCGGATGAGCAGCATCACAAAGGCTGTGAGTACCAGCAGGTGCAATGAACTACAGTAACGGTGTGTCAACGCGCTGATGACGAAGAGGCTTGTCATCAGCGAGGCGCGCACCAATGATGTGGGCAGACCTGCCACGAAAGCATACGTCCAGATGAACGCAATCAGGGCAATGCCCAACCACGGTCGCCAGCGTGACAGCAGCAGGCGACCGTTCATGAGCGTCAGGAAGAAGCCTACGATGATGGTGAGGTGCATTCCTGAGAGGGCCAACAGATGGCTGGCACCAGCTGCGGCGTAGAGGTCGCGTGTCTCATGGCTCAGCTGTGAGCGGTCGCCGAGTGTCACAGCAGCTACGATGGCCTGAGCCTCATCGTCCATATCCGCCGCCGCATACTGATTCAAGAGATGACTACGCACCGCTAACGCTTTCTGTTTCAGACGTGCGGTCCATGTCGTGCTGTCCTCGACGCCCTGCAACCAACGCCAGCGCACATAGTCGAATTCATCGGGATTCCCTCGGTTCACGGGTGGTCGCTCCATCCGCAGCCACGACTGTTGTACTTCTTCGGCGAAGGAGGTATAGCGGGCAAAGCCGAAAGTGGCGAAGAACAGGAAGACGAAGAGCGGAAACAGCAGACGGTTGATCCATGAACGGCCGTCTGCGGGCCAGCATAACCAAGCCCCCAAAGCCATTGACAACGAAAATCCCCACAGGGCGGCGTTCAGCCATGTGGGGACCATTAGATTCTGATAAAATATGCTGTCAGCCAGTACAATACCTAAGGCGATGGCCAGTGTGGTAAAGACAAGCGGACGGGACATATCAATTATCCGTTATTAATAATACATTTTAAGGCGTGTACTTCACTGACTGGATCGGGCTTGCCATAAAGCGCGCTACCAGCGACATAGACATCAACACCCGCTTGATGCAGCAGCGGAGCGGTTGTGCGGTTCACACCTCCATCGACCTCGATGAGGGCTTTCGAGCCCGACTGGGCGATGAGTTGACGCAGACGTCGTACCTTGTCGAGGCTGTGCTCGATGAACTTCTGCGCACCGAAGCCGGGGTTGACGGTCATGAGCATCACCACATCGACGTCGCAGATGATCTCTTCGAGTGTCGAGACAGGTGTGGCGGGGTTCAGCGTTACGGCAGCGCGCATACCCGCCTCGTGAATCTGCTGAATCGTGCGGTGCAGATGGACGCACGCCTCCTGATGCACATTCATGATGGCTGCCCCGAGGTCGCGCACCTGCGAGATGAATTTCTCGGGTTGAACAATCATCAGATGAACGTCCAGTGGCTTAGTGGTCATACGCGCCACATGCTTCAGCACGGGAAAACCGAAGGAGATGTTCGGCACGAACACGCCGTCCATGACATCCAGATGCAGCCAGTCGGCCTCGGAGCGGTTGAACCACTCCATCTCAGCTTGCAGATTACCGAAGTTGGCAGCCAGCAAGCTGGGCGAGATCAGCGTGTGCTGACCGTCGCCCTGTGTTCTCAGTTCTATCATAGTGGTCGTATGGCTCTGGCGTGAGCACGGATTTTGTTGAGGATAGATGCTTTGGGGGCTACGTCGCTGCGGGTAGCGATCCAAAGTGAAGCTGTGAATTGGTCAGCAGTGATTACATTCGTCAACTGCACAGGAATGAGTACGGGTTTCTCCATAGGCAGACGTTTCTTTTATGAGGTAAAGCTTGCATCGGGAGTGATGCTTACATTTAAGTAACGCGCACACATTGTCTTTTATTGTGCAATTTTCAAAAAAAGAAAGGCAGAATCTCAATTCTTCTCTTACTTTTCAAGGAGTCAGATGAAATCAGGGTACTCAAAACAGCAATATGCCGATGAGGGCGCAGCAGAGGAGGACGCGGATGGGACTCATCTTATAGACCTGGCAGGCAATGAGCGTCAGCAGGAAGATGGCGACGCTGATCCAGAACTGCCACGGGTTCTCGGAGGGCGTGGAGAAGTTGTCGGGCGTCATGAGCAGCAGGCAGGCAGCTGCGAGGAGACCGACGACGGCAGGACGCAGAGCTGTGAAGACGTGCTCGACCATCGGATGATGCTTATACTTCATCAGAAACTTGGCGATGATGAGCATCAGGATGAATGAGGGCAGCACGACGGCGAAGGTAGCCGTGGCTGAGCCGAGAATGCCCATCCAATGGGTACCGCCAGCGTTGACGACAGCGGTGTAGCCGACGTATGTGGCGGAGTTGATGCCGATGGGGCCGGGCGTCATCTGCGACACGGCGACGATGTCCGTGAACTCACCCATGGTCATCCAATGGTGGTTCGTAACGACCTCACCCTGAATCATCGAGATCATGGCGTAACCGCCGCCGAAGCCGAAGAGGCCGATGAGGAAGAAGGTGTAGAAGAGTTGAAAGTAGAGCATAACTTTGTTAATGTATAATTGATAATGTATAATGTATAATAGATAAGCTTATTCGTTTTCGCGAGCAGATTTGATAATAGCAGTAAGTAAGCGGCTTAGTTCGTCGCAGTCTGTAATGAGTGAATCAAACATTTTGGGGCTAATATAATCTGTTTTTACCAAAAGCTTTAACCAATATGCTGTTTCACTGGCTTCTTTTAATGCAATACCCATTTTACTGATGAAATCAGGCTTGCTCTGAGCTTGCAGCCCCTCATGTATGTTTGCACCAATACTTGTCCCACTTCTGTATATCTGTTTTGACATCATATGTTCTTTTTTCTCTCGGGTGAGAAATTTGAAGCAGTTTACTATCCTAACTCCGAAATTCAAACTTTTATCTGCCAAAATATTATTATTTTTCATGATGCTAATTAATAAACGCTGGAACAGCGTGCTAATTAT
This sequence comes from uncultured Bacteroidaceae bacterium, assembly GCA_905236985.1. GTDB lineage: Bacteria > Bacteroidota > Bacteroidia > Bacteroidales > Bacteroidaceae > Physcousia. Next base: position 5,770 of record CAJORF010000020.1, on the reverse strand, counting down.
ACATTATTTTATCTGCCAAAATATTATTATCTTTCATGATGCTAATTAATAAACGCTGGAACAGCGTGCTAATTATACATTATACATTATCAATTATACATTTTCCACGATTTTCCCATACAGATAACCTCCCAATCCAGCGGCGGCGATGACCCAGATGGGTGAGATGCCGAACATCCAGATGAGGAAGGCACCGAGGACGGGAATCCAGACATTGGTCCAGCCGATCTGGGCGGTCTTAGCCATCTTGAAGGTGGGAGCTGCGATGAGGGCGACAACACAGGGACGGATGCCACGGAAGGCGCGGGCCACCCAGGGGTTGTCTTGGAACTGACGGAAGAAGAGGGCAATGGCGAGGATGATGAGGAACGACGGTATAATACATCCGAGCGTGGCCATCAGTGCGCCGCCCACGCCACGCAGTTTATAGCCGATGAAGATGGCGATGTTCACGGCGAAGATGCCAGGACACGACTGCGCCACAGCCATCAAGTCGAGCAGATCCTCGCGTGAGATCCACTGCTTCTCCTCCACGACCTTCGCCTCGATGAGTGGAATCATCGCGTAACCGCCGCCGATGGTGAAAAGGCCGATGCGGAAGAAGGTTGTGAATAATGCGAGCATTATTTAAATGAATAATGAAGAATGAAAAATTGGGACGCCGGAACGGCGTTTGTATTACGTTTTAGATATGGGGGAAGATAGGGTCTTTTCTAACCAGAGTTGGAAGAAGCGGTCGTAAACGCAATAGACGTTATCGTTCTGAGTGATGAAATCCTTTTCGAGGAGTCCTTTGACAGCCGAAACGACAGAGCTGGTTGAAGGGAGGTGGTATTTGTGGACAAATTTACCCCCCGAAATGTTTTTCACCTGTCCTTCGGCAGCGATGGCGAGGAAGACATTGCGCTGCTTCTCAGGCATCTGTCGGAGCAGCTCCTCGTAATAGGTGGAAGATAGTTGGAGATAGGTTTCAATGGCTTTGTCAATCATCTCCATGGTGCATGTCTCGCCATTCGGTGTCAGCATATAGAGCATATTCATGATGCGTTGGACATTAGCCGTGATGCCTTCAAAACGCTGATAAACAGAAACCACGACTTCGTAGGCGATTCGTCGGTTGCCATTCTTTGCAAACTGCGGTTCGGCGAATGCCCAGTAACGTTCTAAAGGGATGGCTCCGAGGCTCATGGGAACCACCGACTGGTAAAAAGGACGTGAGGGCGAGAGGAACATCTCGCTCATGAGATGACGCTGCGAACCGGCAAAGATGAAGTTGGCGTTGGAGCACTTCTGTATCTGCGTGCGCAAAACAGCCTCTACATTCTGATTGTCATTGTAATAGAGAATCTGCTGAAACTCATCAATGGCTACCAGACAATGTCTGTCGGCACTATGCAAATAGGCGAAAATCTCATCGAGCGTCGTTTGGGGCGGAACCATTGATCCTACGCCCAGCCCCCACACAGGATTGCCATTGATGTCGAAGGTAATCTCAGAACGCACGGACAACAGCACATTGAGGAAAGCCTCCCAAGCTCTGCGCCCTTTAGGCTTCAGGGCATCAAGGATAGACTTGCCAAACACGCTGACGAAATCGCGAAACGAGTTGGTGGCATAGATGTCTATGAGGAAACAGAAATAGTCCTCTTTGATGCTTTCCTGCTGGAAGCAGTGTTGTATCAGGTCGGTCTTGCCCACGCGACGGGGTGACATCAGGGCGATATCATTGCCGTTGGTCAGGAGGTTGGTGAGCATCGCTGCTTCGTCCACGCGGTCGCAGAAGTACTCATGTCCTGCATAACCATTGGTTACAAAGGGATTATCAATCATATTTTCTCACTAATTGCCTGCAAAGGTAATGCTTTTGTCTAAATTATCAAAAAATAATTATCATAAAATGACAAAAATGGCTAAATATGTAGCTTTTCGCTGAAGATGATGAGCTGACAGATACGAACAAGCGCGTGAACGGAGAGGGTTCACGCGCTTGCAGGATGAATAAGGCGACAACGACACTCGTGCCCCTGGCACTGTCATTGCACGTTTGCCTCGACATGTGTGGACAGCGAGGCTCCTGATGGGGCTGGCACACCATTCCAGGGCATGGAGGGCGCTTTTGTCTGCGGTGTTACGCTACGGGGGACTGAGGAATAGTCGAATTTACGCCAGAAGCCGCATTTGACTCCCAGATAGTTGCTCTCATCGCTATGAAAGGAATAATCTGATGTCTTGTGGCCGATGACAGGGCCATACGAGCCATCGGTCAAGTCCTGTTCTATATGGTACTTGAGAGACACGGATTTCAGATTTTCCCCCTTGCCGATGAACCATAGCGTGCCACCGTATTCGCCCTTATAAACAGAACCTACATCAAGGGGAAGACTCCCGATTTCCAATGTCATCTTGCTGTAGTTATTGGCATCTTTAACAATACCAGATGCAAAACGGATTCCCGCTTCTTTCTCATACTTAATGCTTTGGATAGAACCGCTGGTGTAGTCTCCTGTGAGGCCTGAGACACTGAAGGACAGAGTTTCGGGCGTAGCGTCGTCATCGGATACCTGAACCTTCAGGGTACCTCCAGCATATTCCATCTCTATCTCATCCTTGTAGAAGTCAAGATCTAGGCTTGCCACACCTTTGGATTCACGCCCGTCATTATATTTTGTGACACAATCTACACTAATCGTGCCTGTCAGATATGCCTCAATTTTATAGGTTGCGCTCTGACTGTTGTCGCCAGCCTCCTGCGTCACTTTGACGGGTAACAGGACCTTCTCAGAGTCGGGTGAACTGCTATTAGGTTTGACGTAGCAATCAACAATGCACTCGCGCTTCTGGCCAGTGGTGTTAGGTTGCACGGTAACCTTAATTTCGCCAGATGGACCACCAGGTGCTTCTACGCCACACCATCCGTGGCCTTCGCTGCGAACTGTGGCACCATAATAGCTGTAGGTACCATATTTGATGTACGTGCTTTGTGTACCGCCGTCAGCTGTGAAGGCGAGCGAGTCAGGCGAGACGGAGAAAGCACTGCGTAGCTCGACTTGGATGTTATAGGATTCCTTGACCCCCGAACTATTGAGAGCAACCACCATCAGTGAATAGAACTGACCTGCATCAAACAGCTTCTCAACCTCCTCTCCGCTGATCACCAGAGAATCTCCTGCACACAATTTGCCTCCTATCATTTTACTCTTACATTTAGCTGCATCATCAATGTCTGAGGCAAAAACACAGGCAGTCACATCAGGTTCAGTTTGTTTGATGACTATTTCCTTTCCTTTGAAGGAGTGAGCATTCTGAGCATTCTTGTAGTACCTGAAAATAAACTCATTCGCCGTACATCCGTGTTTCAGACATTCCCCTGTTTTTTCGACTTTAGTATCTGTCCTTAGCTTATCAGATGAACGGGTCAGAACATAGAATGGGTTTATCAGTTGATGCTGTACCAGTTTACCTGACAACAGTTCGATGAGGAAATCTTCGTATGCGTAGGAATTCATGAATCCACAATCATGGTTCATTAGCCATTTGTCGAAAGGCAAGAACGTTTTTCGAACGTATGCATTCTTGGATTTCCATAAATCAAAAATTTCCACAATCTTTGTTTTATCTATATCAAACGCGTCCATTCCGCTCGATGGTTTGGTGAGGTAGTAGAGTAAGGCGGACATTCCATAGCCATGATTGGCATATTGTTTCATTGACGGGGTCTTGGTTCCATATACAGATTCCAAATCATCACAACTTTGAAGAAATTCAGTCAAGCGCTCACTGAGGAATTCACCATTCATACGCCCATTGTCCATGAACTGCTCGGCCCATACAGAGGCCGCTTCATTAATCACGTTTTCTTCACCTTGAACCCATTTCTTCTTAAAAGGTGAACGGGGGTCATAGTCGGATTCGAAATAATGGAGCGTCTCATGTATGACGGATTGTCGAAGTGTTGTCTCGTCAGGATGATTGAAATATTTGTATAAATTGATTTCTATGGTGCTGTACTCATCATAGAATGCATCTTGATTGAAGAAACCGTCAGCATTGGGATTACCCGAATCCCAGATGAAATAGTAATGTATCAGTCGTCCTGGCTTCGCGCTCAACGGATCCATTGGATTTTCATGTCCTTTCTTGATCTGGAATCCGAGATCGAGTAACTGTTGAATGGCTTCCTTGACGTATTCATTCATCTTGGGCTTTATTGCCTTCACTTTGTCTGAGCTTACTCCGGCGGCCCACATCTTGACTTCGTCCACAGGGTGAAGGTCGAAATACCATCTGAGATTTCCTATCGATCCGTCAGCGGCGCGTGTTTCCTTGACCTTGCCATAGTTATCTTCGAGCTGAGTGACGTGAGCCAAACCCATCTTGAATGTGAGGTCGCCGTCATCTTCATCATTTTGTGTCGCAGGCAGACTCACACTGTATGCTCCATCGGAGTAGTCTGTTCGAAGGCAAATGTGATGCATACAGTCTTCCCCGATGGATTTCCGACATCCTTGTGTTGACGAGACGAATTGAACGTCATCATCCAGTTTGTCGCTTTTAATGCTGAAAGTAAGTTCCTGACTGGTTTTTGCAGGCATGACAATCTGGTAGAAGCTTGAAGCCTCTTTCTCGCCTGCGCTATCGCCCTTTTTCATTTCTGTCACGGCCACTTTTGTGTCTTTCGAGAACGTGCCGCTGGGGAAGGTGATAGAGATATCGCCCTTGGTGATGGTGCCGCCGCCTTTGGGTACGGTCACGTAATCCTCGGGATTCACGGGGGTGACAGGGATTACGGGTTTGTCGGGATCTTCAATTTCATTCTTATCACCACAGGCGGTGAGGCCGATGGCGAGTGTCATAAGAGCGATAAGAATGCTGCGGACACGATTGCCGTGCCACATTGGCATATAGGATGTCGTGTTCATAATGTCAAAATGGTTTATTGGTTAGTAATTCATTCCTTTAGTATGATCAAGCGGAGTGAGTTTCGCACCAGCGGCGGGCATTGACGAAGGCTTCGCACCACGGTGTCACTTCATCCATGCGGCGGTTGGCAGGATAGTAGGCGCATTGCCAAGGGAAGATGGCGCGTTCGAGGTGGGGCATCATGGCCAGATGACGACCGTCGGCAGAGCAGAGGCCTGCGACACTATAGTCGGAGCCATTGGGATTGGCGGGATAGGCATCGTAGCTGTATTTGGCAACAATGTTGTAAGCGCTCTCAGGCAGTGGCAGGTGGAACTTGCCCTCGCCGTGAGCTACCCAGATGCCAAGTTTGGAACCTGTCAGTGAACCCAGCATCACACTTTTGTTCTCAGGGATGGTGAGGCCGAGGAAGGCGGACTCAAACTTGTGGGAGTTATTGTGGAGCATCTTCTCCTCACCCTTCAGGCCGAGCAGGTTCAGCTCGACCATCAGCTGACAGCCGTTGCAGATGCCGAGTGAGAGGGTGTCGGGACGGGCATAGAAGCGGTCGAGAGCAGCCTTGGCCTTTGGGTTGTAGAGAAAGGCACCAGCCCAGCCCTTGGCGGAGCCAAGGACGTCGCTATTGGAGAAGCCGCCGCAGAAGACAATCATCTGAACGTCGTCCAATGTTTCACGACCCGTGATGAGGTCAGTCATCATGACGTCTTTCACGTCGAAACCAGCGAGATAGAGGCAGTAAGCCATTTCGCGCTCGCCATTCGTGCCTTTCTCTCTAATAATAGCGGCACGGGGAAGACCCTCTCCCCGCTCCCCCATAAGGGGGAGAGCCTCACTACGTTCGAAAGCTGCG
>CAJORF010000019.1 GCA_905236985.1 uncultured Bacteroidaceae bacterium | reverse complement strand
TAGACGTGTGGACTGTTTGACCCGGGTCAAACAGTCCACACGTCTATTTTGGCACGCCTTTTGCTAAGGAAGTAGAGAAGATATTGAATCATCGAATTTTTAATCATATTTATATAAAAGTATTACTATGAGTACACAAAAAGGTAATATCGGAGTGACGACTGAGAATATCTTCCCGGTCATCAAAAAGTTTTTGTATTCCGATCACGAGATCTTTATCCGTGAGATGGTGTCTAATGCCGTTGATGCTACGCAGAAACTGAAGACTCTTGCCAGCAAGGGCGACTTCAAGGGCGAGCTGGGCGAATTGAAGGTTGAGATTAAAGTCGATAAGGATGCCGGCACAATCACCGTCAGCGACCGTGGTATCGGCATGACATCCGATGAGATTGACAAGTATATCAATCAGATCGCCTTCTCTGGTGCCAACGATTTCTTGGACAAATACAAGGAGGATGCTAACGCTATCATCGGACACTTTGGTCTCGGATTCTATTCGAGTTTCATGGTCAGCGACCGCGTTGATATCATCACCAAGAGCTATCAGGAGGGCGCACAGGCCGTGAAATGGAGCTGCGATGGAAGTCCTGAATTCACCATCGAGGATGCAGAACGTGAAGATCGCGGTACGGACATTGTCATGCACCTCTCTGAGGACTGCAAAGAGTTCCTCGAGAAGGACAAGTTAGAAGGTCTTCTGAAGAAGTACTGCCATTTCCTGCCCGTACCTGTTGTCTTCGGCAAGAAGCAGGAGTGGAAGGACGGAAAGATGCAGGACACCGATGCTGACAATCAGGTGAATGACACAACACCTCTTTGGATTCGCAAACCCGCTGAACTGAAAGATGAGGATTATAAAACATTCTATCGTCAGCTTTATCCTATGGCCGACGAGCCTCTGTTCTGGATACACTTGAATGTGGATTACCCGTTCAACCTCACGGGTGTGCTTTATTTCCCGAAGATCAAGAATAACCTCGACCTGCAGCGCAATAAGATTCAGCTGTACTGCAACCAAGTGTTTGTGACGGATCAGGTGGAAGGCATCGTGCCTGACTTCCTGACGCTGCTGCACGGCACTATCGACTCGCCAGACATCCCGCTAAACGTCAGCCGTTCATATCTGCAGAGCGATAGTAACGTCAAGAAGATCAGCGGTTATATCACCAAGAAAGTGGCCGACCGCCTAAGCTCGCTATTCAAGAACGACCGCAAGGAGTTCGAGGAGAAATGGGACGATCTGAAGATCTTCATCTCATACGGAATGCTCACTGAGGATGACTTCTACGAGAAGGCCAAGACGTTCTTCCTCTTGAAAGACACTGACGGCAAGTACTACACGCTCGAAGAGTACCAGGCACTCATCAAGGACGCCCAAACCAACAAGGACGGTCAGCTCGTCTATCTCTATGCCGCCGACCGCGAGGCACAATACACCTACATCGATGCTGCCAAGCAGAAAGGCTACAATGTGTTGCTGCTCGACGGTCAGCTGGACACGCCTGTTGTGCAGATGCTGGAGCGTAAATTAGAGAAGACTACCTTCACGCGCGTCGATGCAGACACTATCGACCGACTGATCCAGAAGGACGAGGCGAAGGGTGAAGAATTGTCAGCCGAAAGGTCTGCCAATCTGTCAGCCGTATTTGAGTCACAGTTGCCCAAGAGCGAGAAAGTCACCTATCACGTGGAGACTCAGCCGATGGGTGAGGAGGCTATGCCCGTGGTCATCACCCAGAGCGAATATATGCGACGCATGAAGGATATGGCTCGTATTCAGCCGGGTATGGGATTCTATGGTGAAATGCCGGATATGTACAACCTCGTACTCAATACGGACAGCCGACTCGTCAAAGAGGTGCTCGAACAGAGTGAGCTTGCCACTGCCGAGGAACTCAAACCCATCGAAGCTGAACTACGCGGACTGAACGCTCGCAAGAGCGTGCTACAGGCTGAGCAGGACAAGAAGAAGTACGATGAAATCACCGACGAGGAGCGCAAGGACATGGATCAGTGCCGCGAGAGCATCGAGGCACAGGAGCAGAAGCGCAAGGAGGTATTGGCAGCTTACGCCGTCACCAACGAGCGCGTCCATCAACTCATTGACCTGGCTCTCTTGCAGAATGGTCTGCTTACCGGTGAGGCACTGACCCGCTTTGTCAAACGTTCTGTTGAACTGCTGTAAGACTTAAAAACCCCAACGGTTCAAAAGTCGAAATATTAAATTCCCTCAAAAAGTTTGCATAGGTCAGCGAAACACTTTATCTTTGCCGACAGATTTGAGGGAAACACGGCTCCTTAGCTCAACTGAATAGAGCATCTGACTACGGATCAGAACGTTGTGGGTTTGAATCCCGCAGGAGTCACTGATGAGAATAAGCATTTTTGAGTAAAAGCTAATATGTGATATGGATCAAAAACTATCCCCTAAGATAACGGAAATTCTCTCTTATAGCAAGGAAGAGGCTATGCGCCTGCGTTGTTCCGCTGTGGAACCTGCGCACCTGTTCCTGGCGATGATGCGTGAGACGGACTGCACCGCGATGATGATTTTGAATCAGCTGGGTTTGGATATGAAGCGCCTGAAGGTGGAGTTGGAGCGCATCGTGGCTTCCTTTGATGATACTCGTGACCCATTACTCAGCGATAGTGCCAATCGAATCATGAAACTGATGTTTCTGGAGGCACGTGCGATGAAGACTGAATGTGCTGATACTGAGCACTTGCTGCTCGCTCTGCTTCGTGACTCTACGGAAGCTACTTGCAAGATGCTCAATGATTTCCAAGTAGATTACGCGACTATAAAGAATGCGCTGATGCAACGTCAGGAACCATCCATGGGGTTTGGCTTTACTGACGAGGACGAGGATGATGAGGAGGAGGACGAAGATGGAGATGAAGACCTCCACAATACCGGTCGCAACATTTCTGCCCGCCAGACAGCTAAGAAGCAGGGTAAGGGCAGTGGTACGCCAGCTCTTGATACCTTCGGCACTGACCTCACCAAGGCGGCGCAGGAGGGACTGCTCGACCCCGTCGTGGGACGTGAGACGGAGATTCAACGTGTGGCGCAGATTCTTTGTCGTCGCAAGAAGAATAATCCAATCCTCATCGGACTTCCCGGTGCAGGAAAAAGTGCTATCGTCGAAGGACTGGCATTGCGCATCGTGCAGCGTAAAGTAGCACGGTTGCTTTTTGACAAGCGCATCATCGTGTTGGACTTGGCAGGTGTAGTGGCAGGAACGAAGTATCGCGGACAGTTCGAGGAACGATTGAAAGCCATCATCAATGAGCTTCAGTCGCACAAGGAAATCATCCTCTTCATCGACGAGATACATACGCTCATTGGTGCGGGCTCGGCTGCGGGTACCATGGATGCCGCCAATATGCTGAAACCTGCTTTGGCGCGTGGCGAGGTGCAATGCATAGGAGCTACTACCATCGATGAATACAAGAAGAGCATTGAGAAGGACGGCGCATTGGAGCGTCGATTCCAAAAGGTGCTCGTGGAGCCCACGACAGTGGAGGAGACCGTGACAATCCTCGAAAACATCAAGGAACGCTACGAGGAACACCACAATGTGCGTTACTCGCCTGAGGCTCTGCGTGCTTGTGTCACGCTGACCGACCGCTATATGACTGACCGATGCCTGCCAGACAAGGCCATCGATGCGATGGACGAGGCGGGGTCGAGAGCACATCTCGTCAACATCCCCATCAGCCAGGATATTGTACGGAAAGAAGAACTATGTATGCACCTCAAGGAGTTGAAGGATAAGGCGGTGCAGACGCAGAATTTCGAGCTTGCTGCCGAATATCGCGACCAACTGGCCAACGAAGAGGAACGCCTTGAACAGATGAAGAAGGACTGGGAACACCAGATGAAGGATGTGCGCGAAGAGATTGGCGAACAGCAGATTGCGGATGTCGTGGCGATGATGACGGGCATTCCCGTTCAGCGTGTCGGCGAGAGCGAAAACGAACGCCTGCGCCACCTCGGCGACAATCTCAAGCATTCTGTTGTCGGTCAGGATGATGCTGTTGAGAAACTTGTTCATGCCATACAACGTTCACGGGTGGGACTTAAGGATCCCAACAAACCCATCGGTACTTTCATGTTCCTCGGTCCTACCGGCGTAGGCAAGACCTATCTCACCAAGCGCCTGGCCGTAGAGCTCTTCGGCAGCGAGGATGCGCTCATCCGCGTAGATATGTCGGAGTATATGGAGAAGCACACCGTCAGCCGTATGGTGGGGGCACCTCCGGGATATGTCGGCTACGAGGAGGGCGGACAACTCACTGATCGGGTGCGCCGCAAACCATATAGTATAGTCCTGCTCGACGAGATCGAGAAGGCTCACTCAGATGTCTTCAACATCCTGTTGCAGGTGATGGACGAGGGACGTCTGACCGATGGCAACGGAACGACCGTTGACTTCCGCAACACCGTCGTTGTCATGACCTCCAACACGGGCACACGCCAGCTGAAGGAGTTCGGTCAGGGTATCGGATTTAACCGTGGCGGCGACGTCAACAATCGCGAATATGCTCGCAGCATCATCCAGAAGACGCTGCAGCGTCAGTTCTCACCTGAGTTCCTCAACCGCTTGGATGACATCATCTTCTTTGACCAATTGTCAAAGGAGAGCCTGCATCAGATTGTGGATATAGAGATGCATCCGTTGCAGAAGCGCGTTGAAGAAATGGGCTATCACATCCAACTCACGGATGCTGCCCGCAACTGGCTCGCCGAAAAGGGCTACGACGTACAGTTTGGTGCCCGTCCGCTGAAGCGACTCATCCAGACCGCAGTCGAGGATGCTTTCTGTCAACTCATCTTGGACGGTCATCTCAAAGATGGTCAAACCGTAATAGCAGATGCCTTTTCATCAGATGCCAAAGAGCTGACACTTAAAGTAGAGGAAGAACCCGTTCTGGCGTTATAATCCTAAGGGAAAGTCTGCTTTATTTCTCCACCGCGACGAATAGCTCGAGATGTTCATCGACATAGTGCGCTATCGTCGCGGTGATGTATTCCTCGGTCTCTATGAATTCATCGTCAAGGTCATCGAAAGCGGGATATTGCTCAAAGAGAGCCATGAACTCCTCGTCGGTGCAAGGATTGGTCAGCTCATTGCCGTACTGCTCGAAGAGCTTGCGTCCTTTGTAGAGGAGTTTCGAGAAGTCATGCAGATAGGTGGTGCCCGTTTCTACCTCCGTCGCTTCACCCCACAGACGCATTGCTTTGGCAAATGGATTCATAAAAATAAAGGGTCCGAGTCCATTGTGTATCAATTGGACGAAACCGCCGTCCATTACTTCGTCGCGTAGCAAATTGTAGGCGAGCAAAGTGATCTGTTCACCATTGAGGCGTGTCATCGTGTCTGCGTTCAGTTCGCCTCCGATGGATTCGTTGAGGCTGTCGATGATGACTTTCAGGTATGAGTCCATGCCTTTCGATGCGGCTTGGATGAGCATCTGTTCGTGTAGGGTTGGCAACATATTCGGTTAGAAATAATGAGGTTTACGTGCTCGTGCTTCTTCAAGTGGTATGGGCTTGTTGGTAGATGTTTGAGCCGCCTGACTGCGCATCGCTTCCTGTTCTGCGTGAAGTGCTTCGGTAGCAGCAGCTGCTGTTTTCGGAGAGAGGAAAGGTGCGGCAAGAGGAGCGTTTTGCGAAGCATCACATACATGGAGGATGGGACCGTGATAGACGGGAGCAATCTTCAATGCTGTGTGCAATGCGCTTGTTGTGGCACCGCCTATCATTATAGGTACAGAGATACCTGCCTGATCCAGAAGATGCACAGTGTGAACCATCTCTTCGAGCGAGGGTGTGATGAGTCCCGAGAGTCCGATCAGGTCTGGTTGTAGTTCCAGGGTCTTCTCTACGATGGTCTCAGCGGGCACCATGACACCCAAATCAATGACTTCATATCCATTGCAGGCCATGACTGTTGCTACGATATTCTTCCCAATATCATGGACATCGCCCTTAACCGTCGCCAAAAGAATCTTTCTTGGATGCCCAGCTTGTGTACTTTCTTCGGTTTGCCCGCTTGATCTGGCTTCGAGATATGGTTGCAGAATCTCAACGGCGCGTTTCATGGTGCGGGCTGTTTTGACAACCTGTGGCAGGAACATCTTGCCTTGACCGAAGAGCTGTCCGACGAGGTTCATGCCTTGCATCAAGGGACCTTCAATAATGGCAACTGGTGAGGGATAGACTTTCAGAGCTTCCATCAAGTCTGCCTCAAGCGTGTTGGTTTCGCCGCGACGGAGGGAGGAGATGAGGGAGAGGGCAATAGAAGATGCTTCCCCCGTGGACTCTCCCTCTATAAGGGAGGGAGCAGAATGTACTGAATAGGCGTCCGCGTTGTTATCTGCAGAGGTAACCACTCCCTCCCTTATAGGGTGCCAGGAAGACAGAACCGAGTGTTCTGGCTGGACTGGTTCGGGGGGAGAGTCTGCCAATCTTTCGCATGCATCTTCCCTGCGTGCCAAAATTGCATCTTCAATGAGTTGAAGATGGTCATCAGGAATGTCTGCGTAAGTGACTGTAGTTGCAGGGTTGACAATGGCCATGTCCATGCCTGCGCGTCGTGCATGAAAGAGGAAAACAGCGTGCATCGCCTCGCGCAAGTAGTTGTTGCCACGGAAGGCGAAGCTGAGGTTGCTGACGCCACCACTGACGTGAGCACCAGACAGGTGGGTCTTGATCCACTCGGTAGCGCGGATGAAGTCGAGAGCATAGCGATTGTGCTCTGGCATTCCTGTGGCGATAGCAAGGATATTGGGATCGAAGATGATGTCTTCGGCAGGGAAATGTACTTGTTCTGTGAGCAAACGGTAGGCACGCTCACAGATGGCGATGCGTCGTTCGAAGGTTGTGGCTTGACCCTCTTCGTCGAAAGCCATGACAACAACCGCAGCCCCAAGACGATGAATCTCGTGGGCACGTTCGAGGAAGACAGCTTCGCCTTCTTTGAGCGAAATGCTGTTGACGATGCTCTTGCCTTGGATGCAGCCAAGGGCGGCGCGAATGACATCCCATCGGCTGGAGTCAATCATGAACGGTACGCGGCAGACATCGGGTTCGGCTGCCAAGAGATTCAGGAAATGACACATCTCCTGCTTCGTTTCGAGCAGTCCGTCATCGAGGTTGATATCCAGTACCAAGGCTCCGTCTTCAACCTGTTTGCGTGCAATCTCCATAGCCTCATCGTAATTCTTCTCCTTGATCAGACGCAAGAACTTGCGTGATCCGGCAACATTACAACGCTCACCAACATTGATGAATGCCACTTCGGGCGTAAGGATGAGAGGGGAAAGGCCTGAGAGGGAAAGACTCACCTCCGAAGACTCAGACTCTCCCCCTATAAGGGAGGGAGCAGAATGTACTGAGCAGGTGTCCGCTTTGTGGGATTCAGAGGTAAATATGTACTCTTCTTGATTGCTAACCGCTCCTTCCCTTATTACCCTAATATGTTCATCCGTTGTGCCGCAGCAACCGCCGATGATATCGACGAGACCTTCTGTGAGGAATGGACGGATGTGTTCAGCCATCATCTCGGGTGTCTCGTTGTACTGCCCGAGCTGGTTAGGCAGTCCAGCATTCGGATGCGCGCTTATAAAAAGAGGTTCGCACGCGCGAACATTGTGATGATTAACCAACTGCCTCAGTTCACGCAGGTGGGGTAACATCTCAACGGCACCAAATGAGCAATTGAGTCCTATGGAGAGAAGGGGAGCATGAGTGACGGAAATAAAGAAAGCTTCCAATGTCTGTCCGCTGAGCAGACGGCCGGCGCGGTCGCTGATGGTGGCGCTAAGCATGATAGGCACGCTGATGCCAGTCTGAAGCATCGCTTCATCGGCGGCATAAAGGGCTGCCTTAGCATTGAGCGTATCAAAGATGGTCTCGATGAGAAAAGCATCTATGCCGCTTTTGAGCAGCGCAGTCATCTGTTCGACATAAGCATCCACCAGTTCATCGAAGGTGATGGCTCGCCGTGCTGGGTCATTGATGTCTGGACTCATGGAGAGCGACTTGTTTGTAGGACCGATGGAGGCAGCGAGAAAAGCCGCCCTTGGTGATGTTTCCTCGCTGTTCGGCGAGATCTTTCCTTCCTCCATCGCTTTCCGTGCAATGCGGACAGCGGCGCGATTGATGTCACCGACGAGATGCTCGCAGCCGTAGTCGGCCAGAGAGATACGCTGTGCGTTGAAAGTGTTGGTTGAGATGATGTCCGCTCCAGCTGCGAGATAGCGGCGATGGATGTCAGCTATGATATCTGGTCGTGTCAGGCAGAGTAGGTCGTTGTTGCCCAACTGCTGACCTGGCAACGAACTGAAACGATACTTCGCAGGGCACTCGGACGAAAGACCTCGGAAATCTTCTTCACGCAGACCATAGCTCTGAATCATCGTACCCATTGCACCGTCGAGGATGAGAGTGGCAGCAGGGCGGCGGGAGATGAGGGCTTCGCGAAGCGTCATAGAATGAGTGCACGTTAAGTGATTATATCACAACTTAGTAGTTGTGCTTGAATTGTCGGCTGATATCGCGGCGGTCTTCCTTTTCCTTGAGTGTCTCGCGCTTGTCGAAACTGTGCTTACCTCGGGCAAGGTAGATGTCCAGTTTGGCGCGTCCGTTCTCATCGATGAAAAGGAGTGTTGGCACGATGGTCATACCCGGACTCTTGGTGGCGTTCTGTAGGCGGTGTATCTCGCGGCGATTGAGCAGCAACTTGCGGTCACGCCGTGCAGCGTGGTTGTTATAAGTTCCGTAGAAATATTGGGCGATGTTCATATTCTTCACCCAAACTTCGCCACCAATGATGATACAATAAGTATCCACAAGGCTTGCCTTTCCCAGACGGATGCTCTTGATCTCCGTGCCGGTCAGGACAAGCCCTGCGGTATATTTCTCCATCAGGTAGTAATCAAACTCCGCCTTGCGATTCTTGATGTTGATGGTTTTCTGTTTTTCCTTTGCCATAGGCTACCATTTTGATGGCTGTGACAGCGCACTCCGTGCCTTTATTACCCAACACTCCACCCGTGCGCGCCTCCGCCTGTTCATTATTATTACAGGTGAGCAGTCCGTAGATAACTGGGATCTTACAGCGAAGATTCAGCTCTGCAAGGCCTTGTGTTGTGCCTTGACAGATATAGTCGAAGTGGGGGGTGTCACCTCGGATGACGCAGCCGAGGGCAATGACGGCATCGAAGGCGGTGTTCTCCACCATCCATGCGGCACCATAGACTAGCTCAAAACTGCCAGGCACGTGTTTCACGAGGATATCCTCAGTGTGAGCGCCGTGCCGCAGGAGGGTGTCAATGGCGGCCTCAGCCATCGAATAAGTAAAACGATCGTTCCAGTCGGCTACAACAATACCAAACCGCATACCTTCAGCTGAGGGTACGCTATTGATGTCGTAGTCCGAGAGATGATGGTATGCGGTTGCCATGATAGTGACGATGTTGCGCTTACTGAGCTACGCGCTCAATATAGCGGTCTATGTCCTGCTGCTGAACAGCCATCGAAGTGACATACTTGGTCTTGACCTCTTTATAGAGCTTCAATGCCTCTTCGGGCTTGCCCTGAACTTCATAGAGTTCACCGGCCTCAATGAGATAGATGGGGGAGAGACTGGCGTTGTCAGCAGTCTTAGCGGCCTTCAAAAGGGTTTTGATGGCTTTGTCGTTGTCGCCGAGATTGGCATAGACATTACCGAGTGCGCCGAGCGTGGCGGGTGAAACCATTGCGTCATCCTTCAGAGAGAAGCTTTCGAGCATCTTGGCTGCGTCCTCCCACTTCTCCTGCTGGGCATAGCAGAGACCAGCGTAGAGTTTAGCGAGGTTGCCAGCTTTCGTGGAGCTGTACTCATCAGCAACCTTGAGGAAGCCGATACAGCCTTGTCCGTCGCCGTCCAGTGCCTTATCATAGACATCCTTCTGGAACAGCGTCTCACACAGTGCAAGCGCCTCGTTGGCCTTCTGCTCGCGTGGGTTCTTGATGAACTGCACGTAGCAGATGATAGCTGCAGCAATGACCACGATGGCGCATACGCCATAGAGAATTGTCTTTTTGTTGTTCTCGATAAAAGCTTCAGTTTTTGATACGGCTTCGATGTTCTCGACAGCCACATTTTGTTGTTTCTTTGCCATTGTTTTTTATAGTTTTAGTTGTCCTTTTTCGGGGTATCTTTGCGCGCATGGCTGCAAAAAGCGGTGCAAAAGTAGTTAAAAACTTCCGTTCCTTCAACTTTTCGGGGCATTATTTCTTATTTTTTATGTTTTTACATTACCTTTGCATCGCTTTTAGCCCAAAATGCGTTATGACACTACGCCATATCACCATATTTAACTACAAAAATATCGCACAAACGGAGCTCGAACTCTCGCCCAAACTCAACTGTCTGATCGGACAGAATGGTGAGGGCAAGACGAACTTCCTCGATGCCATCTATTTTCTCGCACTCTGCAAGAGTAGCACTACGAGTCAGGACAGCGCCTGCATTCGTCACGAGGCTGAGGTGGCGATGCTCCAAGGTTCCTTTGAGCATGAGGACGGTACGATGGAAGAAATCTCTCTGGGCTTGTCACGTGGTCGCAAAAAACAACTCAAACGCAACAAGAAACCATACAAGAGACTGACAGAACACATCGGGCTGATCCCCATCGTGATGGTGTCGCCCATGGACTCGCTGCTCATCGGTGGCGGTTCAGAGGAAAGGCGTCGCTTCATGGATGTGGTCATTTCGCAAACAGACCATCGTTATCTCGACGCCCTCGTTAGCTACAATAAAGCCCTTGCTCAGCGTAATGCACTCTTGAAGCTCGAGGACACAGCTCCCGACATCGATCTTCTGTCGCTTTGGGAGGAGGAAATGGCGCGCTATGGCCAGATGATTTATGAAGCACGTGCCAGCTTCGTAGAGAGCTTTGTTCCTGTCTTTCAGGAAATACATTCCATTGTCAGTCGCGGACGAGAGCTGGTGGGTTTGCAATATGTGTCACATGCACAACGCGGCTCGCTCTTGGACATCATCCAGCGTGACCGTGCCAAGGATCTCATAATGGGCTATTCGCTCCACGGCGTTCATCGCGACGAACTGGAGATGACCCTTGGCGGTTATCCAATCCGACGTGAAGGTTCGCAGGGACAGAATAAAACATACTTGATAGCCATGAAGTTAGCGCAGTTCGATTTCCTCAGCCGCGCTGCCAGCCGTACCAAGCCCTTACTGCTTTTGGACGATATCTTCGACAAGTTGGATGCTGACCGGGTGGAGCAAATCGTACATCTCGTAGCAGGCGACCGTTTTGGCCAAATTTTTATTACTGACACCAATCGCGACCATCTCGACCAGATTCTATCGCGAATGGATAGCGACTATCGTTTGTTCCACGTTAAAAAAGGGGAGATCATGCCATGAGAAAGCAGAAAGCAGAGCCATTGGGAGATCTCGTGATACAGTTGTTGCGTGAAGAAGGGTTGGAGACGCCCTACAACGAATACCGTCTTATCGAGGCGTGGCCCGAGGTGATGGGGCACGGCATAGCCAACCATACTACCGATCTCTCCATCCGCAACCGTGTGCTCTATGTTCATCTCAGCTCTTCTGTTATTCGCGCGGAGCTGTCGATGAATCGTAAGGTGTTGGTTCATAGACTCAACGAGTACGTAGGAGCGCAGGTTATAGAGAATATTGCTTTTTATTGATTGGTTGCGAAAGTGGCTTCCATTGATACGCTGATGACATCATCCAAGCGGATGTCATGGGGTTCTGTGGGCAGGTCGTCGAGGAGTTGAAAAGGCCAGCAGATTCCTATTTTATATACGCCTGCAAGACGCGTAAGCAGACGATCATAGTAGCCGCGTCCCCGACCGAGGCGGCGTCCGTCCTTGGTGAACGCTACGCCTGGCACTATTACCAGATCGATAGCTTGCTCTTCTGCGAACGTTTCGCCCTCGGGCTCGAGGATATGAAAGGCTCCTTCATGCATCTGATCCAAAGGCTTGAACAGACGTAGTTCCAAGTTATCTCCGACCACCACAGGCAATAGCACACGTTTGCCCTCGATGACTGCATCATGTAGCAAATGGTGTGTGTTAACTTCGTCAGGAAGAGAATGGTATAAAAGAATGGTTTGAGCTGCGCTCCAATGAGCGTCTTTCCTCAAACAAGCTGTAATATCAGCAGACAATGCCTCCCGTTCTTCTTTCGAGTGTGCCTCCTTGCGTCGCCGCATCTCTTGTCGCAGAGCCTGTTTGTCCAACGCCTCTACTTGTGCCTTTTCTTTCGTTTTCTCCGTCACCATTGTTACTTGGGGCTTTTTTCATGATGTCTCATTTCCCCACGCAGAAATGAGCGAAGATATTGTTGAGGGTCTCTTGGGGAGTGATCGCACCACCTGTGATGTCTGCGAGCGCATCGAGCGTCAAGCGTAAGTCTTCGGCAATGAGATCGGAGGGAAGCAGTGAATTGGACCTTAGGCCTTCAATGACGCGGGTGAGGCTATCGTGGGCGCGGAGGAGGGCTTCGTAGTGGCGCGCACTGGTGACAATGACATCCTCATCAGACGCTTTGGGTGCAGCTTCTACGAGACGGTGACGCAGCTCTTCGAGTCCAGTGCCGTATTTGGCTTGGAAGGTTTCTGTCTTGTTCTCGATGTGGATGACTGTTTGGTCATCGCGAACAGCGATGTCGGGGAAATCTATGCCGGGCTCTTTCATCATGATGATGATGGAGGCGTTACGTGCGGCTGCAATTGAACGCTCAATACCTAGATTCTCAATGGTATCGTTGGTGTGGCGGATGCCTGCTGTGTCGATGAAACGGAAGGTGATGCCGTTGAGTTGGATGGTGTCTTCAATGGCATCGCGCGTGGTGCCTTGAATGTCGCTGACGATGGCGCGCTCTTCGCCGAGCAGAGCGTTGAGGAGGGTGGATTTGCCCACGTTGGGTGCTCCCACAATGGCCACGGGGATGCCATGCTTTAGGGCATTGCCAGCATGGAAGGTGGAGGCCAGATGTTGGATGCGACCACTGATGGTCACTGCGAGGTTAAGCAGTTCGCTGCGGTCAGCAAACTCCAGTTCCTCGTGATCGGAAAAATCGAGTTCCAGCTCAAGCAGTGAAGTCAGCCGTAGCAGCTTGTCGCGGAGGTGAGAGAGCTCTGATGAGAAATGACCGCGCAACTGCGAGACGGCGATGCGATGGGCAGCAGCACTGTTGGCTGCAATGAGATCTGCCACGGCTTCGGCCTGACTCAAATCGAGCTTGCCGTTGAGGTACGCGCGCATGGTAAACTCACCAGGTTCAGCCATTTGACAGCCTTGCTGCAAGAGAAGTGCCAACACCTCATTCAAGATATAGCGTGATCCGTGGCAGGAGAGCTCCACGCAGTCCTCTCCCGTGTAGCTGTGGGGAGCAGGGAAGAGCGTGACAAGGGCATCATCAAGAACCGTGCCGTCCATGGATAGGATAGGGGAGAGCACGGCAGTGCGCGGCGGAGTCTCTGTCGTGATGCGGTGACAGATGCGGCGAGTGAAGGAAAAGGCCTCGGAACCGCTGATGCGAATGATGCCGATAGCTCCGCCCGGGGCGGTGGCGATGGCGCAGATGGTGGCTTTCAAAAATGAAAAGTTAAATAGTGAAAAGTGAAAAATGTAAAGTTAGATGCGGTTGAGAACGAGTTGAATGAGCGTGTCGATGGAGTTCTTGTACTCGGTGTTCATCTCGGTGGTGTAGCGGTTTGCGATGACCATACAGCAGGTCATGGCGCGATGACCGAGCAGGGCAGACAGACCTGCCACGGCTGAACTTTCCATCTCGAAGTTGCAGATATGCAAACCATTGAACTCAAATGCTTCAACCTTCTGATTCTGATCAGGGTCCTGAATGCGAAGGCGCAGCTGGCGACCTTGCGGACCATAGAAACCGCCGCAAGCAATGGTGATACCGCGCACCATATCGTCCTTGGCGATTTGGTCGATGAGTCCTGGATCAGCGTTGGCGACGTATGGCGAACCCTTGAGGGGCGACCAGCTCATGTGCTGCTTGAAGGCTTCTTCGAGTGCCAGGTCACAGACCTCGTTACGCCCATCGTAGAAGTTGAGCAGCCCGTCGAAACCAATGCTCTTCACAGAAGCGATAAACGATCCCGTGGGGGTGAAGGGCTGTAGGCCTCCGCAAGTGCCGATTCGTACGACGGTGAGTGTGCGGTGCTCATCTTTTTCAGTACGGGTCGTGAAGTCGATGTTGGCCAAAGCGTCAAGTTCGTTCAGTACGATGTCGATGTTATCACAGCCGATGCCGGTACTGACAACGCTGATGCGTTTATTATGGAAGGAACCCGTCATGGTGTGGAACTCGCGGCTCTGGATGTCGCATTCGATGCTTTCAAAATGCGAAGCAACTGTGGCCACACGACCCGGATCACCTACGAGGATGACGCGGTCAGCTAATTGTTCGGGGCGAACGTGCAGGTGGAATGCGCTGCCGTCCTCATTGATGATAAGTTCTGAAGGTGGAAATACTTTCTTCATAGCAATAGTCGTTTTTTAATGTTATTATTGCTGCAAAGATACATGATTATTTTGATATATGTTTCTTTTTGTGTAGAAAGTTCGCAAAAAAATGTCCTCGCGGGTGCGTATTTCATATTATTTATGTACTTTTGCGCCGTTTTATCAAAGAATTCGGATAACAAATCACACAAAACGCAACAACAATGAATAAGATTGTAGCCAAAGAGCAATTTTCAGAGAAAGTATTCAAACTGGTGGTCGAGGCTCCCCTCATCGCCAAGGCACGCCGTGCAGGTCACTTCGTCATCGTACGCGTAGGAGAGAAAGGTGAGCGTATGCCCCTGACCATCGCCGACGCCGACGTACAGGCCGGCACCATCACCTTGGTTGTCCAGAAGGTGGGAGTGTCGAGCACTAAACTCTGTGACCTGAACGTGGGTGATGAGATCACCGACGTTGTAGGTCCTCTTGGCAAGGCAACTCATATAGAGAATTTCGGTACCGTGGTGTGTGCCGGCGGTGGCGTGGGCGTAGCTCCCATGCTCCCCATCATCAAGGCCCTGAAAGCTTCTGGCAACCGCGTCATCAGCGTGTTGGCAGGTCGATCCAAGGATCTTATTATATTGGAGGATGAAGTGCGTCAGCACTCTGACGAGGTCATCATTATGACGGATGACGGCTCGTATGGTCAGAAGGGTGTTGTCACCGTAGGTATCGAACAGGTGATTCAGCGCGAGCAGGTTGATAAGGTTTTTGCCATCGGCCCTGCCATTATGATGAAGTTCTGCTGTCTGTTGACGAAGAAGTATGGCATCAGCACAGATGTCTCGCTGAACACTATCATGGTCGATGGCACGGGTATGTGCGGTGCCTGCCGCATCACAGTTGGCGGCAAGACAAAGTTTGTTTGCGTTGATGGTCCTGAGTTTGATGGCCATGAAGTTGATTTCGATGAGATGCTGTCACGCATGACGGCGTTCAAGGCGGAGGAGATGGAGGCAATGACAAGAGAGACTCTCCCCTCGCCCTCCCTATCAGATAGGGAGCAAATACCTTCTGAAAAGGATAACCAATCTGGTCAAGTGACCGCTCCCACTCTAAAAGGGAAGGAGGGGGGAGAGTCCACTTCTTCCCTCACTGATCGCAACGCCCCTTGGCGCGAAGAGTTGCGTAAGAGCATGAAGGCGAAGGAACGTACGCAGATTTCACGCGTCGTGATGCCTGAACTCGATCCCGTCTATCGCGCTACCACCCGCACCGAAGAGGTCAACAAGGGACTCACCAAGGAGCAGGCTTTGCTCGAAGCCAAGCGTTGCCTCGATTGCGCTAAACCCACTTGTATGGAAGGCTGCCCGGTGAACATTCAGATTCCTTCATTTATCAAGAATATCGAGCGCGGCAACTTCCTCGGTGCTGCTCAGGTGTTGAAACAGACCTCCGCCCTGCCCGCTGTTTGTGGTCGCGTATGTCCGCAGGAGAAGCAGTGCGAGAGCAAGTGTATTCACCTGAAGATGAACGAGCCCGCCGTGGCTATCGGCTATCTGGAGCGCTTCGCTGCCGACTACGAACGCGAGAGCGGTAACATCGCTGTACCTGAGTGTGCTCCTGCCAATGGCAAGAAGATTGCAGTCGTTGGTTCTGGTCCTTCTGGTCTGAGCTTTGCTGGCGATATGGCTAAGTTTGGCTATGATGTCACTGTCTTCGAAGCACTCCATGAGATTGGCGGTGTGCTGAAGTATGGCATCCCCGAGTTCCGTCTGCCTAACGCTATCGTGGATGTGGAGATTCAGAACTTGGAGAAGATGGGCGTGAAGTTCATCAAGGACTGCATTATAGGTAAGACAATCACCGTCGAGGAGCTCGAGAATCAGGGTTTTGCAGGCATCTTCGTTGGTTCTGGTGCTGGTCTGCCTAACTTCATGAATATCCCTGGCGAGAATCTCAAGGGCGTGATGTCCAGCAATGAATACCTCACCCGCGTCAATCTCATGGATGCTTCAAATCCCGATACGGATACGCCTATCCATCGTGCCAAGCACGTCATGGTGGTCGGTGGTGGCAATACCGCAATGGACTCTTGCCGTACCGCTAAGCGTCTCGGTGCTGAGCGTGTCTTCATCGCCTACCGTCGTAGCGAGGCTGAGATGCCAGCACGTCTCGAAGAGGTCAAACATGCCAAGGAGGAGGGTATCGAGTTTCTCACCCTGCACAACCCCATCGAATACCTTGCCGATGACAAGGGCAATGTTCGCGCTGTAGTGCTCCAGAAGATGGAACTCGGCGAGCCCGATGCCAGCGGACGTCGCTCACCGCAACCCATTCCCGGTGCCACGGAGACCATTGAGATTGATCAGGCTATCGTCGCCGTCGGTGTCTCTCCGAACCCCATCGTGCCCACGAGCATTGAAGGTCTCGAACTGGGTCGAAAGAACACCATCGTGGTCAGCGAGGGTATGCAGACCAACATCCCAACCATCTTCGCAGGTGGTGACATCGTGCGCGGTGGTGCCACCGTCATCCTCGCTATGGGTGATGGTCGTCGCGCTGCACAGAGTATGCACGAGTACCTTGAAAAATGAAAAGAATGAAAAGTGATAAATAATAAACGATAAATAACAAATAATAAATGATAAATAAGGAATAGTATGGAACAAAGAAATTATGTCAGCAGCCAACGTTCAACAGTGAGCCTATTATTTATTGTTTGTTATTTGTTATTTATCATTTCCCCGCTCTCTCCCGCCTCAGCACAGCGTCGCAAGGCTTCTGCTATCCCGCTGACGGAACAGGTGCAGCAGGCTTTGGAGCTTTATGACTTCGAGACTGCTGAGGAACTCTTGAACAAGGAAATTACTGCGCTCAAGAAAAAGCGCAAACCTACGGATCACCTTGACGGACTTCTCAGACAGGCGCGACAAGGCCTTTCGAAACTTCATGCAACTGAACGTATCGTAGTCATTGACAGTATTATATGCCCAATGGGTGAAGCCCTGAAGACTATACGTCTCAGCCGTGAGAGTGGTCGCATTGACACCTACGCCTCATCCTTCCACACCCGTGATAACAGCGATGCCACCATTTATGAGAACGAGCTGGGCAACAAACGTTACGTTTCCGTCCCCTCATCGTTGCACCTTGCTGTGACGGATAGGATTGGTGACCAGTGGTCGGATCCTGTCATGCTGACGGGGTTGAACGACAATGACTTGGCACAGAACTATCCCTTCCTGCTCTCTGACGGCATCACGCTCTACTATGCTGCCACAGGCTCTGAAAGCCTCGGCGGTTACGATATTTTCGTGAGTCGTGCTGACGGTGAAGACGGAACATTCCTCTCTCCTGAGAATGTCGGTTTTCCCTTCAACTCCACCGCCAACGACTATCTGCTGGCCATTGATGAGCTCAACCAGCTCGGCTGGCTCGTCACCGACCGCTTTCAGCCCGAGGGGAAGGTTTGCATCTATGTCTTCATTCCCAATGAGACGCGTCAAGTCTATGGCGATGATGTTGATGAAGATGAACTGCGCGATTTGGCGCGTTTGACATCCCTGCGCGACACTTGGATGAATGTAGCTGCTGAAGGTGATGCCATTGGTGCTGTTCCTGCTGCTGTCGTGCAAGCCCAACAGCGTCTAGCCGACATCCGCAATGGCAAGAGCCAGCGCATTGAAGTCGCTGAGCATGAGTTTGTCTTCGTCATCGATGACCGTCGTACCTATACTCATCTCACCGACTTCCGTTCGCCTGTAGCCCGTCAGAAGATGCAGCAATGGATTGACTTGAGTAAGACGGAGCGCACGGATGCTACTATGCTTCAGCGCCTGCGTGACAACTACGCGGCAGCTGATGCTAACGCACGTCAACAGTTAGCACCGGCCATCCAACGCCTCGAACAAACCTACTATCCTCTCTTGGAGCAGCTCAAGCAGTTGTCCAAGGAGATTCGCAATGCCGAGATAGCTCCCTAAGCAAATCCTTTTGTGTCTCTATCTTCTAATCAAGAATTAAAGAATTAGAGAATAATTATTACTCTTTTGTAGCTGCAATTAACTATGAACTCAAAGTTTGTGGCGAATGTTTGCGTTTTTTGTTCCATTAAAAGTATCAATATTATGCGATTATTTTTTTCAGCTACTGTCGTGATGATGACAATGGGAGCATTCGCACAAAACTGATTTGATCATCTATTACAGCCATCAATAAGAATTAGGCAGCATATGAGCGGACGTGAGATCTATTCGGCAGCGGGATTGACGGAATATATTCATGAGGTGGGATTCCTGCCTCTGTTGAGCAGTAGCGTGTATGGATTCTCCGCCGAAGAGGTGGTGACAGATGATTGTCGCTACGTCGTGTTTCCTGATGGGGGTTGGGACTGGCCGCTTTGGAAGTGGAAAGGCAGCATCGTGACTGAGGGCAGCTGCGTCTATGGCAAGTTCTTTGACAAGAAAGCCGGCTTCATCAGTCGCAAGTGGTGGGCGGATTTTTATAACTATCGCCGCAGCATGCACCCCCTGCCCATAGAGGGTTCAATAGAAGAGATGATTCTGTTTACGCTACAAGAACACGGCAGTCTGATCACTCGCGAACTTCGTGCAGCCTGCGGCTTCGACGGTCCTAAGATGCGCAGCAAGTTCGACGGCTACATCACCCGCTTGCAGATGGGCTGTTATATTGTAACCGAAGATTTTGTCTATCCGATGGATAAGCACGGCAGGGAATATGGTTGGGGATGGTCGCTGCTGACAACACCAGAAATACTCTACGGACGTGATGCCTGCACGACGGCTCACACGCCTGAAGAGTCCTATCGCCGCTTGTATGAGCACTTCCAGCGAATACTGCCAGAGGCTACGGACAAGCAACTGCAGAAATTGATAGGGTAAGATTACTTTTACTTGGATATCTCGAAGAGGCCGTATCTTATCGTCTGCCACCAGGACCGCCTCCACCGGGATTTCCACCCATTCCACTGTTTCCTGTATAGCTGGAAAGGCTGACGCTGGAACCGCCGTTGACCGTAGCGTCAGCAATGCCGAGACCGCCGAAATAGGTGGTGCCGCCGCTGACGCTCACGCCAGACTTCAAGGTTGGCTGTGAGGCACCTGAAACCACGAGTCCTGATCCCCCGCTGGACGGAGTCTGGAAGGCAAAGGTACTGTTGCCGACGGTCATTGCATACCAGGTGTTGGAGTTCCACGATGACTGATAGCACGTCTGCGTGAGCTGCGAGCCGTTCTCCAGTCCACCCACGGCGATGATGGTGCCCCCTTGGACATAGAGCTTGTAGCCGCCTTCTGTGTTGGCATCGATGGCCACTTCGGGCGAACCAGAGCAGATGGCATAGACAGTGCCGCCTTTGACGTAGCAGTTGCCGTTGGCGTCCAAGCCGTCGTTCTTCTGCCCGTGGGCATAGATGTAGCCGCCGCTGATGGTCAGGGTGCTCTTGGAGTTAATTGCATCGTCGTAGGCGTAGCTGGCCACTTCGCCGCCCGTGATGGTGAGTGTTCCCTTCGTCTCAATGCCTTCGCCGCTGGTGCCGCTAGTGCGTACCCGGATGAGGCCATCCGTGATGCTGATGTTGCCGTCGGCACGAATGCCCTTGGGCGAACTGGTGTCATTTCCTGACTTGTACTGACTGCCCGTGGTGATGACATAGACGCCGCCGCTGTTGAAGGTAGCTTCCATATCCACGTTGATGCCCTTGCCGCCTGCGCCCGTACTCTTCAGCCATAGCTCGCCGCCATTGACCGTCAGTGTGGAGTCGGTCTTAATGCCAGCCGAACCCTTGGCTTCACCCTCGTCGCTGTCGTAGGCACCGCCGCCGGTGGTCACCACGGTGGTACGTCCACCGTTGACGATGATGTGGCTTTCGCTGTTGATGCCTTTGGCCGCTGCCGCCGTCACTTCCACGTTGATGATGCCGCCGTTGATGAATATGCCGTCGTTGGCTTTAATGCCATGATTGGCAGTCGATTTTACGTAGATATTGTTGCCTTTATTGAATACGATGTAGTCTGCTGAATGGATGCCGTTGTTCGTGTTGCCCGTGACGCTGAGTGAGCCGCTACCGTTGAAGAGCAGTTTGCCCTTGCAGTAGAGCGCTCCCTTCTGTAAGCCGCCGGTGCCGTCGGCCAGTGTGTTTGTTGTGCCGTCAGCCAGCAGGATGTAGGCGCGCTTGTCGCAGAGCAAGTTGAGCGCTGCGGAATCAGGGTTGGTGATGTTCGCACCATTGAGCTTCACGGCATACTTCTTGTCGCCCACGACGGTGAGAGAGCCCTTGGTAGTCGTGCCGCTTACCACATAGCAAACAGACTTTACTGAGCCATGATTTGCAGTCACATGACTGCCGTTGACACTCACCTCAACGCCATTCACAGTCTGTGCCACAGGGTTAGACAAATCGATGGTGACCTCCGTTGTGAAGTCATTATTTTCCAGCGCATCCTCCTCGTTGGGGTAGTACGCATTGGCTGTTGCGGTCGGCTCAGCCGTTGTCCTGTCTGTTGTGATGTCAAAGGTAGCCAGGCTACCCGTCGTTGTCGAATTTCCGCCGCCGCCAAAGTTCCATTGGTTGCCTTCGTAGTTGTCATTCTCAGTTGTGCAGCCAGCCATTGCTGTGATGACTGCCACGATTACAGAATATAAAAGTGTCTTTTGCATAGGATTTTTTTTCGATGGCAAAAGTACGAAGAATCTCACAAATCATTGCGAAATGAGGGATTTTTTTGTAATTATTTATGAGTTCGGTCTGTTCATGGGAACATCGCCTTGCCCCCTGCAAGCTCGTTCTCCTCCTCCTTTGCACGTATAGACGCATTGACGTGAGCGACTATACGTGTAAGCAGATGCGACTATACGTGTGAGGCGATGCGACTATACGAGTAAAGAGACGGTGGTGCAGTGGGGAGAAAGCAGGGAAGTCACTGCTCCCTCTTGCGACAGATTCGGATGGCTTTTCAAAAAGTGAACATGGAATAAAAAAAGTGAAAAATGATGAAATAGGACTCATTTTGATGTTGTTGGGGAATTATATGGTATAAAATCCATATCTTTGCGGCGTGGAACACTTAAAAGTTAATTGCTCTGATGTGGACGAGACCGTATAGTATACGTGAAGGCTTCCTTATAGGAGGGGGGCTTATTGTTTTGGGTCTGATGCTGGAATGGAGTGTTGGACCTGTTGTTTGGGACGCTTTTCGTTGGCCTGTCAACGGCATAGTGCTGGCAGTATTCCTTGCATTGATCGCCATTTTCTTTTTGTTACGAAAGAAGGTGTATGTCTTTCAGTTCATGGCTACTTTTCAGGCCGCAATACCAGCGTTGGTGTATGCCGTCGTGCTGACCATCATCATGGGACTGATACGCCAGATAGAGAATGGCGTTTGGCTAAACAATATGCTCTCGTTCTGGCCTTTCGTGCTCATCTACGTCTATCTCACCATGATCCTCGGCCTGACGGTGTTGCATCAGGTCTCAAGTTTCAAGTTTCGGGCTTCATTTCTCTCGCATCTTGGTCTTTTTCTCGCCTTGACCACCGCAACGCTGGGTAATGCTGATATGCAACGGCTGAAGATGATTACGGTGAAGGGACAGCCAGAGTGGCGTGCAATGACAGCGCAGCGACAAGTAGTAGATATGCCTATTGCTATCGAACTCAAGGAGTTTATCATGGAAACCTACGATGACGGATCTCCTAAACGTTTTGCTTCAGACATTCAAATCCAGACAAAGAAAGGTCTGAATATGCGCACCACTGTAGATGTCAACAAGCCGGTGAAGGTAAACGGCTGGAAGATCTATCAATATGGTTATGACACACAAATGGGAGCCAAAAGTCAAATCAGTATTCTTGAACTCGTGCGAGATCCGTGGCTGCCACTGGTCTATACGGGTATCTATCTGATGTTGGGTGGTGCCGTGCTGATGATGTTGCGTTCGATTCCTTGGAAGGGAGGTGTGCGAAAAGCTCGCAAACATCCTAAAATGGCAATGCTGTTGTGTGCGGTCATAGCGGTTTCCTTCTTCTGCGTCCACCATTTCATGCCCATTCTCCATTCCGATACTTTGGTGCCAGCTTTGCAGAGTCCATGGTTCAGACCTCATGTCATCGCCTATATGTTGGCTTACACGCTGATGGCAGCAGCAGCAGTCATCGCCTTGTATATGTTGGTTTTCAAGAAAAAGGATTCTACTCTTTCGCCTTCCTCTGATCACTCTTCGCTCGTCTATGTCGGTATCTCACTGATAACCATTGGTATGCTCTTCGGTGCCCTCTGGGCCAAGGAGGCCTGGGGACACTACTGGTCGTGGGATCCCAAGGAGACGTGGGCTGCCATCACTTGGTTTGCCTACCTTGTCTATGTGCATTATAAACAAATACCCACTCACAAGCCGAAGCTCGCTTTGTGGGTATTACTCATTTCGTTCGTTCTGTTGCAGATGTGTTGGTGGGGCATCAAGTTCCTACCTTCAGCCCAAGGCTCCAGCGTACATGTCTATGGAACCTGACAGCGTTTTCGAACGATGGTTTATCTTGTCTTGAACTTGAGGATGACACCGCCGTTGGCGGGGAGTTCGACATGCGACGGTTTGTCGGCGGTAAAGCTGGTGGCCACAGGCTGTCCCGTGAGCTGGTCGATGGCGCGAACCTTCATGAGAGACTTCATGCTGTAGAGTTCGAAGACGTGCTCGGGGATATTGACATCGACAGAGGCGGGCGCATCATCGAAGTTGACCACGATGAGCATGACTGAGCGGTCGTAGTGGCGCAAGAAAGCGTACTGCTTGTGGGGATTGAAGGTAGGTGAAGAGGGATTGACATACATGAGGTCGTAGAAGTCGCCGTACCGTAGCACACTATCCTTGGAGCAGAGGTTGAGGAGAGTCTGGTAGAAATGGCGATTATCTACCTCCTCGGGCGTGAGCTTACGGTTGTCGAAGCGGTCGTGGTTGCGCCAGCGACTGATAGTGTTGACACTCCAGTAGTCGAAGATGGTCGTGCGCCCGTCGCGTCCGCTGAAGCCTTCTTCATCCATGCCGCGCTCCCCGAGTTCCTGACCGAAATAGATCATGACGGGACCTGTGCTAAAGGTGGCGGCAACGATCATGGCGGCATGAGCTTTCTCGGCACTGCCGGCGAAGAAGTCAGAGGCGATGCGCTGTTCATCGTGGTTCTCGAGGAAGGAGAGCATATGCGGACGGATGTCATCTACAGCCTGCCAGCATGAGGTGATGGAGCTGGCGTTGGCGTTGCCGCAGGTGACAGCGCGTAGTGTGTCGTAGAGTCCTACCTTATCGTAGAGGTAGTCGAAGCGTCCCTCGTTGATGTAGCGGCGATAGGCGTCGGGACCGTAGATCTCGGCGATGAAGATGATGTCGGGGTATTTCTCCTTGACCTGTGGAATCGCCCATCCCCAGAACTCTGAGGGCACCATTTCGGCCATATCGCAGCGGAAACCGTCAACGCCCTTGTCTGCCCAGAACTGGAGGATGTTCACCATCTTCTCCCACGTAGAAGGCACGGGGTCGAAGTGGGTGCTGCGGTTGTCGAGATAATCGACGCCGTAGTTGAGCTTGACGGTCTCGTACCAGTCGTCGCGATGGGCGAAACTGGAGAAGACATCATTTCCAGTGGCGCGAGCGGGTTGTTCGAAATAAGGCTGTTCCTCGTCCTGCTGGAGGTCGAAGTCGGCATGAAATGCCTCATTCGGGAAATAGTAGAAATTGTTCTGCGGCGAAAAATGCTGCGTTGTGTCGTCGGCTGCACCCAGATCCTCAATGCCTTCGGGACAAACGTCGCTGTGGTACTGACGCGCGACATGATTCGGCACGAAATCGATAATGACCTTCATGCCAGCCTCGTGCGTGCGCTCCACGAGAGCCTCGAACTCCTTCATGCGGGCAGGGACGCTGGTGGCCAGGTCGGGATCAACATCGTAGTAGTCTTTGATGGCGTAGGCCGAGCCTGCCTTACCCTTGACCACGGCGTGGTGGTCGCGAGCGATACCGTAGGACGAGTAGTCGGTCTGCGTGGCATGCTCGATGATGCCCGTGTACCAGACGTGAGTGATGCCGAGTGCCTTGATCTGCTGAAGGGCTTCGGGGGTGAAGGCTGCCATAGTGCCGCAACCATTCTGGGCGCGGCTACCATCCTTGATGTTGACACATGTATCGTTGCCAAAGAGGCGGGTAAATACTTGATAGATGACAGGTTTATCCATCTGCTTTTCTTCTGTTTGAGTGACGGAACAAGCCTGCACCATCCCCGCGAGGAGTGCAACGCATGCCAGTCGTGTGAATGACTTTTTCATTTAGAGTTCAGTAGCGCTGCGGACAACGAGACCCTCGACATCCTTAGCAATTTTTGAAATCATGCCCTGCAAAGCCTTGCCGGGGCCGCACTCGGTGAAGTCGTTGGCGCCTGCAGCCACCATAGCCTGCACTTCCTGTGTCCAACGGACGCTCGCGGTGAGCTGGGCGATGAGGTTGGCCTTGATTTCGGCGGGTTCGGTGTGAGCCTGACCATCGACGTTCTGATAGACGGGGCATTTGGGCGTGTGGAACTCGGTAGCCTCGATGGCTGCCTGCAACTCATCCTTGGCGGGCTGCATGAGGGGGCTATGGAAAGCACCGCCGACGGGCAGGGGCAGAGCGCGCTTGGCGCCTGCGGCTTTCATCTTCTCGCAAGCGGCGTTGATGGCTTCAACAGAACCGCTGATGACGAGCTGACCTGGGTTGTTGTAGTTGGCAGGTACGCAGACGCCACCTTCAGCAGCCACCTCGGCACAGATGCGCTCCACGGTCTCATCGTCGAGACCGATGATGGCAGCCATTGTGGAGGGCTGAGCCTCACAAGCCTTCTGCATAGCCTGAGCACGGGCGCTCACGAGACGCAGACCATCCTCGAAGGACAGCGCACCAGCAGCGACGAGCGCACTGAACTCACCGAGGGAGTGACCGCCGACCATATCGGGCTGGAACTTGTCGCCCAGACAGATGGCTGTGATGACGCTGTGGAGGAAGACGGCAGGCTGAGTGACCTTTGTCTGCTTGAGCTCTTCGGCTGTGCCCTCGAACATGATTTTGGTGATCTCGAAGCCGAGGATTTCGTTGGCTTTGTCAAACAGTGCCTTGGCTTCGGCGTTATTCTCGTAGAGGTCTTTGCCCATACCTGAGAACTGGGCTCCCTGACCGGGGAATACAAATGATTTCATGAGTTTCAATTTATTTTGTTATATCAACTTTCCAATTTCGGTTGCAAAGGTACACATTATTTATAATATAAGCGGCCTTTGCGCTCATAATTCTTTCATTTTGGTTGTTTCTGCTTCCAAAAAATGAAACGAAGAGTGGCTGCGAGAGTGACGAGGGCAGCGGTGATATGGGAGAAGACGGCAGGGAGGCCGAGGGTCGTGGGGGAGATGAGGAGGAAGTCGGTGACGACCATTGTCATAAAGATAGCGGGCAGGAGGGTAATCCAATAGCACTTACGCTGTTGTACGAAATAGACGGTGGAGAACCACAAGGTGACGGCTGCCATTAGTTGTGTGCCCCAGGCGACGTACTGCCACACGGTGCCGAAGCCAGATGGATTGCCGATCTGCCAGGCGAGAAGGGCGATGCCGACGGCAAAGACGGGCAGACTGAGCAAAAGGCGTGAGCGGGCTGAGGTCTGCTTGAGGTTAAGCGATTCGGCGAGGATGAGACGTGCAACACGGAAGGAGCTGCCACCCGTGGTAATGGGGGCTGCCACGATGCCGAGGAGGGCGAGGATGCTGCCGAAGGCGCCGAGCCAGCTATAGCAGATGCCGCAAACGACCGTGGGCGCATCGAAGTACTGGATGAGCGTTCGTCCGTCGGCTGCGTGCAGGAGGCCATCGGCACCTGTGGTGAACTGCTCTACGAGCTCAGGCGGGCATACAACGCGCCAGCCGCCGGAATAGAAGAAATAGTTGGAGATGGTGGCCCAGACGAGTGCCACGACACCTTCGGTAATCATGGCGCCGTAGAAGATGGGGCGTCCCTGTCGCTCGCTCTTCATGCAGCGTGCCATCATGGGCGACTGCGTGGCGTGGAAACCGCTGACAGCACCACAGGCGATGGTGACGAAGAGGGCAGGGAAGAGGCTCTGCTTCAAGCCCAAACGCTCAGCGCCCCAGTTGCCAAGGCCGTCCCATAGCTCAGGCAGCGGAGCGACATCGGGTTCAGCCATGGCGGGTATGGTCTGCTTGAGGATGAGCACGATGCCGAGGGCTATGACCATGAAGAGCATGGACATGGCAAAGGCGGGATAGACACGCCCGATGACCTTGTCGATGGGCAAGACAGTCGTGGCAACATAATAGAGGAATATGATGGCGACCCACATCATCTTCTCGCCCCAGAGGCCGGAGAGGATGATGGCAGGACAATAGACGAAGAAGGCACCCACGAGCATCATCATCAACATGGTGAACACGACCATCGCCTTGCGAGCGCCTTGTCCGAGGTAGATGCCGGTGAGCTCTGCCTGGCCACAGCCGTCGTGGCGCATGGAGATCATGCCGCTGACGTAGTCGTGCATGGCACCGCCGAAGATGCAGCCGAAGACAATCCACAGATAGGCCGAAGGGCCGAACCAAGCACCCATAATAGCACCGAAGATAGGTCCCGTGCCAGCGATGTTGAGGAACTGGATCATGAAGATGCGCCAACCGGGCAGCACGATGTAGTCGATCTTATCGGCACGACGGATGGCAGGAGTCTCGCGGTCATCGGGGCCGAACACGCGCTCCACGACGCGGCTGTAAAACATATAGCCCAGGAAGAGAGCAATGAGACTGATGAGAAAAGTGATCATTTCAACGTGTAAAAAAGATGTTCAAAGGGTATTTCTGCGTGATTTTGGCTGCAAAGGTACGCATTTTTAAGATAAAATGATAAAAAAAGCTCGAAAAATTTGTCGGAATGAAAGGAAACGCTTACCTTTGCCCCCGAAATCAAATAAAACAACGAATAACAATGTTCAAGAAAGCTAACTTTTGGTGGTGGCAAGGCTCAAGGTTCAAAAAATCGTGAGAAGACTGCCGCATACCTAAAAAGTAAGCATAGAGAAATAAAAAGAGGCCTGTCGTTCTTGCGATAGGTCTTTTTCTTTTTCTCATTAGGGTTAATAATAATAATGAATATAAGCGCTTAATATAATTCACTCAATTACTCACTTAAAAAACTTCAGTTATGAAAGACAGACAGAAGAGGTTTTTCTTGCCGGAGAGCGAGATTCCTACACAGTGGTACAACATTCAGGCCGATATGGTTAACAAACCCATGCCTCCCCTTCACCCAGGTACGAAACAGCCCTTGAAGGCTGAGGACCTGTACCCCATCTTCGCCGAGGAACTGGCGCGTCAGGAGCTTAACCAGACCGATGCATGGATTGATATCCCCGAGCCTGTACGTGATATGTACAAGTACTACCGTTCGACGCCGCTCGTGCGTGCTTATGGTCTTGAAGAAGCTCTGGGCACACCCGCTCACATCTATTTCAAGAACGAGAGCGTGAGTCCCGTAGGCAGCCATAAGCTGAACTCAGCCCTTCCGCAGGCTTACTACAACAAGATGCAGGGCGTGACAAACATCACCACTGAGACAGGTGCAGGACAATGGGGTGCAGCGTTGAGCTATGCCGCCAAGGTCTTCGGATTGGAGTGCGCCGTCTATCAGGTGAAGATCTCCTACAACCAAAAGCCCTATCGCCGCTCGATCATGCAGACCTTTGGTGCAACGGTTGAGGCTTCGCCCTCAATGTCAACACGTGCTGGTAAGGACATTATCACACGCGATCCTATGAATCAAGGTTCTCTTGGCACAGCTATTTCCGAGGCTATCGAATTGGCAATGAGTACACCCAACTGCAAATATACGTTAGGTTCTGTCTTGAATCATGTAGCTCTGCACCAGTCGATTATCGGTCTTGAAGCCGAGAAGCAGATGGAGATGGCTGGCGAGTATCCCGATATGGTGATTGCATGCTTCGGCGGCGGTTCGAACTTTGGCGGTGTGGCCTTCCCCTTCATGCGCCACAACATCCTCGAGGGCAAGAAGACTCGCTTCATTGCAGCCGAACCCTCATCGTGCCCGAAGCTGACACGCGGTGTGTTCCAATATGACTTCGGTGATGAAGCAGGTTACACACCTCTGCTGCCGATGTTTACGCTCGGACACAACTTCATGCCTGCCAACATCCACGCTGGCGGTCTGCGCTACCACGGTGCTGGTGTCATCGTGAGCCAGCTGCTGAAGGACGGTATGATGGAGGCTGTCGATGTGCCGCAGCTTGAGACTTTCGACGCAGGTGTTCTCTTCGCTCGCGCAGAGGGAATCATCCCTGCTCCCGAGAGCTGCCACGCCATCGCCGCTACCGTCCGCGAAGCACTCAAGTGCAAGGAGACGGGCGAGGAGAAGGTGATCCTGTTCAACCTCAGCGGTCACGGACTCATCGACATGAGTGCCTATGACCAGTATCTGGCTGGCAATCTCCAGAACTACGAGGTCACCGACGAGCTGGTTGCTGAGAACATCGCCAAGTTGGAGAAGGTCATCTGATTACATTCTCACAACGACGCTTTTCGTCACCAACGAATAGATAGAAGAGGAAAGGGACTCGCTACATTGCGCGAGTCCTTTTCTTTATTTATTCCAGACAACGAATTATACGAATTAAACGGATTTTCCCTGGTCTTCACCCTTGAGTATTGATGCCAATGGCCTTGAATCTGTATATTCGTATAATTCGTTGTATAGGAAGAGAACAGAGCCGTTGAGAGGGATTATCGTACAACGACCTTTTGGTTGTTGACGATATAGATGCCGCGTTTGACGGGGATGCGGGCGTTGAAGTCGAGCCAGTCGGCGAAGATCTGCTTGCCTGAGAGGTCGCTGACGACAACGCGCTGAGGCTTATCGACGCGAATATTGATGCATCCGAGACCTCCAGCTGCCTGCAGGTCATGTTTGGCTGTGATGGTGGGCTGGCAGATGCCATCATAGTCGCTGCCGTCGCCATGGATGAGCGTCTTCTGCGCGAGGATGAATTTGCCAACGGCCACACAGCGTTTGTTGCTCATGTTGGCGATGAGGCCGAGGCTGACCGTTGCGGGTTCTTCGAGCATGAAGGTGATTGACTGGCTCTCGCTAAGTGGCGATGAGGCGAGGGCTTGGCTCTCGAGGTCTGCGGTCAGGGGTAGCTCTTCGCCAATGGCAGCTGCTACGTATGTTCCTTCGGTCAGCCAATTGTAGTAATAGTCGTCGCCGTCACGGTCGGCAGTAAAGGTGTAGCGTCCAGCGGGCAGCTCAACGGTCTGGTAGATCATCAGATCCTTGATGACGCTCTCGAAGCCTGAATAGGTGTCTTCGAGTGTGAGATAGTTGCTCTTCTCGGTATCTACATGCCACTCTGTGAGGATGTTACCGTTCTTGACGTTGTTCTTCTGCCTCCATGGAGAAGTGGTGTTGTTCATCAGCAGCTTGAGGTAACGCGAGCTGTTGGCGGGGTTCACCGTGCCGGATGCAGTCTTGAACGGGTGTTTGTAGTTCTTGAGATAGGTGGCTGTCACGTCGTTGACATCACCCTTCGGGTTGAGGCAGAAGATGCCGAGTGTGCTCTCCCAAGCATCGCCGTCGGGACCGAAATTGGTGCGTGTGCCAGTGAGGCCGTTCGCCGAGCGGTCGATCACGTCGCCCGTGTTCTGATTGAAATCGTAGTAAAGCAGTAATGCCTCGTTGTCGGCAGGATTGTTGACGGGTTCGTTGGCAATGGCTCGCAAGTCTTTTTCAACGATGGCGTAGTTCCATACGCGCAACTCGTCGATGATGGCGTTGAAGGGACGCTGGTTACCGCCAAGGCAGAAGTGCTCGAGGGCGGGCAGGCTGGTGGCACCAGTGATGCGACTGCTGCTGATCTTTATGCCGTCGCGGTAGAAAGTGACGTTGCCTGACTTGAAGGCGATGGCGTAATGATGCCATTCGTCGAAGATGACGGTACCCTCGTCGCTCTGTAGGTTCTTACCGCTCACGTCGATGGATAGCTGTCCACGAGGCATGGTGCAGATTTGCATCGTAGAGGCTTGATCGCCAATATGGTTTCCGTTGTCGGTGAGGCGACCAGGGAACATCCACCACTCGATGGTGAAGGCCTTCAATCCTTCTGTGAAGGGCGACTCGGCGGTCACGAGGTCGTCGCTGCCGTCGAACTTCAGTCCCTGCTCGCCGTCGGCATTGCAAACGGTGATGGCTTTCATGCGTGTAACGTAGTCGCTGCCTTTGTCATTGGATGTGGTGAGTGTGACGTTGTAGATGCCGGGTGTGGTAAGCATGACATTCTTGTCCTTGCCCTCGATGCGGTAAATCTCCACACCACTCTCGAGTTCCCAAGTCCAGTTCGTTGGGTTGAATTTCGACTCATCGATCAGAGTGACTGTCCCGCCCTTCACGATAATGTTGTCTTGTAAGCTAAAGGCAGCTTCGGGAGCCACTGAACCTACGCTGACGGTCTTGGTCACTGATGTGCTGCCCTCTGTGTTGAAGGCGGTGAGTGTGACCTCGTAAGTTCCGTTTTCGTTGAAAGTTGCGGCGGCGTTCACCGACTTGATCACGGGATTCTCAGCTCCAGTAATCAGCCATTCGTAGGTCGCGGACTCGATGGGCGTGGATGTGTTGACGAATGTCACGTGCTCGCCAGCGCTGATGTCGCCTTCGGGAACAGTGAAATCGACGGTGGGAAGTGCGGCAGCTGCAACGTTGACCGTGGCGGTTTTCTCAGCAGTTGTGCCATAGATGGTAGTGGTCTGCAAGCGGATAGTTTGCTCGCCCGCTTGTGTGAAGACAACAACGGGGCTGATGGTGCCTGTCAATGACTCTTGAGCCATACCACTAATCTCCCAGTTCCAAGCAGCGGTGTTGATGTCGCTCTTGTTGGTGATGCGGAAGGGCACTCCCACGGTGGCAGTGGCGGTGCAGGTGAAGTCGGCAGCAGTCTCTGTGATGAGCGGATTCTTTTCATCGCCGATGGGATATTGCTCGAAGGTAACGGCTTCTGCCTCGCCCACTATTTGAGCATCGCAGTTACCGCAACCGTCAATGAGATAGCCGTTTACATTCTCACTATCTCCCTCGCGACGGCTCATATTATAGTAATGTAGTAGATCGGAGTAGAGTGTGGGATGAGGTATGTCCTTCTTGAACGACGCCTTGATCTCAGCAGCGGTGAGGGCACGTGTCCAGAAGCGGAACTCGTCGAAATATCCGCTCCATGGCGCGTCATAGACTTGTTTGTAGTCGGTGGTAGTGCCTTCGGTCTCGCCGATGACGAGGCGTGCAGGGCCTTTGATGCCGTAGTGGCTGTAGCTGTTGTTCCAGCTCAGCTTGCGCGAGCCGTTCACATAGATGCAAGTGTTCAGACCTTCATTGACGAGAGCGATGTGATTGAATCTGTTTGCCGCCAAAGCTGAAGATAGCCGCGTGTAGGAACCTCCGTCGTTACCAACTTCAATCAAACCGTTTTTGTTGAGTTTGAAGAAGTACTGAGTCGTATCGGCCTTGATGCGGAAACCGTAGCTCTCGGTTGTAGGCTTGGAAGGCATATAAAGCCAAAACTCTATGGTGAAGTTCTGATAGGACTTGTCGGTGAAATCAGGGATGACGAACTTGCAACCAGGGCTGATCGAAGCAATTTGGTTGGATGTGTCGGAAAGCGGTTCGATGCCAGCTACGACAGCGGTAGATGGCTTGCTCTCAGCATCATAGCTGTTGACTTGATAGACGGCACTGACGGAATAGCTGCCGCCCTCTTCTACGGTGACGCTTGTTGAGGCAGCTGAGGTTGAGGTGTAGAGCTGGCCATTTTTGTAGATCTTATATGATGTGGGGTCATAGCGGCTGCCTTGCGGGACTTGCCAGCTGAGTTCGTTGCCGCTGATGACGAGGTTGCGAGGTTCAGGCACGTAATCGCCGCAGATAACTGTTGTCAGCTCGGTCTTCTGCCCCGCACTGGGGACTGCGATAGGTGAGTTGAGGGCAAAGGGGACTTCCACGCCGTCGCGATCCAATGTGTAGTCGATGATGCTGGCCTCGTAGATCTTGCCCTCGCCTTTACCCCAAGATCGTGTCTCCACCCAGAAGAAATATTTTAGCGGTCGTGAGAGGTCGAAATCCTTGGTGAGCGAGGTCAGGTCGTAGCCGAACTCCATGGGCTCGGTGTGCAGTTCGCCGTCAGCCCATCGTCCGAGCATCGGAATCTCAGGTGCGGGTTGTGTCTTTCCGCGATTGCCGTCTCCAGCGAAATTGAAGTGTGTGAGGGTGATGGATTGTTCTGGTTTCGAGGCGTTCATATCTTGTGCCACGCCGACGTGCAGGCATATCTCCGAGCGGCGGCTATATTCCATTTTTACCTTGATGGTGCGCAGGGGTCGGTAGTCGCGCATGACATCGTAGTAGCCGGGTGTGAAGCTGTTGGTCTTAGGCCATCCTTTGACGCTGTTGGAGCGCTCGTAGGGGCAGTAGATGAAGCCGTTGTTGGCATAGCCGTCGCCCCATGAGTTGCAGATGATCCATGCTCCAACCTCGCAGTCGCCGTCGGCATTCTTGGCTTCGCCGATGGTGCCGTTGTTGTCGAGGTCGAACTCTATGCGGTCGTCGTAACCCACAATGGTCATGGCGTGGTTGTAGGTCTCGTTCCAGTCGGTGACGTATTTCATTCCTGTGACACCGGCAGCATCGTTGGCTGCGGTGCTTGGGATATTACCCTCGAAGGGTCCGGCTGCCACACCTATGCCGCAGATGCCTCCGCTGGCATAGCTGTCGTCGCCGCAACGGTTCCAGAGGTAGTTCTTCACCAGTTCGCGTCCTTCCTCTGTGCCGCAGTTGAAGGGGAAGCTGTTGCCCGAGACGATGCGGTTGTGCATCGTGGCAAACCAGCGGTCGTAGCCCTGCATCCAGCCGCAGTCATCGTCCTGGTCGTCCTGACCTGAATGTCCGTAGATGCGGCTGTAGGTGGTGCCGCCATAGACGGCGCAGCTCGCAATGCCTACATCTTGGCCCAACCTGTCGTAACCCGTGCCGTCGGTGCCGTTGGTGTTGAGCATCCAGGGGAAGTGGGTGGCGTAGCGATGCTCGTCGTTGTCGGCAGCCACGAAGCGTGCGGTGTTGATCTGATTGGTGAACTGATAGTAAATGCTTGACGCAGCACCACATGAGCCGCCACTCTGGTTGATGATGGGCGGGAACGAGGGCTGTAGGGCATTGTTCAGGTGGTCTGGGCGCACATTGCCGGCAGCGATACTTTTCTTCATCCGCTCAATCATCTTCTTGGCAGTCTTCATGTTAACCGTCGGATTCGGGTCGGGCAAGTCTGGGTATTTCTCGCGATCCCACGTGCCGGGTTGAGCGTAGGAGGAGACGCAGAAGAAGCAGAAGAGCAGGGCAATAAGAATGTTTTGAAACATGGTAGCAATAGTCTTCATAGGTTAAGGTAAATTGTTAGTTTCAGTTATTGTAAAAGTGGTTAGTTATCAATTCTTGTCAGGTAGTTTCTTAAACCTCTTCGCTCCCTCTTCCAGCCAGCTGACGAAGGCAGGGATGTCCTCGTTGTAGCTGTAGGAGCCAGCGAGCGGACGTGCATCGTGATCTACGAGGACGTAGAAGGGTTGTGTCTGGGCACCGAACTTCGATCGCTGCAGGTAGCTCCACTTGTCGCCCACGGTGCGTAGCTTGCGTGTAGTGCCGTCGCTCTCAGTCACTTCCACGGTCTCGGGCAGCGGTGTCTTGTCATCGACATAGAGACTCACGAGCACATAATCCTCAGTCATCAGCTGGCGCACGCGGGCATCTGGCCACACGGCAGCCTCCATCTTGCGGCAGTTGACGCAGCCGAAGCCGGTGAAGTCGAGCATGACGGGTTTACCAGCCTTGCGAGCGGCTTCTATGCCCTGCTCGTAGTCGGTATAGACGGCCTCCACGGTGTTGGCGTTGAGGTTGAAGTCTTGCGTCCACATGGGTGGTGCGAAGGCGCTGACGGCCTTGCAGGGAGCTCCCCACAAGCCAGGCACCATATACAAGGCGAAGGCGAGTACGCAGAGGGCTGATAGAAAACGTGTTACGCCAATCTTGGGGCGTGCGATGACGTTGCCTTCCTCGTCGTATTCATCCTCGTCGTGGGGCAGACGGATCCAGCCTAAGAGGTAGAAGCCCATGAGCGCGAAGATGAGGATCCACAGGCACAGGAATGTCTCGCGGTCGAGGAGTCGCCAACCGTAAGCCAAGTCGGCTACACTCAGGAACTTCAGCGCAAAAGCCAGCTCCACGAGGCCGAGAACGACCTTGATGACGTTCATCCAGTTGCCGCTCTTGGGTGCTGATTTCAACCATGTGGGAAACATGGCGAAGAGCGTGAAAGGAGCTGCTAAAGCCAGCGCAAAGCCAAACATACCGACCGTTGGAGCGATGACCGAGCCGCTGGTGACCATATCCACGAGCAGCAGACCGATGATGGGACCTGTGCAGGAGAAGCTGACGAGGACGAGCGTGGCGGCCATGAAGAAGATGCTCAGCAGACCTGTCGTCGATGACGCTTTCTCGTCCATCTTACTGCTCCACGAAGCGGGTAATGTCAGCTCGAAACCGCCAAGGAACGAGGCGGCGAAGACCACTAACAGCGCGAAGAGGAAGAGGTTGAAGATGGCATTGGTGCTCAGGGCGTTAAGCGACGATGGTCCCCAAATGAGCGTTACCAGCAACCCTAAGCCGACGTAGATGACGATGATGCTGAGACCATAGAGCACGGCGTCGCGGATGCCCTTACGCTTGTCATCTTTCGAACGCTTGAGGAAGAAGCTCACGGTCATGGGGATGATGGGCCACACACAGGGTGTCAGCAGGGCGATCAAGCCGCCGAGGATGCCGAGCAGGAAGATGCCCCACAACGAGCGCGACTGCGTGTCGGAAGCTTCATCCAAGGCGTGCAGCTCGGAGATGACGGGGGACCATAAAGGGGAGTCTCCACCAACAGACCCACCCCCAACCCTCCCTGTTAGGGAGGGAGCAATTACTGTTTGAGCGGCAGTGTCTGTCTCTTCAAGCGACTGATCGCTCAGACCCTCACGTCCTGTTGCATCGCCCTGTGCGTCAATACGTGTAATAACCTCTGTCTTAACGTCTTTTGAAGGGTTTCCAGCCTTGTCAGGTGACTTTTCCTCCCCTCCCTTACGGGAGGGCGAGGGGAGAGTCTCTCCTTCAAACTTAAACTCCACATTCGTTGGCGGCATACAGTTCTCGTCGTTGCAAGCACCATATTGCAGATAGCCTTCGACCTTCCATGTGCCACCTGTGAGGCGCAGACGTTGTGTTGCTTTGGCGCTACCCTCGACGTAAGTCACCTCGCAGTCGAACAAATCGTCGTGCACGCGCTTTGGGGCAGGAGAGAGCTTCAGTGCGCCCTCTTTCTTGGCACCCTCCAGCATCTCGGCATTGAAGGTCATGGCGATGGGGCCTCCGTCGTTCTCGGGACCATAGACGTGCCATCCTTTGTCGATGGCGAAGGTGATGACGATGTCAATGAGGTCGGGCTGACCGCTCACCAACTGCTTTTCTATGGTGGTTTTTACAGGATTTGACATGCCCATCTGTGCGTGCGTGAGCGCGCACATGAATATCATTATCAGAAGGTTAAGGAGTCGTTTCATTGTTTCTTCTTGGTTTACGGCTGTAAAGGTACAAAATATTTTTGAAATAGCCAAATTTTCATGGCTGTTTTGTCAGTTTTCAGCTTCAATTGCTACTTGAGAGTCGCACATTTTGAACGGTCAAAAAGTGGTCATTTTGGTC
Organism: uncultured Bacteroidaceae bacterium; assembly: GCA_905236985.1. Classification (GTDB taxonomy): domain Bacteria; phylum Bacteroidota; class Bacteroidia; order Bacteroidales; family Bacteroidaceae; genus Physcousia. The sequence continues at coordinate 5,642 of CAJORF010000019.1, read as the reverse complement.
ATGGTCATTTTGGTCAAAATGAATTTCGGATTCGGCAATTTGTTCACTATATAATAATATATATATTATAATATATATATTATTATATAGTGGTGTTTTTTGACAAGTGAAAAACGATTTTGACCAAAATGACCATGACCAAAATGACCAAACTTAATGTGTCAAGAATGGCCAAAAACTTAATGTGTCAGGAATGTTCCTCAAACTTGCTTAGGATGTCTTGAATGATCAAGCCTGCCAGCGTGAAGCCAAAAATAGCGGTGGAATGGGCAAAAGTGCCATTGTACGGAGCTGAGTCAGGATCCAATGAGCCCTGATTGGACAGCACTTCTGGTGAATAAACGACACGGAATTTGCGACGGGGAAACTGCTTTGAACGCTTGAAATGCTGTCGCAGAGCACGAGCTAACGGGCAACCTTCCACTTGCCAGAACTCTGCAACGCGAATCTTCTGCGGATCCATCTTCAGAGCTGCACCCATTGAGGAAAAAAATTGAATGTGATGGGGTAGGGAAGTGGCGGTGAGAATCAAGTCTGCTTTGCATGAAAGTGAGTCGATGGCATCCACGATGTAGTCATAGTCTTCGAGATGGAAACGCTCGCGAGTGCTGGCGTCATAGATGTCCTGTATGGCTTCAATCTCTGCTTGAGGATTAATATCTAAAAGCCTTGATTTCATGGCTATTACTTTCGATTTTCCAATGGTTTTCATCGTGGCTGGACACTGGCGGTTGACATTGGTGATATCCACGCAGTCGCGATCGACCATGGTCAGCCTGCGCACGCCGCTGCGCACTAAGCTCTCAGCGACCCAACTGCCTACACCTCCGATGCCAAATATAATGACACGTGCTGCGGAAATCCTTTCCATGGCCTCCGTGCCTACTAACCGCTCTATGCGGTCGAATTGCGTTTTCTCCTGTTTCATAGACCGTGCAAAGATATGGATAATAATTGGAAAAAACCTCCCAATTTACTCATTTTTTTGCTTATAAACCCTAAAAAAAACTGAAAGCTTTGGTTGTTTGAATATATTTTCCTACCTTTGTGCCACAAAAGGACAGGAAATGCCATTCCTCCCGTTCGATCAACTCTTTTTTAATTCATATCTTAACCCATTAAATCAACAACTAAAACAATGACAAAAAGCGCATTGCAAATTGCAAGGGCTGCCTATCAGCCCAAACTCCCCAAGGCTCTTCAGGGCCCAGTCGTAGCTAACGAAGGTGCTGCCACACAGAGCGTTGGCGACCAGGCTAAGATCAAGGAGCTCTTCCCCAACACGTATGGACTCCCCGTTGTGGAATTCGTTGCTGGCGAGCCCAAAGCCTATGAGCCCATCAACGTAGGCGTGATTCTCTCCGGCGGTCAGGCTCCTGGCGGTCACAACGTGATCAGTGGCCTCTTCGATGGTGTCAAGAGCATCAACCCCGCCTCGAAGCTCTATGGCTTCATCCTCGGCCCTGGTGGTCTCGTGGATCATAAGTACATGGAACTCACCGCCGACATCATCGACGAATATCGCAACACGGGTGGCTTCGACATCATCGGTTCTGGTCGTACAAAGCTTGAGAAGGAAGCTCAGTTCGAGAGCGGTATTGAAATCCTTCGCGAACTCGGCATCAAGGCGTTGGTCATCATCGGTGGCGATGACTCCAATACCAACGCTTGCGTGCTGGCTGAGTACTATGCTGCCAAGAAATACGGCGTACAGGTCATCGGTTGCCCCAAGACCATCGACGGCGACCTCAAGAACGAACAGATCGAGACGAGCTTCGGCTTCGACACGGCCTGCAAGACCTACAGCGAGCTCATCGGCAACATACAGCGCGACTGCAACAGTGCCCGCAAGTACTGGCATTTCATCAAGCTCATGGGACGTAGCGCCAGCCACATCGCTCTGGAGTGCGCATTGCAGACACAGCCCAACATCTGCCTCGTCAGCGAGGAGGTCGAAGCTAAGAAAATGAGCCTCGACGATGTCGTGAATTACATCGCTGACATCGTGGCTGCTCGCGCTGAGCAGGGCAACCACTATGGCACAGTGCTCATCCCTGAAGGTCTCATCGAGTTCATTCCTGCCATCAAGAAGCTCATCAAGGAGCTCAACGAGGTGCTCACAGATCCCACGACAGGCGAACCGCGCGAGTTCGAGAGTGCTGACGCTCAGATCGCTTACGTCAAGAAGAGCATCGCCAAGGACAACCTCGCCGTGCTGGAGAGCTTGCCCGAGGACGTTGCACGTCAGCTCTGCCTCGACCGCGATCCTCACGGTAATGTTCAGGTCAGCCTGATCGAGACCGAGAAGCTGCTCAGCCGTATGGTCGCCAAGAAGTTGAAGGAGACTGGCCGTGCACCTAAGTTCAATGCCCAGCACCACTTCTTCGGCTACGAAGGACGTTGCGCTGCTCCCAGCAACTACGATGCCGACTACTGCTACAGCCTTGGCTTCAACGCCAGCCGCCTCATTGCCAATGGCAAGACGGGTTATATGTCCATCGTCAAGAACACGACAGCTCCTGCTGCTGAGTGGATTGCTGGCGGTGTACCCATCACGATGATGATGAACATCGAGCGTCGCAATGGTGCTGACAAGCCCGTGATCCGCAAGGCTTTGGTTGAGCTCGACGGTGCTCCCTTCAAGTATTTTGCAGCACACCGCGACGAGTGGGCCAAGAACACCTGCTATGTCTATCCTGGTCCTATCCAGTATTTCGGCCCCACCGAGGTCTGCGACCAGACGACGAAGACTTTGCAGCTCGAACAAGCCAAGTAATCCGTTCGCCTCTTGAATCAACAGCGAAAGACAGACAACAGCCAGCAGCCGCGACATCATGGCGTGGCTGCTGGTAATGGGTCTGCCGCCGGCAAGAGGCGGCACACTGTCGCTCGCACCTCACGGAAGTCCTCATCGCGAAGGAAACATTCAGGGCGGTCGCATCACTCCACTCACCACACACCCTTCTGGCGACGGACACCGACGTGGATTTTCGTCGCGGGCATAGGACTGGTACTGGCAGCCTATCTCTTCCTGTTCAACTACTTCTTCGTCGATCCCTTCTCATTCCGTTGGAAAGCCATTTACGGCGACCCTGAATATCCCGAAGGTTTTGAAGTGCGGGGTATCGATATCAGCCATTATCAGGATCGGATCAACTGGAATCAGCTACGCAATGCCAAGGTCTTGGGCGTGCCGCTGAGCTTCATGTTTATCAAGGCCACAGAGGGCGTGAGCATCATCGACGAGAACTTCAACGAAAACTTCTATCAAGCTCGACAAAACAGCATTATGCGAGGTGCATATCATTTCTTTGCACCTGATGTCGATGCAACCAAACAGGCGCAGTTCTTCCTCAAACAGGTACATCTGGAAGCTGGGGATCTGCCCCCTGTACTCGATGTCGAGAAGGCTGGACGGCTTAGTAAGGATCATCTGCAGAACGCCGTCAAAACGTGGCTCAATGTGGTTGAAAAGCACTACGGCGTGAAGCCGATTATTTACACAGGCTATAAGTTTAAACTTCAATATCTCGACGACAGCTATTTCGATGCCTATCCTTATTGGATTGCTCACTACTATGTCGGACAACTGGAGTACAAGGGTGCCTGGGCGTTCTGGCAATACACAGACGTAGGACACATCAATGGCATCAATGGCTTTGTCGATTGCAACATCTTCCATGGCGACTTGGCGGCACTTCATGCATTAACCATCAAACCCGAGGAAGAAGACCGCATAGGGCTCAATTAGTTACAACATACAATGATACGATGAAAAGATTATTCCTATTCCTCTCCTGTGTTTGGCAACTGACACTCATCGCTCAGGCGCAGCAGCAGTTGAAGTTTTCACACTTCGACCAGTGGATTACACGCGAAATCACCGAAAGTCAGGTCATCGGCGGCAATACAACGACGCTTTACGAGATTGGCCCCACTGGCAGGTGGGATGGTCGGCGTGCTTTCACCAATCAAGGTGGTTCACCTTGGGCTAACAGTAATATCTTGGCGAAGGTCGCTGGCATTTACAAGACGAATGTCACCGTCTATCCCGAAACACGTGATAATGGCAAATGCGTCAAGATGGTGAGCCATATCGTGGGTGTGAAAGTATTGGGCATCGTCAACGTACACGTCCTCGCTGCTGGCTCAATCTATGTCGGCAAAATGATGGAACCCATCACCAGCAGTTCCAACCCCTATGCCTACCTCGACTACGGCATTCCTTTCACCCAGAAGCCCAAAGCCGTGCAGTTTGACTACAAGGTCCAGCTCTCAGGAAAACCCGACCGCATCCGTCAGACGGGTTTCAGTCCAGTCAAGACCATAGCTGGCATGGACACGCCCGGATTGGTCTGCCTCTTGCAGAAACGCTGGGAGGATGAAAAGGGCAATATCTTCGCCAACCGTATAGGAACTGTCATTCATCGTTTCAACAAGAATACCGACTGGGTCAACGACGCTCAATTCGAGATTCATTATGGCGACATTACCCATGAACCGTTCTACAAAGACTATATGAAACTTCAAGCTGGCGGCGAAGAACAAAAATATGCGCTCAACTCCAAGGGTAAGATGGTCAAAATCAATGAAGTCGCATGGGGATCACCCGATGACACTCCGACTCATCTCTGTCTTCAGTTCGCCAGTAGCTACGGCACTGCCTTCGTGGGAGCTGTCGGCACTACCTTTTGGGTTGACAGCGTCAAACTCATCTACTAATCACCGTTCCCGAGGGTTCTCCCGAGGGCTTAAAAACAATGAACACCCCCTATTACCTCCTTGAAGAAGACAAGCTGCGCCGTAACCTCGCCCTCATTCGCGACGTAGCCGACCGCTCAGGTGCTGAGATTATCCTGGCTTTCAAAGCCTTTGCCCTGTGGAAGACCTTCCCCATCTTCCGCGAATACATCAGTGCCACTACAGCCTCTTCCCCCGACGAGGCACGCTTGGCCTTCGAGGAGTTTGGAGCCCCAGCTCACACTTACAGCCCTGCTTACACCGAGCGCGACTTCCCCGAGATCCTCCGCTGCTCCTCTCACATCACCTTCAACAGCCTCTCCCAGTTTTATAGGTTCAGGCTGGACTCTCGCTCTTTCGGCCTCCGCGTCAACCCCGAGTACAGCGAGATTGAGACCGAGCTCTACAACCCCTGTGCCCCTGGCTCGCGCTTCGGTGTCCTCGCTGCCGACCTCCCTTCCCCCTCAGACTTCCCTGCTGCCATCGAAGGTTTCCATATTCATTGCCACTGCGAGAGCTCCGCAGAAACCTTCGCGGGTACGCTTGAACATATTATTGATAAGTTTTCCCCCTGGTTTCCACGCTTGAAGTGGATCAACTTTGGCGGAGGCCATCTCATGACCCGCAAGGACTACAACGTCGAACTCCTCGTCCAGACCCTCCGCGATTTCCACGCCCGCTGGCCACATCTCCGCATGATCCTCGAACCCGGCAGTGCTTTCGCCTGGCAGACAGGTCCCCTTGTGGCCTCCGTGGTCGATATTGTCGAAAACCACGGCATCCGCACAGCCATCCTTGATGTCTCGTTCACGTGTCACATGCCCGACTGCCTCGAGATGCCCTATTATCCGGAAATAAAGATCCACCCCCTTGCCCCTTCCTGTGAGGGAGGGGAGTATATT
>CAJORF010000018.1 GCA_905236985.1 uncultured Bacteroidaceae bacterium | reverse complement strand
GCCCTCGACAACGCTGCACAAAGAGCTATCAAGCGCTATCCCTATTTTGCCGTTCGCGTGGAGGTGGATCGTGCGGGATGCTATGTTCTGCGACATCATGAGCAGCCCATTGTGGTATGCCGCACGCAGAAGAAGAGCCCCAGTCTGGGCTCTGCAGAGGTGAACGGGCACTTGTGCTTCATCGATTATGATGGCTGTGACATTTTCTTCAACATCCATCACGCGCTGACGGGTGCCGCCGGAATGTTGGAGTGGGTCAAGACCACCCTCTACGAGTATGTCCATGAGGCTTACGGTGTCAAACCTGACAGCGATGGCATACGTCTATCGGATTCGCCGCTGCTGCCAGGTGAGACTGACTACCCCGATACGGAATCGCTGCCCGACGTGAAGATAACGCTCCCGTTTGCAGATCGCGAGGCACATTACTTTAATAAGGATTATATCATGGGGGCCCTCTGCCCCTTCTTCACACAGCAGTACTACACCTTCGACATCGAACAGGAGGTGCTTCTGGCTTATGCTAAGGAACACGGTGGAACCCCAGCAAGCGTTTTGGCAGTGCTGATGACGAAAGCCGTTGACAAGTTTCTGCCGAAGAAGGCTGCGACCATAGTGGCAGGTATCACTCACGACTTCTGCAAGGATGTGGGCTGCCCCAATTCCTACCGCGACCTGGTGAAGTTGCTGTATGTCCCCTATGCGAGGGATATGGCTTCATGGTCCATGAACGAGTTGTCGGCCTTCACCCGCAAGACCATGGACGAGCAGAGGACACTGGAGAATGCTGCCGCCGAGTTGCGGCGCGTTGTGGCGGATTACGAGGTGACGGACACGCTACCAACGCTGGAGGCCAAGCGCAAATATAATATCACACACTCACGCTACTCCAGTCAACCCAGGGCTACGTTCAACATCAGCTACATCGGTCACATGCAATGGGGAGGACTGGAGCCCTACGTCCGCGCGGCCTATACCTTGGCTGAAGGGCATGTCATGTTGGAGGTGGTGAATGTGGGACGGCGCTTCTGCATAAGCTTCTTTCTTGTGACACCAGGCCACAAATACATACGCAGTTTCCGCCAAGCACTCGATGCAGAGAATATCGCCTATACCATCAATGGCCCATTCAAGAAGAACCTGCCAGGAGTGGTGTTGCCAAATCAATAAACAAAGAATTATGGAGACATTTGAAGTACAATTGAATAACGACCTGCATCAGTATCTGGTGGGGTTGAAGGAGGTGGATGAACGTCTGCCTGAATGCCCTGACGTGGAAGGGAAATGGGAAGAAATATCCAGTGCTTATATTCCCGACGGCATTCGTGAATTCCAGAACTATCCACAAGCATCTCTTGGTTGGATGATGTATATCGGAATGGCCGTAGCCAAGATGTGGGACACAGAATGGGAGATATACTCCAATCTGGAGAATATCTATACCTTTATGCGTGACAAGCGGGGATATGACGCGATGGACGAGTACGTCCGTGAAGAGGTGCTGCGACTGAGAGGCTGCGACTATGATGCTATGGAGAAGCTGGTCGGCGAATGTGCCTCACGTGTCAACAATGCGCTGATGCACCAGAACTTCGAGCCAGGTACCAAGGGAGCCTTCGAAGGCTATGTCACCTGTCTGCATCAACTGTATCTGTTTGGCGCTGCTATGCAGTTGAAGCGGATGGGGTATCATATGGAGAAGATGTAATAAGAAGGGGAACAGATGATAATGGAGGCTTATAAAACAAATAACAGTATTTTTCAGCGCCCTATATGGGCTGCTGTCTTAGCGTTTACAGCTGCATTTCTGTGGGGTTGGGCCTATCCGCTTATCAAGCTTGGATTTGCAGAGTTTGAGATTACGACAGAGATGACGGGCAGTAAGATGCTGTTTGCTGGTATCCGTTTTTTTGTATCAGGTATTATTATCCTATCCATAGCTTGCATAACTCATCGGTCATTTGACCTAAAGGAATCCGCAAAAACTCATGTTTGGGGAAGCTGCTTGTTCCTGCTGGCCTTCACACTGTTGAATACTACGTTGCATTATGCTTGTTTCTATATCGGATTGTCGCACAGTCAGGGCAGTCGTGCCGCCATCCTGAACTCTATGAGTGTGTTTGTGCTGGTTCTTCTTGCCTGCATGTTCTTCAAGAGCGACAAACTGACTCTTAGAAAGGTGACAGGCTGTGCTATCGGTTTCGCGGGTATCCTCGCGCTTAATCTAAGCGGTGAGGAAAGCGGATCATTTACCTTTCTTGGCGATGGCATGATTATTCTCAATGCTTTATGTAGTGCCTTTGCAAGCCTGATGACGAGAGGCGTTGGAAAGCGGGTGGATGTGTTTGTCGGAACGGGCTATAGTCTTGGCATCGGTGGCGCATTGTTGGTGATACCTGGCTTGTTGATGGGCGGTACTTTGCCTAACGTCACCCTCATTGGCATCATATATCTTCTGTTACTCATCGGTATTTCCACGATAGGCTTTACGCTTTATAACAAACTGCTTATGTGTAATCCTGTAGGCAAGATTGCGATATGGAATTCGCTGATACCCATTGTGGGTGCAGTTACCTCCTGTCTGTGTCTTCATGAGACGTTTGTATGGAATTATGCCGTAGCAACCACGCTGACTACCACGGGTATCTATGTGATAAATAAAGGGAAAAGCTAAACAGAACAAAGATGGAAATTATCAGAGCGAAATGCTCTTGAACGGCTGAAATGAGGGTTCAAAAGGCTGCCAAACTGTTAAAAAAGCATAAGAAAAACGGAACCTCAAACGGAACCTCTGTAGGATGAAAAAGAATAGTCCGCTGATTGTCAGCGGACTATCTTATTAATCTGTGGAGCATGCGAGACTCGAACTCGCCACCTCTTGACTGCCAGTCAAACGCTCTAGCCAGATGAGCTAATGCCCCGTCACTTCTTAAAAGCGGTGCAAAGGTAGGCATTATTTGCGAAATAGCAAACTTTTTTCGATTTTTTTTGCTTCAAGTCGAGAAAATCACGTACCTTTGTACTCAAAATACGGCATCAATTGCCAAAAAGACCACAATAACGATTAAAAAGAACTTCATAATATGAGTTTAATCAAATGTCCCGAATGTGGACACAGCGTTTCTTCGAAAGCTGATTTTTGTCCTGAGTGCGGTGTTAAAATCGCAGGTAACGTCAAGCGCTGTCCCATTTGCCAACAATTGCTCCTGATGGATGTCAAACAGTGTCCGCACTGCCAAACGCACTTCGAGACACAACCTAAGATTGTGCTTGAGCCTGGGACTGAGTCCGACAAGGAGGTACAGTCCGAAGAGGCAACTCCGCCAGTGCCACCCAAGAAAAGCACCCCTTGGTATCTGCTTCTCTTCGTCATCGTCATTGTGGGCATCGGAGCTTATCTCTACTGGGACAACTACCAGCAACGACGCTACAGCGAGGAGAAGGCTTTTGAGCTGTTGCGCAACTGCACAGATCCTCTCAACTTCGAGGACTTCATAGCACGCTATCCAGACAGCAAGCATCTCGATGAAGTGCGCGAGCAGCTCAAGGCACTACAAAAGGAGGATGCTGTGTGGGAAGTGGTTGCATCCAGCAGAAATCCCGAGGACTTCCGCAACTTCATGCAAGATCATCCGCGCTCACCTTTTATCAAGATGGCACTCCACAAGATCGACTCGCTCGAATGGCGAGCAGCTGACAAGGTTGGGACAGCAGAAGCATACGATAGATACATTGCCAACCACGACGATGGAGAATACATCACCGAAGCCTATTCGGCACGCGATGTTGCACGCGAACGTGAGGATCGCATACGCCGCGATTCCATAGCTGTCGAGCAAGCAAAAGCGGATTCCCTGGCGCAACTCAAGGAGGCAACAGGAATCGATGAACTGATGAGAGCTGAATAAGAAAGAATCCTACCGTCGTTCCAGCAGCACCACATTCTCGACGTGCTGCGTATGCGGGAACATATCGACAGGTTGAATACGCGTGACCTTGTAGTCTGCATCCAGCAGCGCAAGGTCACGTGCTTGTGTTGCAGGATTGCAGCTCACATAGACAATACGCGTCGGCGCGGCATTCAGCATCACCTGAATTACATCTGCGTGCATACCTGCGCGCGGCGGATCGGTGATGATGATGTCTGGACGTCCGTGCTTGGCGATGAAAGCATCAGTGAGAATATCCTTCATATCACCAGCAAAAAACTGTGTGTTGGTGATGCCGTTGATCTGACTGTTCATTTTAGCGTCTTCAATGGCCTCTGGAACATACTCGATGCCTATGACTTGGCGAGCGTGACGGGCAACGAAATTGGCAATAGTGCCAGTGCCCGTGTAGAGGTCATAAATTAAAGACCCTTCTAAATCTCCCCGTAAGGGGAGACTTTCCTGTCCTATTGCGAACTCTCTCGCCACCTTATATAATTCGAAGGCCTGCTCGGTGTTCGTCTGGTAGAAGCTCTTGGCTCCAACCTTGAAGTGCAGCCCCTCCATCTCCAAAAAGATATGGTCATCGCCCGCAAAGACCTCTACGGGGAGGTCGCCAAAAGTATCATTAAACTTCTGGTTGTTGACATAAAGTAGCGAAGTGATCTCAGGGAACGACTCATGAAGAAAAGTCATGAGTGCCATCGCCTGCTGTCGTTCAGCGTCAGTAAAGAAGCAGAACTGCATGAGCAACATCAGACCGCCTGTGTTCGAGAGACGAATCATCATGCCTCGGAGCAGACCAATGTGCTCGCGGGCGTCAAAGAAGGTGAGATGATGCACGTAGGCATAATCACGTATGGCAAGGCGAAGGCGGTCGTTGATGGGATCCATCAGATGACACTCCTCGATAGGCAGGATCTTGTCAAAGGTACCGTTGGCGTGATAGCCGACGCTCTCCTGACGCTCGAACTGTTCGCCCGAACGTATCTGTTCCTTCGTCAGCCAACGACGGTTGGCAAAGCCAAACTCCAGCTTATTCCGATATTCCTGCGTCTTCTTGGATCCGAGGATGGGTTGACATTCAGGCAATTCCACCTTTCCGATGCGCGTCAAGGCATCCATCACCTGTTGTTGCTTGGCAGCCAGTTGGAGCTCGTAGGGCAGAATCTGCCATTTGCAACCGCCACAGACCCCAAAGTGAGGGCAGAAAGGGGCGATGCGGTCAGCACTGGGTTGCACTAACCGCACCACCTCTGCTTCAGCATAAGAGTGCTTTTTCTTTGTCACCTGCAGATCGACAACATCACCAGGGATGGCGAAGGGCACGAAGACCACCAGGTCATCCACCCTTACCAGAGCCTTTCCTTCAGCTGCGACAGCTTCTATCTTCACACCCTCCAACAAGGGCAGTGCTTTCTTTTTTCTTGCCATAAAAGAAACGTCGATCAGAGTCCGAAGACCTTGGCGAGACCGTTATCAACACCGCTGAAGCCCATGAATGCCATAGCCAAGAGACCGGCTACGACGAGTGCTATGGGCATTCCCTGCATCCCCTTGGGTATATCCATCATGGCCAGCTGTTCGCGGATAGCGGCGAAGATAGTCAGAGCCAGACCGAAGCCGAGGGCAGTGGAGACAGCATAGACAACACCGGTGAGGAGATTGGGTTCCATGCCTTGAGCATTGTAAGTGCCTTGTGCCACAAGGATGGCCACGCCGAGGATGGCGCAGTTCGTGGTGATCAATGGTAGGAAGACACCGAGAGCCTGGTACAGCGCAGGCGAGACCTTCTTCAGGATGATCTCCACCATCTGTACCAAAGCAGCGATGACGAGAATGAAGGCGATGGTTTGCAGATAGACGAGTTCGTACTTGACCAACAGGATTTGAATCAGATAGGTGACAATTGTGGCAATAGTCAACACGAAAGCCACAGCAGCGGACATACCGAGAGCGGTATCCACTTTCTTCGACACACCGAGAAACGGGCAGATTCCGAGGAACTGCGAGAATACGATGTTGTTAACAAAGATAGCTGAGAAGAATATGAGTAAGTATGCCATATTTTTTAAATTTTTGCGACTTTCTTAACGACTGCGATGAGATAACCGAGTGCGATGAAGGCACCGGGGGCGAGGACGAAGAGGAGCATTCCATAGTTCTCGGAGTAGAGCTCAACGCCAAAGAGCTTGCCAGTGCCGAGGAGTTCGCGGATGCCGCCGAGGAGCGTCAGGGCGATGGTAAAGCCGAGACCAATACCGATACCGTCAAAGAGGCTCTCGATGGGGCCGTTCTTGGCAGCAAAGGCTTCAGCGCGACCGAGGATGATGCAGTTCACCACAATAAGGGGGATGAAGAGACCAAGTGTGGCATACATCTCTGGCGTGTAGGCTTGCATGATCATCTGCAGAGCAGTGACGAGGCTGGCAATCACGACGATGTACGACGGGATACGAACCATGTCAGGAATCAACTGCTTGATGCAGGAGATAATCAAGTTGGAGAAGATGAGGACAGCCATCGTAGCCAGCCCCATCGACATTCCGTTGATGGCGCTGGAAGTGGTTCCGAGTGTTGGGCACATACCAAGGAGCAGGACGAAAGTCGGGTTCTCCTTGAGTATGCCGTTCCAGAGGATTTTAAAGTATTTCATAATCTGGTAAGATATAAAAAGAGAAAAAGTAAATTCTCTTTTCTTTTTTAATTTTTATTTTGAGGTGTGGCTCCTGTCTCTACATCAGCCGTCGCACTTGCTCCAGCATACGCATGGAATGCGACGTTGACGGCGCGGAGGAAGGCACGGGAGGTAATGGTGGAAGCGGTGATAGCATCCACATCTCCACCGTCTTTCGAGACGATAAGTTCCTTCTCGCCGGGATTCTTTCCGATGATGTCACCCTTCTCGCCTTTTTGGAACCAGAAGTTGGCTTTGGCACCGAGGCCGGGCGTCTCAGCGTGTTCAAGGACGGTGTAACCCTTGATGGTCCCTCCGTCTGAGAACCCGACGAGCACCTTAAGGTTGCCGCCAAAAGCGTTGGGATCGATAGCCTGTACGGCCATACCTTTGTCGGTAGCATAAAGGATGACATCATTGCCATTGGCATCCTGAACCGTCGTGGTTTCCTGCACTTGGGCATCTGTGACGCCTAAGACGCTGTTGATGCCCTCGGCGAGCACGCGAGCCTTGTTCTCTGCAATGGGACCTGTAGTGATTTTGTTCACATAGGCTAATGCTCCAGCGGCGATGACCGAGATGAGGGTCAGCACAATGAGCATGTTAGGTAATGTTGATGGTAGCTTTTTCATTTTTTTACCTCCCCAAAGCGTTTAGGTTTGACATAGGTATTGATGAGCGGTGTGAAGCCATTCATGATGAGGATGGCGAAGCTCATGCCCTCGGGATAGGAGCCAAAATCGCGGATGAGCACTGTGAGCACACCGATAGCAACACCGTAAATGATCTGTCCCTTACCAGTCATCGGCGAAGTGACGTAGTCGGTAGCCATAAAGCAAGCACCGAGCATCAGACCACCAGAGAGGACGACCTGCACGGGATTTGCATACATCGGGTCGATGAGATGGAAGAGACCAGCGAGCAGGAATACCGTGGCAAGAATGGAGACAGGAATGTGCCAGGTGATGATCTTGCGGCAGACCATATAGATGCAGCCGATGAGCAGGCAGAGGGCGCTGATCTCACCGAGTGAACCGCCCGTCTGACCCAGGAGCATATCGAGGGACGAGGGCAGCTGGTTCAGCATGCTGGCATCGCCATTCTTGATGGCCTCCTTCATGATGAAGAGCGGCGTGGCGCCGGTCTCAACATCGGCATAACCGAGCTGACCACTGACGGGCCACGTCGTCATCTGCACAGGGAAAGAGATGAGCAGGAAGACACGTCCGACCAATGCGGGGTTGAATGGATTTGTGCCCAGTCCGCCAAAGGTCATCTTACCGATACCGATAGCAACGAGAGCACCAATGATGATGATCCAAATAGGAAGATTCGAGGGCAAGTTGAAGCCGAGGAGCAGACCTGTCAGCACGGCAGAGCCGTCGCAGATGGTCAGCCGCTCACGACCGAGAATGAAGCGTGTGATGGCCCACTCAAAAAACACGCATGCAACCACCGACGTTGCAAGTACGATGGCAGCCCCCAGTCCGAAGAACCAAAGCGAGGCGAGCAATGCAGGCACCAGAGCTATGCACACACCGTACATATTCTTCTGTACCGAGTCGCCGCCGTGGACGTGGGGTGAAAGGGAAATGATGGGTTTCATAAAAAATTAATTCATAATGCACAATTCATAATTCACAATTGATACCAGAACAAATCGTGAACATGAATTAATGGTTATTCAATTATTACCTTTTGTTGTATTAACAATAGCCGTGAGAAGTTTATTCAATTCTTTACAATCCTTATCCAAACTTTCATACTGCTGCTGATTGATATATTCCGTTTTATAGAGTAGCTCGAGCCAAAAGTCGGCCTCATTGGCTTCTTTAAGGGCAATCTTCATCTTGTGGATGAAATCTTCTCTACTTTCAGCATGTTCAGCTTCTCTAATATTGGCACCAATGCTTGTTCCGCATTTGATGGTTTGTGTGCAGATGGGTTGTTCCACATACGTCATATTTTTAACAAGATATCTGACGAGTTTCACAATCCGAACTGCAAAATCCATACTTTTTTGCTTCACAACATTGTCTGTCTTCATCGAACAGCAATTATGTTTATTAATTATGAATTATGAATTGTTAATTATGAATTGAAAACTACTTTTTTATCGCTTCCATATGCCTTGCCTTGATGATTCCCATGACGGTCTGCTTGGCCACGCGGATGTGGTCGAGGAGCGGACGGTTGGAAGGACAGGTAAAGGCACAGGAGCCACATTCGATACATGAGGTGACGTCGTTCTTCTCGCAGCCGTCCCAGTCCTTCAGGCGAGTGTAGGAAGCGAGGAGGTAGGGTTCGAGTCCCATCGGGCAGGCACTGACGCACTTGGCACAGCGGATGCAGGGGGATACTTCGCCACGACGACTCTCCTTCTCGGTCATGAGCAACAGTCCGCTGGAACCCTTGGTGACAGGCACATCAAGCGACATCAGCGCACGTCCCATCATCGGACCGCCACCGATGATCTTACCTGTATCTTCGGGCAGACCGCCAGCCTCATCGATGAGCTGTTGCATAGGCGTACCGATGCGGGCGAGGAAATTGGAGGGTTGAGCAACACTTTTACCAGTGACGGTTATGATGCGTTCAATCAATGGCTTGTTCTTCGTGACAGCCTCGTAGATGGCATAGACCGTACCTACATTCTGCACAATGGCACCAACGTTGATGGGGAGTGCAGGAGGTGCAGGCACTTGACGGCCAATGACGGCATCGATCAACTGCTTCTCTCCACCCTGAGGGTACTTGACCTTCAAGGGAACAACCTCGATGCCCGGATATTGCGCAGCCTTTTCTTTGAGGAGGTCGGTGAGCAGCTTGATGGCGTCAGGCTTGTTCATCTCGATGCCGATGAAAGCCTTGGAGCAGTTCACGGCATGCTTGATGAGCTGAACGCCCACAAGAATCTGTTCAGGTTTCTCAAGCATCAGACGATGATCGGCTGTGAGATAAGGCTCACACTCGACGGCGTTGACAATAATGGCTTCAGCCTTTGTACCAGGAGGGGGCAACAGCTTAATGCCCGTAGGGAACGTTGCACCGCCCATACCTACGATGCCGGCTGCCTTGATGCGGTTGACGACTTCGGCGGCAGTGATATTGCCGAGGTCTTTGAAGGTCACGAGTTGATCTGAGCGGTCAATAGTCTCTTCCCATTCGTCGCCTTCGACATCAACAACGACTGCCATACGGCGAGTGCCGCTGGAGTCGAGCACAGGCTCCACCTTGGCAACCTTACCGCTCACGCTGGAGAAGACAGGTACGCTAAGTCCTTTGCCGGCTTCGCCAAGGAGCGTGCCCACCTTCACCTCGTCGCCCTTCTTGACAACGGGTACGGCAGGAGCTCCGATATGTTGGAACATCGAGAAGACAGCTTGCTTGGGAATCGCTGCAACCTTGATGGGTGATGCAGCGGATAGTTTATTCTCTGCGGGATGAACACCGCCAATATTAAATGTCTTCATATTTGACGATTTGACAATTTACGATTTTACGATTGGGCTGGTGTTTCGGGGATAGCAGGTTTCTCTGTAGCAGGAGCTGCGGATGCCGTAGCTTTCTCTGCGACAGGAGCTTCGGTCTTCGGCTTCCTCGGTGGGAAGTTGAAGGCATGGATGGCGTTCTGCGGACATTCATCCTCGCACTTACGGCAGAGCTTGCATTTCTCAGCATCGATGTGGGCGAGGTTTGCGTCAATGGTGATGGCCTCGAACTTGCAGACCTTCACACACTTCTGGCAGGCGATACAACCAACAGTGCAAGCCTTACGGGTGAGTGCGCCCTTATCCTTGTTGTTGCACAGCACCACGACTCGGCGGTTTTTCAAGCCCTTGAGGCGGATTTCAATAATGCCTCGCGGACAAGCCTTGGAGCAGGCGCCACATGCGGTACACTTCTCCTCATCAACCTCGGGCAGACCCGTCGCAGGGTTCATGTGGATAGCATCGAACTGGCAAGCAGCTACGCAGTCGCCACAACCGAGGCAACCGTAGGCACAAGCTGTCTCGCCTGAGCCCAACATCTGCTGCACCTTACAACTCCGAGCACCATCGAACTCAGCGATGCGCGGACGGCTCTCACAGGTTCCGTTGCAACGGATGACAGCCACCTTAGGCGCAGCCGCCTCAGCCTTCATGCCGAGGATGTCGGCCACCTGCTCCATCACGGGCTGACCGCCCACGGGGCAGAGCAGTCCTTCGAGCGAGCCTTTGTCTGCTGCCTTCACACAAGCACCGGCAAAACCGCCGCATCCGGGGAAGCCGCAGCCGCCGCAGTTGGCTCCAGGTAGCACTTCCTGCACCTTGGCAATGCGCTCGTCTTCATGCACAGCGAATTTCTTGCCGGCAAGGAACAGGATAAGCGCTGCCACCAGTCCAATACAGCCAAGAACAATCACTGCAATCAGGATTACATTCATGTTGTTTGAAAATTTGAGGACTCTCCCCCCTCCCTCCCTATAAGGGAGTGAGCTGAATATTATGCTATTCGAAGGTTTGAGTCATGATTAATTATTTATTGATGATTTAATGCGAAATGAAAAGTTTTGTTGCAAACGTTTGCGGAAGAAGAGAAACACGATGAGATAGTAGGCAGCCACCGTAGCCAGCGACCACAGCGCGCCTTGAACTTCGCTGCCCGTCAGTGCCATCACGATGAACAGCACAGGCAGCAGCAGCACGAGCGGCAAACCGTAGGCGATGAGCGCAGCCTTGCGCCCATCGGACAACCGTCCTTCGAGCAGCACGCGCTCCCCCACATGAAAAGATGATGCATTCTGTGCACTGACCTCCACATCCTTCTCCTTGGCCTCAGCACTGTTGCACATTTTACGCGCAGCACAGCCCGAACATGCCGACGATTGGAGTATCGTCACGCAAACGCGCTCAACATCAATGGTTTTCACCACTGCTTCGTGAGTAATTGTCTCAGTCATTACCTTGATTTGTAATCTCAGCTTATCAAAAGCGGCACAAAGATAACTAAATTATAATAAGGTACACGCGCGAAAGGCACAGAAAAAATGAAACATTTAATAATTTTAACAGACCACCGTCAATTAGAGAAGTTCCAGAAAGCGTTCTATGAGGCGCGGCTTGGCGTAGTCATCAAGGGCAGATTCAGGAATCCAGATATAACCGTCGGGTAAGGCCGGTTTCGCAGTGAGCTCCAGGAGAAAGAAATCAGCCAGCAGAATGCGGTGAGTCAGCACGTGCTTCACGTCCTTAGCCACGAGCACCGCCCCATTCATTCCCCATGTTCCATTCTCCATACACCATTCTCCATTCTCCACTGCTACTGGTTCCCACAATCCCTGCCAAATATCGCCTGCTCCACGACGATGAATGGCGGTCTCGCCGTTACACCTTATATATATATATACGAGTCGCCGCTGTTGAATCTTTGTTTTTTTGAGTTTTACAGGCAAGTCCGCTACCCTACCCTCGCATCTTGCCACACATGTCTCAGCCAGCGGACATCCATCGCAGCGAGCTCCCTTGGGCAAACATTGCGTCGCGCCGAAGTCCATCATCGCCTGATTGAACGTGCCCGCCTCCTTCGGGGGTAGCAACTCAGAGGCCAGATCTGCAAACACACGCTTGCCTTCAGCCGTATTGATGGGCGTGTCGATGCCGAAATAACGCGCTAACACGCGATAGACATTTCCATCGACGGCGGCCACAGGCAGTCCGAAGGCAAAGGAACCGACGGCGGCGGCGGTATAGTCACCTACGCCCTTCAATGCCCGTATGCCGTCATACGTACATGGAAAGTGCCCAAGTTTCACAATCTGCTGAGCAGCGGTGTGAAGATTTCGCGCACGACTGTAGTAGCCGAGCCCCTGCCACAGCCGCAGCACCTCGTCCTCGGATGCCGCCGCGAGGGATGCCACATCAGGGAAGCGAACCATGAAACGCTCCCAATAGGCTCTTCCCTGCTCCACACGCGTCTGTTGCAGAATGATTTCACTGAGCCATATCGCGTACGCATCGTTGGTATCGCGCCACGGCAAATCTCGTCCATGAAGCGCAAACCACCGCAGTAATGAGGTCGAAAAAGTGCTATTCATGGTGCAAAGATAGGCAAAAAAGACCTTAAAATGATAAAAAAGAGCCCAGAATCTCACTTTTTAGTAAAAAATATGGCGAAAGATTTTCGTAACTGCTTGAAAGTTGCTACCTTTGCAAGCCCAATTTAAAAAGAAACATAATTATAATAATTAACCCTATCAATCATTAACGAAAATGACAAAAGCAGAAATCGTCGGCTTCATCTCTAAGGAGACTGGCATTGACAAGACCACAGCACTTACAGTCGTTGAATCATTCATGGAGCAAGTGAAGGTCTCTCTCGCTAACGAGGAGAACGTTTACCTCCGTGGTTTCGGTAGCTTTATACTGAAGAAGCGCGCTCAGAAGACCGCTCGCAATATCACGCAGAACACGACGATGATCATCCCCGAGCACAACATTCCTCACTTCAAGCCCGCTAAGGTCTTCTTCGATGCCGTTAAGAAGTAAACGAGAATAACGTCACATTATTTTATTCATTAAAAAAACTATCAGTTATGCCGAGCGGAAAAAAGAAAAAAAGACACAAGATGTCAACTCACAAGCGTAAGAAAAGACTGAGAAAGAACAGACATAAGAGCAAGTAAGATGCTCTGTTTTGACTCGTCAGTCATTCGGACTTAGTGAGTCACAACGAGGAACAAATCACACTCCTGCTCTGGGGTCGGTTTGTTCCTTGTTTATAATTAGTTGATGAGTTAACAAGTTGACGAGTGACAAGTTGACGAGTGACAAGTTGACGAGTGACAAGTTGACTGAATTGTGAAAACGTAAAAATGTAAAATTGTAAAATCTCATGACCTGTGAAGTTATCGTAGATGTCCAACCGAAGAAGATTGCCATCGCCCTGACTGAAGATAAGCGACTCGTCGAGTATCAGGAGGAAGAGCAGCAGGCAAGCTTCAACGTAGGCAACATCTATTTCGCGCGCGTTCGAAAGCTCATGCCGGGCTTGAACGCCTGCTTCGTCAACGTAGGCCATGAGCGCGACGCCTTTCTCCACTATCTCGACCTGGGGCCTCAGTTCAACTCCTATGTCAAGTACCTTAAACAGGTCTCCAGCGACAAGAAGAACCTCTTCCCCATCTCACGAGCCACCATCCAACCCGAGCTGCCCAAGGAAGGCAGCGTGCAGAACGACCTGCAGATTGGGCAGGAATTGCTCGTGCAAATTATTAAGGAACCCATATCTACCAAGGGTCCCAGGCTGACGTGCGAGATCACCTTCCCGGGACGATTCCTCGTCCTCGTACCCTTTACAGACAAAGTTAGCGTCAGCTCCAAGATCAAGTCCAGTGCCGAACGCGCCCGCCTCAAACAGCTCATCCAAAGCATCAAGCCCAAGAACTTCGGTGTCATCGTGCGCACCGTAGCCGAAGGCAAGCGCGTGGCGGAACTCGATCAGGAGCTCATGATCCTGCTCAAGCGATGGGAAGACGCCATCGCACGTGCACAGCGCGCCAAGGATCTGCCCTGCCTCTGTTATGAGGAGACTAGCCGCACCGTCGCCCTCCTGCGCGATCTCTTCAATCCCACTTACGAGAACATCTACATCAACGACCCTATCATCTACGACGAGATACGCGACTACGTCAAGATGATAGCTCCAGAGATGACCGAGATTGTCAAATTATATAAGGGCAAATTGCCCATCTTCGACAATTTCGATGTGACACGACAGATCAAGACCTCCTTCGGTAAGACCGTCAGCTACAAGCACGGGGCTTACCTCATCATCGAACATACCGAGGCTTTGCACGTTGTCGATGTCAACAGCGGAAACCGCATCAAGAACCCCGATGGGCAAGAGGCCAACGCACTCGAAGTCAACTTAGGTGCTGCCGACGAACTGGCACGCCAGCTGCGATTGCGAGATATGGGCGGCATCATCGTCGTCGATTTTATTGATATGGCTGTCGCCGAAGACCGCCAGAAACTCTACGAACGTATGGTAGAGAATATGAAACGCGACCGTGCGCGCCACAATATCTTGCCGCTGAGCAAGTTCGGGCTGATGCAAATCACACGTCAACGCGTGCGCCCCGTCATGGAAGTGCGCGTTGATGAGACTTGTCCAACCTGCCTCGGTAAGGGTACTATCAAGTCCAGTTTCCTCTTCACTGACGTTCTCGAAGAAAAGATTGACAAGCTCGTCACTCAACTGGGCATACGCTCCTTTGTCTTGCACGTACATCCCTATGTTGCCGCCTACATCAACCAGGGCCTCATCTCACTGAAGCGCCGCTGGCAGATGAAGTACGGCTTTGGCGTCCGCATTATGCCTAACCAGCGCCTCGCCTTCCTGCAATACGAATTCTACACCCCAAAAGGCGAAGAAATCGACATGAAGGACGAGGACGAAATGAAGAAGTAACACACACTTTCAATTCACCTTTTTATTCACTTTAATTAATCTTTTATCCAATTATGAAGAAGATTTTTTCCATCGCAGCCATCAGCCTTGCTACCCTGGGCTTTGGGCTCATCAACACCTCATGTAAGACCGATGGTCTCGAAGAGAAATCGATTGGCGAAATCGATAATGACTTGGCCATTAACGACCTTCCCATTGGCTACCGCGTGAAGAGCGTGGGCGACACCCGCTTCTTCTATAAGACTAATGGCAAGCTCGATATTATCCGCATCGACGGCCAGGACTTCGACATCTCCGCCAAGGAAATCAAGATCAACAAAAACGGCTATCAAGATGACTACCAGTTGACCTTCGACATCAACAACAACATCACGAAGGTGAAGTACACATCCAAAGTGAGTGATTCGACCGAAGAATATACTGAAAATGGCGAAGGCACTGTTAAGCTGAGCTACAACAGCAACCAGCAGATCGAGAAGATCACCACCAGCTACTCTGCTGAAGGCACTGATGAGGGCGAGAAGTTCACCGTCAACAGCGAGTACACCATGGAGTTCTCCTACAATAACTCACGTCTGCGCCGCGTCAAGAAGTCCTGGAATTCCACCGAGAACTGGGGTGGTCAGAAAGAGACCGACCGTGCTACTATCACTGTCGGCTTTGACTATGAAGACGGTCTTGAGTACTGGAACAACTTCTTCCAGTGGACTCCCAACCTCATCAGATATGCTATGGGCAACGACCCGGAAGGCATCTTCGGTGCTCTGAGTTACCTCGGCGTGTTCGGTCGCGCCAGCGCTCAACTGCCTGTGAAGATCACTGTTGAGGAAAGCGGTACCAGCTCTGAGGCGGGTGACTACAACGACAACGACACTCACCGCTGCTTCTACGAGTTCAACAGCTATGAAGCTCTTCGCTCAGCTGACGGTGTCAACTACACCTACACCGAGAAGGACGACGAGTACGAAGTGAAGTCCTTCGTCAACTTCGAGACACGTGCTACTCAGCCCAACAAGGCTCTTCGCCACGGCTTCATCATTCATCGCGACAGGAAGTAATTACCGATACTTCTCTTCACATTACCCAACAGAGGATGTGTCCACACCGGGCACATCCTTTTTCAGTTTCCTCATTGCCTTCTCACCCCACCATTTGAACATAAAAGGAACTCGCCAAAGCACCTCCTTGGGAGCATAGCCATAGAAACGGCGCGACTGCTGCATGATACGTCCCAAGTGCTCCAAGGCGTGTATCACACCCTTCTCTTCATGATATTCATGGTTCACGCCGAAATTACCCATATCAAAGAGGTTTTCAAGCAAACGCGGAGCACGTCGGTGATCCTCTTCCGTGATCTCAAACGGGAAAGACTCCTTCGGCAGTCCGAGACTATCCGTCAGGACTGCCCCAACACCTGTGAACGCCTTCTTCAAGCCCAACTCCTCTAAATGCTTCTCGAGCGGAGCCAGACTTGGTGAGGACTTCGTCAACCGCGTGAGCAGCACTGCCCAGTCGCAGAAATGCCTCAGACCAATACCGTCGGAAATCAGATGCTTGAAGATGTGAATAAAGGCATACAACGTATAGTATGTCACATCCATCGTTCGCACGTCCGTCTCCCCTATCCTCACGTCAGTCAAGCTGTTCCACACCTCTGGCATCACCACCTTCTCCCAATACTTATGATTTCCGGGATAGGCAAACGAGGTCATCCGGTAATGCATCTCAAACGCCACGCCATTCACCTGAAATTGCATATCCTTGTCCGTGTGATTGATATGAACAGAAGACGGAAGTACCTTCCTGAAATAAGCCAGAGCCTGATCCCAGTCATCCGGGTGAACCATGAAGTCGATGTCGCCACACTGTCGTAAGGTTGCATCAGGATACATCGCAGCTATCGTCTGACCTTTGAAGATGAAATGTCGGAAACCTTTGCGGTTCAAAGCCTGACACAGATGTGTCACAGCATTATCCATGATGGCATTTATCTTCTTGATATTCCTCAGAATGGAATAGACATCCTTTGCATCCTTGAGCTCCAGCTTGACGCCCGAATCCACCAGACCCTGCGCCACCATTCCCGCAACGGACTGCTCACGTGCCAAGGTCATCACGGTCTGATACTGCTCATGCGACCACTCCTGTCCTCTCAGATCTACCCGCGTTCCCCACAACGAGGAACCGACAAGATCCAGTAACTGTCTTTTTGTGTCCATAATCCCTTAATATAATTCTTTTTAATTGTTAGAATTCAATGAGGAACCGGGCATTGATGAGGCGGCCTGTGAGGTAGTTGGGTACAGCGTATTGCTGACGTGAGATGTCAGTGATCCAGAGATAGGAGGCCACGTTGTTGAGACCGAGCACGTTGAAACAGTCAAGGCCAAGCCAGACATTGCGCAGATGCTGACCCAGTCCCTTGCGGCGGTGGTGATCCTCATTGTTGAGCAAACGATAACTCATGCCGAGATCGACGCGACGATAGGCAGGGGCGCGCCAGTAGTGTTGCTCCAAACCAGAGTGGGGAGCACCGAAAGGCAGACCGCCAGCAAATGCCATCTTGAGCGTCATCTTCCATCGATCGGTGTGAGGGAAATAGTCAGAGAAGAAGAAATTGAGGTTCCAACGTTGGTCGGTAGGCTGCGGAATGGTCTTGCCGTGCAGCTTCATGGAAGCTTTCATCAGCGAGAAGGAGATCCACGAGTCGGTGCCGGGCACGAACTCACCATAGACCTTGAAATCGACACCTGCGACATAGCCCGTACCCTCGT
Organism: uncultured Bacteroidaceae bacterium; assembly: GCA_905236985.1. GTDB lineage: Bacteria > Bacteroidota > Bacteroidia > Bacteroidales > Bacteroidaceae > Physcousia. The sequence goes on along the minus strand of CAJORF010000018.1, from coordinate 20,195 downwards.
TGCGACCATAATAGACAATCTTCAGGTTGTCAACATTATAGGGATTCAGACGGCTCTGTGCCTTGTAATAGACTTCGGTGGTGAACTTGAACGGGCGATCAGCTACACGGAACTTGTACTCGCCTCCGAGCACTACCTGAAACGAGCGTTGGCTCTTGATGTCGCGATTGAGCTGCACGACGGTGGCTCCGTCGATGGTCATCGTATCACGTAACTCCTTGTAGAAAGGAGCCTGATAGTACATACCCGTAGCGAGGCGGAAGGTGAGGTTATCGTTCTTGGCTGGTACGAAACCGATGCTGGCACGCGGCGAGAAGAGCCATTCACCATTCCACGACCAGTGGCTGAGACGTGCGCCGTAATTGATGGAGAAGATGCCCAACTTGGATTCCGTGCGCCAGGTGTCCTGAGCATACAATTCGAGGCGATTCGACGAGATGCTCTGCACGCTCTTGAGGTTGTAGATGAGTTCGAGGCGGTCGCCGTAGTGGGGCATGGAATAGCCTGCGGAGTCGCGGAACTCCCACTCACGCGTGTTCTCGCGGATGCTCTCATGCTTGAAGAGAAAACCCGTCTGTAGGTGATGACCACGGTGCTTGAACTCATAGAGTGCACGCACGGTCTGTGTGTTGGACGTCAAGAAGTTGCGCGCGTGTTCCATATATGTTCCTACGGCGAGTTGCTCGGCGGTGTTAGCGTCATCAAGCCAGTACTGTCCCTGAATGTCATAGGTCTCACGTTCTTTGGTGGAGAAAGCGGAGGCAGAGAGCGTGAGGGTGCTCCGCTCGCCAAACTTACGCGAGATGTTCAATGCGCCATACATCGTGCGGAAAAGATCTTGTTCCTCGCCGTCGAAATAGACCTTGAAGCTCTTGACATCCTCCATCGTGCCAAAGTTGGTCTCGCGATCCTTGGGTTTGAAGCGATAGTTGTTGCGCGAGATATAGCCAATGACATCAATCGTCCACAGGCGGGTAGGTTGCCAGGAGAGGAAAGCCTGATAGTCGATGAATGAAGGATCATACTCGCCTGAAGTCTGCAGGGAGCCGAGCAGATAGCGGTTACTCTTGTAGCGGAAACCCTGTGAGAGCGAGAAGTTCTTGATGCGGAAGCCGTCATAGATATTGGTTCCCAAGAGGCTTGCACCCACGGATCCTTCGTGACGTTCAGGACGTTTGTAGGTGATGTCGAGGACGCTGGACATACGGTCGCCGTACTTGGCCTCAAAGCCACCTGCGGAGAACTGCACCCGTTCGACCATGTCGGAATTGATGACGGAGAGTCCTTCCTGCTGACCGCTAGAGATGAGCAGCGGACGATAGACCTCCATGCCATTGACATAGACACAGTTCTCGTCGAACGAGCCGCCACGAACATTGTACTGCGAGGAGAGCTCGTTGTGCGACGAGACACCAGCTTGCGTCGCCACCAGTTCCTCGACAGCATTACCCGTGGTGGAGGGCATACGCTTGATGTCCTCGGTGTTGAGTTCCTGTGTCGTGCCCATCTGTCGGCGCACTTCCTTGACCGTTACCTCCTGCATTTCGGTGCCGCCAGAGCGCATAGTAACATTCCATACGAGCTTGCCCCGAGGATGCTTGAGCGTCTTCGACTTCTTCTCGTAGCCCATCAAGGAATAGTTTAGCACGACGGAATCACCTGTTTGGAAATCAAATTTATATCGTCCATCGAGATTAGTAATGTCACCAGCCATCTGCCCTTCCACCTTGACGGTGACGAAAGGTAGCGGTTTCTGGTCTTCGTCAACGATGCGGCCACTGATGGTGCAGGTGAGGGTGTCGGTTGTGGAGGAGGGTTCAAGAACCTCTTCCTGCGCGAGGGTGGCAACGGGAAGAAGGAATGAGAAGAGGAGTAAAAGGAGATATGGAAGGTGGCGTTTCACTGATGGAGAGAAGGGTAATCTTTTATATAACGGGCAAAGGGCGGGATTATTGTGTGATGGGGCTGAGAGAAAGAGGGAGCTAATGGTTGGCACAGGCTATTGTGAAGCGGGCAGGACGGTGTGGATGCCTTGCTCGCGGTGGGTGAGGTCAATGCGGATGCCGTATTTCCTATGGAGGTGCTCGGCGAGATGTTGGGCGCAATAGACGGAGCGATGCTGGCCGCCTGTGCAGCCAAAGGAGAACATGAGGTCGGTGAAGCCGCGCTGGAGGTAACGCTCCACGTGGGCATCGGCCAAGCGATAGACACTGTCGAGGAACGTCAGGATCTCGCCATCGTCTTCGAGGAACTTGATGACGGGTGCGTCCAAACCTGTGAGCTGTTTGTAAGGCTCGTAACGACCTGGGTTGTGGGTGGAACGGCAGTCGAAGACATATCCCCCGCCATTGCCGCTGTTGTCCTCGGGGATGCCGCGTTTGTAGGAGAAGGAGAAGATGCGGACAGTTAAAGACCCACCCCACCCTTTTGGCATCCCTCCCATAAGGGTGGGAATGGGCTGCGCGGTGTTTTCGAACGAAGTGAGGCTCTCCCCCTTACTGGGGAGCGGGGAGAGGGTCTTCAAGACTTTCCTCAATTCCGGATACGGACAACTGCCCTCTTGTTGCAGGAGTGCGCGAAGGTTCTGCAGAGCGGGCGGAATGCTGTCGAGGAAGTGTTGCTTGCGCTCGAAATAGCCACGAAAGCCGTAAGCGCCCAACACTTGCAGCAGGCGGAAGAGGACGAAGAGCGGGAGGCGCTGACGGAAAAGTGCTTCGTCAAACGTGGGATTGATGGTCTTCATCTCCTCCACATAAACGCCAATGAGTTCCTCGCGCAGAGATGCAGGATAGCGGGCAGAGGCTTGCCAAAGGAAGCTGATGAGATCGTACTCCAACGGTCCGCGGCGACCGCCTTGGAAGTCAATGAAATGTGGATTGCCAGCGGCATCAAGCATGACGTTGCGGGCTTGGAAGTCGCGGTAGAGAAAAAACTGGGCGAAGGAAGAGTCCGGGTCTGAGTCTGGGCCAGCTATAAGATCTTTCGCCAGCCTACGAAAGTCTTGTTCGAGGCGCAACTCGTGGAAGTCGAGGGCATCACGACAGGCGACGGGCTTGAGGAAACAGTATTTGAAGTAGTTGAGGTCGAAGAGGACGTTGGTCTTGTCCATCGACTCTTGGGGATAGCAGACGGAGAAGTCGAGATCTTGAGCTCCAAGGACTTGCAGGCGAGGGAGCACAGCGATGGCACGCCGCAGGAGGTCGCGCTCGGCCTCACCGTATGCACCACCCGCTTCACGAGCCGCACGGAGGGCATCGAAGAGGGAACGTGAGCCGAGATCTTCTTGCAGGTAGCAACGTTCGTCGGAAGAGACGGCAAGGATGCGAGGCACGGGCAGACCCTTCGTCGCAAAATGACTGGCGAGGGTGATGAAAGCATGATTCTCTTCGAGCGAAGTGCCGACAACGCCGATCACGCTCTGACCTTCAGCAGAGGTAAGGCGGAAATACTGGCGGTTGCTGCCTGAACCTGTGATGGATTCAACGGTCTTGGGTTGTGCGCCTGTCAGGGACAGATATAGCGATAACAAGGGGGAACAAAGCTCTTTATTTACCATTGATGGTGCGGTATAATCCTCCTTTCAAACGCTTGAAGCGTGGAGTGAGGCGGTTGATTTTGCGGCGAATGACAACGATGTTAAGAAACGAAACGAAGACGAAGAGGGCGAAACCGATGAGAATGGTCATCGTGACGGAACCTTCGCTGAGCGTGGGAAACATCTCCCAAAGACGCTCCAAATATAGACTTCTGATCCAGAAGAGAAGCATGAAGGAGAGGAGGAGCACAAGGGCATTGAGACCGATGGTCAGCAACTGGTAGGGACGCGAGACGCGAGCGGGCGAGTAGCCGATCAACAAGAGATTCTGGAGCTTATCGGCATTCTTCTGCACCAAGAGATAAATGCTGAGCATGAGGATGTAGAACGAGAGGGCACTGATGAGCAGGCCCACAGCCATCACGATGCCCGCTACGACCTTCAGGAAATACGTGGCGCGTCCGGCATCGAGCGTGTCGTTCTCTAACTCGTAGCCATGATCCTGAATATAAGCGGCGATGGCATCGTCGGTGGGATTCTTGACTTCAACGATGAGCCGCGTAGGTGCTGACGAAGCGTTCGGAGCCAGTTCCTGATTCATTCGCTGCATGAAGGACAGGGGAACAAGCACCGTGTTCAAGCGTGTAGAGAAGGCGACGACGCGTCCTTTGAGGTTCACCTCTCTCCCACCCTCGCCACGCAGCCGGACATCCATCTGAATCATCGAGACTACGCCTTCGGACAGCTTGGGGAGCGACTGACTCTGTGCAAAGCCGAAATTGTAGAGAGCGAGATAGGAACGTGGGAGGATGATTGGCACTTCACCCTCGCGCGCCGTCGGCCATTTGTTATCGACAAACTCGTCCGGCACGCTCTCGAAGAACATATTCGTGCCAATGCCCATACCACCCATCGACAGCGAGCCATAGACCTGATATTGCGAGGCGGTGAAAGCGCCCACCTGCTTGGTGAAACGCTGGCTCTCGAAGTCGCGGATGTCAGCCTCGGTGAACGTCTGCGCCTCGCCACGCATCGTGGTGACGGCGGAAATTTGCTTGGAGACAATGATATAGGTGTTCTTCATCACACCGTCATCGCCAGTGAAGGCAGGAAGGATGTCCTCGTAGAACTGCAAGGACAACAGCACGATGAGCATACCGAGCAGGTTGGCAAAGAAAAAGCCTACGAGCTGGCCGACGCTGAGATGGCGGCGAAGGAGTTTCCAAATGAGTTTCATAGCTTAAAGACTTTTTCGTAGGGTAAATCCATGTGATGACCAATGCTCGTGATGATGATACCAGCACCCTGACGCTGTGCCTCGGCCATCATCAGCTCACCCATAATGCGTGTGTTCTCGGCATCGAGATGACTGACAGGTTCGTCGGCCAACAAGAAATCAAATGGCTGACAGAGGGCGCGGATGAGTGCTACACGCTGCTGCTGTCCGTAGCTCAGGTGTCCGAGTCGCGTCTCGCGCTTCTCGGCGATGCCGAGGGTTTCAAAATAAGCGGCAATCTCGGCTTCGGTCTTGAAGCGCGTGAGCTGATTCTTGACCAGCACATTTTCCCAGGCAGTCAGTTCGGGAAAGACGCGCAGCTCTTGGAACATCGTGCTGAGCGAACGCTGCCGAAGCGTCGTCCAGTCGTATGTGCAGAGCTCGCGGATGTTGCGACCGTCGAAGCACATGGTGCCTTCGTAGTCGCCGCGATAGCCGACGAGATAGCTGCAGAGCGATGATTTGCCTGTGCCTGAGACCGCTTCTATCAGATAGAGATGGCCTCGCTCAAAAGTGACTTCCTGTTGCCAGATATCGGACTGGATATCTGTTCGTCCGCGAAAGACGCGCGGAAGGGTATGGTGGAGAGTGATGGTATTCAATGTGAAAAGTGAAAATTCAAGATTACATTTGATACATGAAAGCAGAAACTTGAAACTCGAACACCTTTACACCTTCAAAGCTTCAGTAAAGCCCGGAGGATGTTGGTGTTTTCGGAGACTTTGAGGGTGAAGGTGAACTCGCCAGCATCCTCCATCTTGACATCCAGACGGTTGAGGTCGGGGTAGATCTGCGAGAGAATGGAGATGGGTTCGAGGGGAATCGATGTGAGGTTCAACGTAGCATAGAAACGGGCATCCTTGATATCGCTGTGCTGCTCGCGAAGGTAGGCATTGCCTTCGGTGACGATTCCACGCTGGGAGCCCACATACAATGTCTTATCCTTGACGCCAAAGTGAATGGGCATAGGTTCGATATTCACGACATATTCCGTAGCGCCAAGGGCCTTGACGCCGATGAAGGCGTTGCCCCACGACGTGGCACCGCTGAGGAAATCGGTATTGGCCACCTGCGCCAACAGGGAGATGTTCTTGAAATCGAAGTTGAAGCGAACGTTCTCGCCTTCGGGTATAGCCTTGGCAGAGGTCACTTCCAGCGCTACATCACCATCGATAGCCTCTATCATACGATCGACATCAACCACAAGGTTCAGCGTCAACAGTGCTGTGCGAATGGAGGGTTCCGAACGCAACAGCTTCAGCAGCTCCTTACCTTGCGTGTTGAAAGACAGCCAAATGGCATGATCGGCGTGGGTTTTGTCGGCCAAGTGACCATCGATAGGCCGCATAAGCGTGTTCAACTTCTTCAGCTCTGCCTTCACCTCCTCGTCATTGGTAACGATGTCAAGGTCCACCTCAAGCTCGTTGTCATCGGGATCTATTGTCAAACGATACAAGCCTTGTGCCGAGGTCTTTAGACGGATCGAACGCAACGCTCCGAGGACATCGTCAGGCAGCAGTTCGGGCTTCACCGCAGCCACGACGGGCTCGTCCTTCGTACCCAAGAGCCGATACAGGTCTGAGTCCAAAGCTCCCTCGTCGTTGTCCTGTTGCATCAGCTGTGCGATGAGGGTGCGGAGCTGGTCTTGGGCTGCACCTACGGCAGGTCCCATCGCCACCGCTTTCTCATCGTCGAAAGCCATAAGCCATTTCTCTTCAACGACGACCCATGAATAGCCGCGCTGGCGCGTCACGGCGGAGGCATGACCTTTAGCCGCCAGACCTTCACAGAAAGCGGTGAAGTCATCGGCATCAGCAACGGCAGCAAGCAGGCCGAAATTGCCATCTTGGGCCGCAAAGCCATAGATGGGCTGCGAGAGGTCAAGCCCTATGTCGGTGGTGTTGCCCTCGGGCAGCGAGTAGTGTTGAAAGAGTGCAGCCGTCTCCTCTTTCGTGAGCTTGGCCTCATCGAGCAAGGTCTTGATATCAAGACGAGCCAGCGCCATTGCATCCTTTGGCAGGGCATTGAGATAGGCCGTCGAAGAACTGCGCAGGAATAAATAAGAGCCAACGGCAGCAGCAACAGCTCCAATAAGAGCGATAAGTATTGTTCTGTTTTTTGTGGACATGGGCGGGAAGAAGAGTGAAGAGTTATCGATTGGCCAAGCGCATCATGTGAACGGCCACGAGAGCGGCAGTTTCTGTGCGCAGGCGGCTGTTGCCAAGGGAGATGGAGCGGAAACCGGCGGCTTCGGCCTCTCTTACCTCATCGATGCTGAAATCACCCTCGGGACCAATGAGGACAAGAGCAGGGGTGTGGGGAGCGAGGAGGTCGAGGAGAAAGGCAGGGGGTGGATCTTCTGTATAGCAATGTGCTATGAAGCGCTGGGCGGGAAGGTCGTCGCGAGTGATGAATTTGCGGAAGGGCATCATCTCATCGAGCTGAGGAATCCATGCTTTACGGCTCTGTTTCACCGCCGAAACGATGATCTTCTCGAGACGTTCGTTCTTCACGACGCGACGCTCCGAGAAACGGCAATCGAGGAGCGAGAGGCGGTCGAAGCCTACCTCTGTGGCTTTCTCCACGAGCCATTCGATGCGATCCATGTTCTTTGTGGGTGCTACGGCCAGATGAATCGTGCCTTGCCATTCCGGCTGCTGCGGCAGACGCTCTGTGATGCGGTAGCGGCAGTGATGGTTGTCGGCCTCTGTGATAATGGCATTATAGAAGGTGCCACAGCCGTCCATGAGGAACAGTTCATCGCCCATCTGTAGGCGCAACACACGCAGTGCGTGCTGGGCCTCTTCCTTGGGCAGTTCGCCACTTTCGGGCGTAGGGTGATAAAAGAAACGTTGTTCTTTCATTCTTTCTTTTCGGAGCGCTTGGCCAGCTCATCGCGGAGGTGCGAGGCTGCTTCGTAGTTTTCGCTCTCGACGGCGTGCTTCAAAGCCTCTTCGAGCATCTGGCGCGTCAGGAGATTGATGTTGATGGCAAAGGAGTTCTCGCCTGTCTTATGCATATATTGCGCCTCCAGCAGATCCTCCTGAATCATAATGGGACGAAGGGCATCTACAGCCAGAATGAGACCGTCGGTAGCAGGACACATCTCTATGGTTTTCTCCTCGCCCTCGCGCTCAGCGACGATGCGGCAGAAGAAGGTGCCATTGTGGATGTGAGTCAAGACAATACGGGAGATGCTCACATCGAAACTGCTCATCACCATGAGTGCCGCATCAGGCACTGAGGCAGGCAGAGGCATTGGAATGGGGAACTTCGAACGCATCATGAGCGTCATAGCCCTGCGCGAGGACATCATGATGGGCAGGATGCGTTCGCCGTTCTTCTCCTTCAACAGCAGCATCGAACGGTCGCTATCCTGTGTGCCCGCTATGGCATGAAGCGTCATTTCTATTTCATTCATAGGCAAATAGACTTAGTGAGTAATAGCTGAAGCATCGGGTTTCTTGCCATCTTTGAAGAGAAGGGCAAAGAGGATGGCAACGACGAGGGCGTAGGTGGCGAAGATGTACCAACAGGTCTGCCAACCCTCGATGGTCTCGGCACCAGTAGCACCTGCGGCCTGCGGGAAGAAGACATAGTGGTTAATGATCTGCTGGGCAATGATCGTACCAATGAAAGCGCCGAGGCCGTTGGTCATCATCATAAACAAGCCCTGTGCACTGGAGCGGATGCTCTCATCGGTCTCCTGATTCACAAATAGTGAGCCTGAGATATTGAAGAAGTCGAAGGCTACGCCATAGACGAGCATCGAGAGGATGAAGAGCCATACGCCGCTGCCGGGATTACCCAAACCAAAGAAGGCAAAGCGCATCACCCAAGCCAGCAAGGCAATGAGCACGACCTTCTTGATGCCGAAACGCGAGAGGAAGAAAGGGATGAGCAGGATGCAAAGCGTCTCACTCATCTGCGACAAGGAAATGAGGATATTGGCGTGCTGGACACCAAAGGTATCAGCATACTCAGGAATGGCTCCAAAGCTCGTGATGAAGGGATTGGCGAAACCGTTGGTAATTTGCAGGCACACGCCTAAGAGCATAGCAAAGATGAAGAACATCGCCATGCGTGGATTCAAGAAAAGCTTGAATGCGTTGAGACCAAGTGCTTCTGCGAGAGATTTTTTCGCTCCACCTTTTTGTACTTTCATGCGAGGCATCGTCAGCGAATAGGCTGCCATCACGAGGCTCAAACAGCCGCTGACCATCCACTGACCAGGTGTGGGTTGTAAGCCGCTGAGATCCACGACCCACATCGTGACGATGAAACCTACAGTGCCCCAAACGCGGATGGGCGGGAAGGCTTTCACGGAGTCTAAACCCGCTGCTTCCAAAGCAGCGTAGGCCACGGAATAGCCCAGAGCAATCGTCGGCATGAAGAACGCCACTGACATCGTGTAGAGCGCAAAGAGCGGACCAAACTGCACTGCATCGCCTGCCTGATAGGCGTAGGCAGAAGCACCAATCATGAAGAGGCCGGCGATGGCATGGCACATACTCAATACCTTCTGACCTTCCATCCAACGGTCGGCGACAATGCCCATCAGTGCCGGCATAAAAATGCTCACGATGCCCTGCACGGAGTAGAACCAACCAATGTGCGAAGCCAGTCCCACGCCAGCAAGATAAGTGCCCATGGAAGTGAGGTAAGCACCCCAAACGGCGAACTCAATGAAGTTGAGAATAGTCAGTCTAATCTTCAGATTCATAACTTATACTTTTTATTGTTGTTGTTTATACATAAAGACGGTGCAAAGTTACAAAAAACTCTCAAAAGATGATGCTCCGACACCAATATTTTATGTTTTTGCAACGAAATGACGCATACAGATACGTGAAATAGCAAAAACACATAAGGAAAAACGCGAATACACATAGGCGTACTCGCGTTTTGAGATAGGGAAATATAAGAATTCAACAGGGGGTATCGACAGCCGATGGAGATCAATAGGCAAAGAGCGGATAGCTTTTCATGATCTCGTTGACTTCGGCGCGGACAGCTGCAATGACAGCTTCGTTCTCGGGGTCGTTGAGTACGCGCTCGATGAGTTCGGCAATCTTCACCATGAGGTCTTCCTTGGCACCGCGCGTGGTAATGGCGGGCGTACCGAGGCGAATACCAGAAGTCTGGAAAGCACTGCGACTGTCAAAGGGAACCATGTTCTTGTTCACTGTGATGTCAGCTGCTACGAGAGCATTCTCAGCCACTTTACCTGTCAGATCGGGATATTTCGAGCGTAGATCAACGAGCATGGAGTGGTTGTCGGTGCCTCCGCTGACGATGTCGAAACCGCGTTTGATGAGCTCAGCGGCAAGGGCGGCAGCGTTTTTCTTGACCTGAGCCGCCCATTCCTTGAACTCGGGGGTGAGGGCTTCACCGAAAGCTACGGCCTTGGCTGCGATGACGTGTTCCAGTGGACCGCCTTGAATGCCAGGGAAGACGGCACTGTTCAAGAGGGCTGACATCATCTTCACGACGCCCTTCGGAGTCTTCTTGCCCCACGGGTTTTCGAAGTCCTTGCCCATGAGAATGATACCGCCGCGCGGACCGCGAAGGGTCTTGTGGGTCGTGGAGGTAACGATGTGGGCATACTTGAGCGGGTTGTCAAGCAAACCCGCAGCAATGAGGCCTGCGGGATGAGCCATATCGACCATGAAGATAGCACCTACCTTGTCGGCAATCTCGCGCATACGTTTGTAGTCCCACTCGCGGCTGTAGGCCGAGCCACCACCAATGATGAGCTTGGGCTTGTGTTCGAGGGCAAGGGCTTCCATCTCGTCGTAATCGACGCGACCCGTTTCCTTGTTCAGGTTGTAACCGACTGGACGATAGATGATACCAGAGGTATTGACGAGTGAGCCGTGGCTGAGGTGGCCGCCGTGGTCGAGGTTCAATCCCATGAAGGTGTCACCCGGATTCAGGCAGGCCAGGAAGACTGCGGCATTAGCCTGTGCACCAGAGTGGGGCTGCACGTTGGCATATTCAGCGTCGAAGAGCTCGCAGACGCGATCGATGGCGAGTTGTTCCACCTTATCAACGACCTGACAGCCGCCGTAGTAGCGATGGCCAGGATAGCCTTCAGCATATTTGTTAGTGAGTGGTGAGCCCATGGCCTCCATGACCTGCGGGCTGACGAAGTTCTCGGATGCGATGAGCTCTATGCCGCGCTCCTGACGGGCACGCTCCTCTTGGATGAGCTCGAAAATGGTGTTGTCTCGTTTCATGTTAATAGACCCACCCCCAACCCCTCCCGTAATGGAGGGGAATAGCTGACGAGTAGAGGGCTTATAGGGTCATCTGTTAGAAGTTGTTGGTTATTATTTATTCTTAATATTTTGAAATCCAATCCTCAGGGTCTCCCCTCCATCACGGGAGGGGTTAGGGGGTGGGTCTTAGTTTCACTTTTCTTATATCTTGTTCGTGGTTGCAATAGTGGCAACGAATCACACCACGTTCCTTGTCAACGACATGGAAATGGGTAGCCATAGGTTCGTTGTTGGTGATGCACTTGGGGTTGTCGCAATGGACGATGCCGTGAAGCTCATCGGGCAGCATGACCGGTCGTTTCTCAACCACTTCATAATCGCGTATGATGACGAGCGTGACGTTGGGAGCCACCACGGAGAGCTGGTTGAGCTCCTCGTCGGTGAAGAAGCGGTCAGCAATCTTAATAATACTCTTCGTTCCCATTTTGTGCGACTTGAGGTTGTAGCCAATCGTGACCTTGCTGCTCATCTGTTCGAGATGCAGCAGGTTGATGACCTCAAAGAGGCGGTCGCAGGGGATATGGTCGATGACTGTGCCGTGATCGAGGGCAGACACAATTAACTCTTGTCTTTTCATGCAATAATAGTCTTATCTTCTTGTATTTGTTCGAGACTGATGCCAAGGACGTCACAAATCAGTGCCTGACGGGCATAGAGACCGTTGCGTGCCTGCTGGAAATAGTAGGCGTGCGAATCGTCGTCGATGGCATAGTCAATTTCGTTGACACGCGGCAGCGGATGCAGGATGCGCATATTCGGACGCGCCTTGGAGAGCATATCGAGGTGCAGCAGGTAGCGATCCTTAACTCGCTCATACTCCATGAGATCCGTGAAACGTTCACGCTGGACGCGCGTCATATACAAGATGTCAGCTCCTGCGATGACATCTGCATCGAAATCCTGATGCTCCACATAGTGTATGTCGTGCTGGCGGCAGTAGTCCTTGTAGGTCTGGGGCATTGCCAACTCATCGGGAGCGATGAAATGGAAAGTCGGGTTAAAATGCCGCATCGCCATCAGCAGCGAGTGAACAGTGCGTCCGTACTTCAGGTCTCCGACAAGGTAGATGTTGAGATGGTCAAGCGTGCCCTGCGTCTGGTAGATGGTGTAGAGGTCAAGCATCGTCTGCGAAGGATGCTGGTTCGCACCGTCGCCGGCATTGATGATGGGTACTGGAGCAATCTCACTCGCATAGCGGGCTGCCCCTTCGAGATAGTGGCGCATGACGATGACATCAGCATAGTTGGATACCATCATGATCGTATCCTTCAGCGTTTCACCTTTCGTTCCACTGGTGACCTTGGGGTCAGCGAAGCCGATGACGCGTGCGCCCAGCCGGTTGGCTGCCGTCTCGAAGCTGAGACGTGTTCGGGTGGAAGGTTCAAAGAAAAGGGTAGCTACGATGCGCCCCTGCAAGAGCAGGCGGTTGGGATGGCGCTCAAACTCCTGAGCCATTCGGATGAGATACTCGATTTTCTCACGCGAATGGTCGGCAATGGTGACGAAACTTCTGTTCATAATCACTGAGGCACAGTGGGATGATGTGTTGTTTTACGTTTACAGGGGGCAAATATAGCATAAAAGATTGTAGCAGACGAACGAGAAGAGAGAAAAGATTGCAAATAGGATAAAAATATGTAATTTTTCTGCATTTTATACCTGTGATTCGAGATAAAACAAGTATATTTGCAACCCATTTTTATATAAAAAGAGGTGACGGACGTGTTTCTGTCCTGTCTCTTCATGCTATTATGAGAAAGAAAATCTTCATCGGACTTTGGACGCTCATGTTCATCGCAGTGCTGGGCGTAGCGGGAGCTTTCTGGGCGATCGCCAAAGGCTATATCGGCTATATGCCTGACCTGCAACAGTTGCAGAACCCCGTCAATAAGTTTGCTTCACAGGTCATCTCTGCCGACGGTCGTGTGCTCGGCACATGGAGCTACACGCGCGCCAACCGTGTTTTTGTGAGCTACGACCAGATTGCGCCTTCTACCGTTCAGGCTTTGGTCGCCACTGAGGACGTCCGTTTCTACGAACATTCGGGCATCGATTTCCGTGCGCTCCTGCGAGCGATCTTCAAGCGCGGCATCCTTCGCCAGATGAACGCGGGTGGCGGTTCCACCATCACACAGCAGCTGGCCAAGCAGGTCTATTCTGCTCAGGCGGCAAGCGTCGAGGAACGTCTGACGCAAAAGCCCATCGAGTGGGTCATTGCCGTGCAGTTGGAACGGTTATACACGAAGGAGGAGATCCTAACGATGTACCTCAACTACTTCGATTTCCTGCACAATGCGGTCGGCTTGAAGTCAGCGGCAAAAACCTATTTTAACAAGGAACCCCATGACCTCTCGATCAACGAGAGTGCACTACTCGTGGGCCTGTGCAAGAACCCCTCCTACTTCAACCCTGTCCGCTATCCGGAACGTGCATTGGGCCGTCGCAACATTGTGCTGGGACAGATGCTGAAAGCGGGTTATCTGACTCAGGAAGAGCTGGATTCACTCTCCGCCGAGCCTATCGCACTTGACTTCCATCGCATCGACCACAAGGAAGGCGAAGCAACCTATCTGCGCGAACGTCTGCGCCAGATGATGATGGCCAAGAAACCCAAACGCAGCGACTACGCCTCGTGGCAAAAACAGAAGTTTTTCGAGGACAGCCTGGCTTGGGAGACGGATCCGCTTTACGGCTGGTGCAACAAGAACAAGAAGAAGGACGGTACACCTTATAATATATATATTGACGGTCTGAAGGTCTTTACGACCATCGACAGCCGTATGCAACGCTACGCTGAGGAGTCAATGGCATCGCACGTCACGGGTTTCCTGCAACCGCAGTTCGAAGCCGAGCGTCGCGGCAAGGCCAATGCGCCATACGGATCCAATGTCAGCAACGACAAGGTCAAGCATAACCTCAAACGTGCTGTACACCAGAGCGAACGCTATCTGGCGATGAAAAAGAATGGTGCCACAGACGAAGAAATCGAGAAAGCTTTTGCCACGCCTGTCGAGATGACCATCTACTCGCCCAAGGGGGACATCGACACGATGATGACGCCCATGGACAGCATCAAATACACCAAGCGTTTCCTGCGTTCCGGTTTCGTCTGCATGGATATCCAAACGGGAGCCGTAAAAGCTTACGTTGGTGGTCTGAACTTCCGTCATTTCCAGTATGATATGGCAGGCTTAGGCAGACGTCAGGTAGGTTCGACCATCAAACCCTACCTCTACACGTTGGCCATGGAGAACGGCTGGAGTCCCTGCGACCTAGTGCCCAACGTGCAGCAGACTTATCACGTGGGAAATCAGACTTGGACGCCGCGCAACGGCAGCCGCGCCCGATACGGTGAGATGGTGACGCTGAAATGGGGTCTGGCACAGTCCAATAACTGGATCTCAGCCTACCTGATGAGTCAGTTAAGCCCCTCTAATTTCGTGCGCCTGCTGCATCAGTTCGGCATCCTCAATCAAGAGATACATCCCTCGATGTCGCTCTGTCTGGGTCCCTGCGATATTTCGGTGCTGGAGATGGTATCAGCCTACACCTCGTTCCCCAACAACGGCATCCACTGCGCTCCCCTCTTCGTGACTCACATCGAGGATGCCGACGGCAACATCGTTGCTGAGTTCATGCCTCGCATCAACGAGGTAATCAGTGCCGAGAGTGCATACAAGATGATCGTGCTCATGCGCGGTGTCATCGACGGAGGTACAGGTTCGCGTATGCGCAACCGCTACAAGATCACCGCTCCCATGGGCGGTAAGACTGGAACCACCAACGACAACTCCGACGGATGGTTCGTGGGCTACACGCCGCGTCTCGCCTTCGGTGCTTGGGTCGGTGGCGACGAGCGCGACATCCACTTCAACAGCATGGCCTATGGTCAAGGTGCAGCTGCCTCGCTGCCCATCTGTGCGATGTTCCTGCAAAAGGTCTATGCAGATCCCAACCTCGACTACACTCAGAACGAACAGTTCGAGATTCCGCCAGGCTTCGACCCCTGCGGCAACACACTCTTGGAAGAAGGAGATGCTGAGGAGGTTGACGAGAGCATAGGTCTCGACGATCTCTTCGAGAACTAAAGTTCCGCTACGCCCTGCTGGATGTAGGAACGCTGCCAGTCAGCAGGCCGCAGAATCTCACCATCGACAGCCAGGAGATCGAGATCGAGACGCACCACGCCCCGCTGCTTATCTCCTCTTTGGCGACCAGCCTCGCGCTCCAACCGTTTCAGCGAAGCCTTGAGTGCTTTGGGCTTCATCGCAGTTGTCAGCCGTGCCACCTGATTGATGAATCGTGCAGGCCACGGAAAATCAATGGGTTCCGTTGCGACGGGCGAACTGAAACGCACTTCGTCATCACAGAGTGCCGCCAGTCCCTGTCGTGCCGCTTCGAGGATGGCAGCCGCCTCGGGAACATTGCTGCCCATACCGATATAACAGACATATTTTACCATTGCTTTGCAAAGGTACGCGAAAAAGACAGACAATCTGCATCCAGCATACAGATTTTATCATTATTTATGAATTATGCCCATAGACAATAACCGACGTCCACGTACACGCACTCGCCAGGCTGCCGCTCCCGCTGAGGATGCTTTCGGTCGCCAACAGCCGCAGAACATTGAGATGGAACAGGCTGTCCTCGGTGCCTTGATGATTGAGCAGGATGCTTTCTCGCAGGTCAGTGAACTCCTACGCCCAGAGAGTTTCTACGACCATCGCCATCAAATCATCTACGACAGCATCCGTTCGTTGAGCGCACAGCAGCGTCCCGTCGATATCCTCACGGTCCGTGATTATCTGGAATCGCAGAATCATCTCGAAGAGGCTGGCGGCCCCACCTACCTGATTCAGCTGACGTCCAACGTGACCTCGTCGGCACACATCGAATACCACGCCCGCATCATTGCCCAGAAGAGCCTTGCCCGCGAGCTCATCACCTACGCCAGCCATCTCTCGCAACAGGCTTTCGACTCCACCATCGATGTGGATGACCTGATGAACGATGCCGAGGAGAAGCTCTTTGCTATCTCGCAGCAGAACCTGAGGAAGGATTTTGTGCAGATCAATCCTGTCATTCACGAAGCCTACGAGGAGTTGCAGAAAGCTGCTGCACGCCAGAATGGTCTGTCAGGTCTCCCCAGCGGCTTCCCGCACATCGACAAGATCACGAGCGGTTGGCAGAACAGCGACCTCATCATCATCGCTGCCCGCCCGGCTATGGGTAAGACGGCTTTCGTACTGTCAATGGCCAAGAAGATCGCCATCGATATGCGCGAACCCGTAGCGATGTTCTCCCTCGAAATGAGTAATGTACAGCTCGTCAAGCGTCTCATGACCAATGTCTCGGAGATTACGGGTGACAAGATGAAGAGCGGACAGCTGCTGCCATACGAATGGGGTCAGCTGGCTAACCGAATCCGCCCCATGCACGATGCGCCGTTGTACATCGATGACACGCCCTCGCTGTCCATCTTCGAACTGCGCACGAAGGCCCGCCGATTGGTGCGCGAACATGGCGTGAAGCTCATTCTCATCGACTACCTACAGCTGATGAACGGCTCCGGCACCAGCTTCGGGTCACGTCAGGAAGAGGTATCCAACATCTCCCGATCGCTCAAGGGACTGGCCAAGGAGCTGAACATTCCCATCATTGCTCTGTCACAGCTGAATCGTAGCGTGGAGAAGCGCGAGGGCGACGAAGGCAAACGTCCGCAACTCAGTGACTTGCGTGAGTCGGGTGCTATCGAGCAGGATGCGGATATGGTCTGCTTTATCCATCGACCTGAGTATTATAAGATTTTCCAGGACGAGAAGGGACGCAACATGAAGGGAATGGCGGAATTCATCATCGCCAAGCATCGTAATGGTGCCGTAGATACAGTCATCCTTCGATTCCGCAGCGAATATGCACGCTTCCAAGACCCCGACGAGGAATCCTATATCCCCATGCCGGGCGAGAAAGTCGAATATGGATCTGCCATCAATGGCGAAGTGCCTGAAGGCCCGGAGCTGCCCAAGAGCGAGAATCTCGGTGCTCCGTTGCCCCCTGCCGACAACAGCCTGTCGCCTTTTGGTCCCCCTCAATCGACATCGGACATGCCTTTTTAACACCTTATAAATAAAAAAGTACACGCATAAGCGCAGGAAATGCAAAGTTTTTTGTACTTTTGCGCCCGAAATAAAAATCTTGAAATTGTTAAATCGTTAAATCGTCAAATTTAACCGTGAATATTTCCTATAAATGGCTTCGCGAGTACGTCGAGACTGACCTGACGGCTCAAGAGATTGCAAACGCCCTCACTTCGGCTGGTCTCGAAGTTGATGGCGTTGAAGAAGTACAAAGCATCAAGGGCGGACTGGAAGGCATCGTCGTGGGCGAAGTGCTCACCTGCGAACCTCATCCCAACAGCGACCACATGCACGTCTGCACCGTGAACCTCGGCAATGGAAACGACGGAGAAGCGTCGGGAGCTGTAACTCAGATTGTCTGTGGCGCACCCAATGTGGCTGCCGGACAGAAGGTCATCGTTGCTACGCTCGGCACCAAGCTCTACGACGGCGACAAGGAATTTGTCATCAAGAAGTCCAAGCTGCGCGGCATCGAGAGCAACGGCATGATCTGTGCTGAGGATGAGATCGGCATCGGACATGACCACAGCGGCATCATCGTGCTTCCCGCCGACGCTGTTGTTGGCACGCCTGCCGCTGAGTACTATGGGCTGGAGAGTGATTATGTCATCGAAGTAGATATCACAGCCAACCGCGCTGATGCCTGCTCACACTACGGCGTGGCTCGCGACCTCTACGCCTGGCTCGTGCAGAATGGCTACAAGACCGCTTTGCATCGCCCCTCCGTCGAGGACTTCAAGGTGGATAACCACGACCTCGAAATCCCCATCCGCGTAGAGAACACCGAGGCTTGTCCGCGCTACGCTGCTGTCACCGTCACCGACTGCGAAGTCAAGGAAAGCCCGCAATGGCTGAAGGATCACCTGACCACCATCGGCCTGCGCCCCATCAACAATCTCGTCGATATCACCAACTATATCATGATGGCTTTCGGCCAGCCCCTCCACTGCTTTGATGCAGACATGA
The DNA here is from genome assembly GCA_905236985.1 of uncultured Bacteroidaceae bacterium. Taxonomy (GTDB): domain Bacteria; phylum Bacteroidota; class Bacteroidia; order Bacteroidales; family Bacteroidaceae; genus Physcousia. The sequence continues at coordinate 1,997 of CAJORF010000018.1, read as the reverse complement.
TCACGGGCAAGGAAGTCATCGTGAAGACCATGCCCGAGGGCACGCCTTTCCAGACGCTCGACGGCATCGACCGCAAGCTCAGCAACCAGGACCTGATGATCTGCAACACGGAGGAGCCCATGTGCATTGGCGGCGTCTATGGCGGCAAGGGCAGCGGCACCTACGAGACCACGAAGAATGTATTGCTCGAGAGTGCCTACTTCAATCCCACATGGATTCGCAAGAGTGCACGCCGTCACGGTTTGCAGACGGATGCCAGCTTCCGCTTTGAGCGTGGCATCGACCCCAACGGACAGATCTACGCCCTGAAGCTCGCGGCCAAGATGTGCCAGGAGTTGGCTGGTGGTAAGGTCTCGATGGAGATTGTGGATGTCTATCCCCATCCCATGAGCGACTTCCCTGTCGATCTCAAGTTCGACTATGTAGATAACCTCATTGGCAAGCACATTCCCGTGGAGACCGTCAAGAGCATCGTCACCTCGTTAGAGATGAAGATCGAAGAGGAGACAGCTGAAGGCTTGAAGCTCATGGTCCCTGCCTATCGCGTCGATGTACAGCGTCCTTGCGATGTGGTCGAAGACATCCTTCGCATCTACGGCTACAACAACGTAGAGATTCCCCTCTCGCTGAATTCCACCATTGCCATCAAGAGCGATGTTGACAAGAGTTTCAAACTTCAAAATATTGTTTCCGAGCAGCTTGTAGGTGCAGGGTTCAACGAAATCTTGAATAACTCACTGACGAAGACAGCTTACTATGAGAACGAACAGACGTATAAGGCTGAGAACTGCGTACGCCTGTTGAATCCGCTCTCGCAGGACCTTGCTGTACTGCGTCAGACCCTCCTCTTCGGTGGCTTGGAAAGCATCAGCCGCAATGTCAACCGCCGTCGTGGCGACGTGCAGTTCTTCGAGTTCGGCAACTGCTACTACTTCCACGCTGAGAAGAAGTGTGCCGACATCATCCCCGGTGTCAGCTCCAGCCGCGACCCCGAGGTCATCAAGCATGTGCTCGATGCCTACAGCGAGGACTACCACCTCGGACTATGGATCACGGGTAAGCGCGTCAGCAGTTCATGGGCTCATGCCGACGAAGACCAATCGTTCTACGTACTCAAGGCTCAGGTGCTGAACATCCTCAGTCGCCTGGGCGTACCCTTCGGAGCACTGGTCTTTAAGGAAGGCACCAACGACATCTTCTCCAAGAGCATCCTCATCGAGAACCGTGGTGGCAAGACCATCGCCCAGCTCGGCATCGTGGCCAAGCGCCTGCAGGTGGCTTTCGACATCCCCACGGAGGTCTATTTCGCCGACATCGCCTGGCAGCAGGTCATGAAGCTCATCCGCAAGGAAAAGGTCAGCTACACAGAACTGCCCAAGTTCCCCGCCGTGAGCCGCGACCTCGCCCTCCTCGTCGATAAGAGCGTGGAGTTCGCACAGATCGAGGCCATCGCCTACCAAAGCGAGCGCAAGCTCCTCAAGGAAGTCCGCCTCTTCGATGTCTATGAGGGCAAGAACCTGCCAGCTGGCAAGAAGTCCTACGCCGTCAACTTCATCCTGCAGGACGAGACCAAGACGCTCAACGACAAGGCCATCGATGCCATCATGCAGAAGCTGATTAATAATATCAAGAACCAGCTCGGAGCTGAACTGCGTTGATTCCCTCGACATATCGAAATATCGACATGTCGAAATGTCGAACGACGAAATATCGTAATACTGAAATAACGTTATAACGAAATAATAAAATAAAGAAAAATGGGAAGAGCATTTGAATACCGTAAGGCCGCCAAGCTGAAGCGCTGGGGCCACATGGCTAAGACATTCACCAAGTTGGGCAAGCAGATCGCCATCGCCGTCAAGGCGGGTGGTCCAGACCCTGACATGAACCCCACGCTCCGTGGTATCATTGCCACCTGCAAGCGCGAGAACATGCCGAAGGACAACATCGACCGCGCCATCAAGAACGCGATGGGCAAGGACCAGAGCGACTACAAG
>CAJORF010000017.1 GCA_905236985.1 uncultured Bacteroidaceae bacterium | reverse complement strand
TTCACGCGTACTATATCTGCTTTTTATTTCTTCCATTTGTTCTTTGTCCTTTTTATTTCCTTTACGAATCGAATGATATATGGTCCAACTCATCTACCAGAGCACGACAACGACGATATTTTGTGCGGATGTTTTCGATATTTGTTGTACTTTTGCCGCCGAAAGTAATCAAATGTATGACAAATTATGGCAACAGCAACGATTCGTAAACCTGCATCCTTCCGTCTGCGCACAGACCTGTTAGAACGGATGAAGCTGAATGCGGCACGCGAAAACCGTACTCTGAACAACTATGTGGAAAGCGTATTGCTCAACGTAATCTATGACGAACCGAACGAAATGCCCAAGGCCGCTATCGAGGAAGCCATATCTGGCAAGAATCCTAATAAGGTATATAGTAGTGTAGATGAAATGTTTGACGACATCTTAAATGAAGAATGAAACTACTACAGCCCACCTTGCAGCAGAAATAAGTGCCCATTCTTTTTTATATGCGCACATCGTAACTTTGTTAATTTCTTCGAAAAAAACTGCAAAACTGCCACCCATATGATGTAAATCATTGATTTGCTTATAGTCACACGGGTGGCAGTTTTGGTGGCAGTTGGTCAAAAAGGTGTAGGTTTTATGAAGAAAATGTGAAGTTTTTATCAAAATAGTCAGATGACGCGCTGACGCACCGGTACGCTGATGCGCCTATAGATAAAGAGAAGACGACAGATGTATAGACGTTCAAGCCCACACGTATAGACGTAGTCGCAAATACATATAGACGTGCAGGGGTGTCCCATTGGTGGGACACGGCAGAAAGCTTATAGAGCGCAATGCGAATGGGTGCCTATAGCCAAACCCACATAACGGGAAAATAGGCCTTTCACATCAAAAAAACGTCGAAAAGAGGGAGTTTTTCGGATTTTATGCTTGTAGAAGGCAACTTTGAAAACGATACTCAATCGTTTTCGTGTCGCCACCCTGAAGGGAGGGGAGTGATTACCTACAAGAATAGATAACATTTAAATACAAAATACTATGAATAAAAATTTCATATCAAAGAGTAAGACCTTCCTCCAAAGGTATATACTCCCCTCCCTACAGGGAAGGGGCTGGGGGATGAAGGCGTGCCCTTCAATCGTGTGCTGCTGGCCATAAAGGCCGAGGCTGACCACACAGGCTGCATCTATCTGGTCGTGTCCGACTCTATCGACAACAGACCACTGGCTGTCTATGGCGGTCCCAAGGAAGCCAGCTTCACCTGGCATATACTCGACGACGGCAGTTTATCGCTTAGTGAGCTTATCACAGATGAAAACGATGCGCAGACCCGCGGCAGTTATGGCGACAACATGACCGATGTCTCCAATACGAACATGAACTACACCACTGATGGTAATATAACGGTGATCAACGGCAGCTATTCCAGTACGCTCGCCAAGGCCAATGCCGAGAAGGAGGCTGAAATCTGGAAGACGCTCTCTACGCTTTTATCTGCCACCAACCTCAGCAGCGAGGATAACATCACTATCAACGAGACTCCCGAAGGCACTGGTTTCTGGAGCAGATAACAGATAGTTGTTTCGTATAGATATTAGTGGGTTAGTATTCGATGTAAGGTTCGATGCGTCGGATGGCTACCTCGTCGAACTCAGGTAACAGGCTGAGCTCACTCAGGCTGTTTAGCTTGCCGTACTTATGTCGGTATGATTCTATAGCACGGGCGCGGTCAGCACCGATATAGGGATGACGAGCCAGCTCGGAGAACGACGCGGAGTTTACATTCAAGCGTCGCAAGACATCCGTATCGACTTTGAACCACGCCAACAGTTCCTCGGGGAAATTATCGATCTCGGTGAGCTGTTCGGGGCTCACAAAACCACCAAGGCGGTCGCGCAGACGAATAATCTGGCGAGCGCGTACGGAAGCGATGCCCGGCACCTTTTTCAGCGTCGTCGTATCAACGGTATTCAAGTCGAGCTGTACCAGCTCTGTGAACTTCTCCTGACGGGGATAGCGGCGGGCAAGGGAGTCGCGACGAGCGGCATCAGCGGCTGCACGCTCATGACGCAGCGAGTCATAGTGCGCACGGCGGACATTGTCTGCCTCAAAATCCTTTTCGTCGTAATAGCGAAACTGCTTGCCGATGCGGATGACAGGTGCCAAACGGTCGTAGACTTCAGGGGTCATCCCATAGAGGCGCTTGAAATCCTCTGGACGATGGTAGCGACCGCCACGCGCGCGATACTTGTAGATGTTCTTAATCTGCCAGTCGGTGAGGCCAAGGCGATGGAAGGTCGCGGAGTCAGCGGTGTTGGGGTCAAATGGAAAGGTCTCCGGAGTAAAGGCCGAAGCAGCAGATGCAAGGTCATCTGCAGAAGAGCGGTTGCTTGCAGAAGGAGTCACGTCAACTGAGGACGTAGAAAGACGGGAAGAAGGAGGAGAAGAAAGCGGAGCGGATAGAGAATCCATGCCTGTTTCGTCGAGCGTGAACGTCGGAGCCGAAGAGCGCAACAACCAACGCTCTACCATCATCCCACCCCAAAAGAAGAGAATGAAGGCCATAATGATGAGCACGGCACGGCGATCGGAACGACGAAAATACATGGACTATTGAAAAGCGAAAAAAGTAAAAGCGTGAAGCTATTCAATGGGAATTTCCCAATATCACTGGTGTGCAGCCCCGATGATGTCGCGGACGGACGCGAAAGAGTGACGGTGAAGGTAGTCATCGATGCCGCTGATGACTTTCATCGTCACGGCAGGATCGATGAAATTAGCCGTTCCAATCTCGATGGCTGAGGCTCCTGCCAACATGAATTCGATGGCATCGGTAGCGTTCATGATGCCGCCAAGACCCACGATGGGAATCTTCACTGCATCGAACACCTGCCACACCATACGCAGCGCTACAGGTTTCACTGCTGGTCCCGAAAGTCCGCCAGTACCGATACTCAGGATGGGACGACGGCGCTCGGCATCGATGGCCATACCCATCAGCGTGTTGATAAGCGAGACGGCATCAGCACCCTCGGATTCCACGGCACGGGCGATGTCAGCAATACTGGTGACGTTTGGTGAGAGTTTTACGATGAGTGTCTTGGGATAGGCAGCACGGACGGCTTTAACTACGCTGGCCGCACCCTCGCAAGTCACACCGAAAGCCATACCGCCTTGGCGCACGTTAGGACATGAGATATTCAGCTCGATGGCTGGGATATCGTCGAGGTCCGCAATGCGGCGAGCGCACTCGGAATAAGTCTCAGGACTGTTGCCGCTGACGTTGACAAGCACGGCAGTATCTATCTTGCGCACCTCGGGATAGATCTGTTCGCAGAAATAATCCACCCCCTTGTTCTGTAGCCCTACGCAGTTGAGCATCCCCTGCGCCGTCTCTGCCATTCGGGGATAGGCGTTACCTTGGCGCGGTTCCAGTGTAGTACCTTTAACGATGATGCCGCCTAAACTGTTGAGATCAACGAAGTCGGCGAACTCCAGACCGTAGCCGAAGGTGCCTGATGCGGTCATCACGGGATTCTTCAGGGTCAACGCCCCGATATGTGTTCTTAGATCAGCCATGAAGCAGGTATTCCAAAGTTTAATATTACCATTTCAGTTTATCGATGTTAAACACAGGCCCTTCCTTGCAGACGCAGAGATGCCCTTCCATCGTATCCTCGACGCAGCAAAGGCAGGCTCCAAGTCCGCACGCCATCAGGTTTTCGAGCGATGCTTCGCACGTGATGCCTTTCTCACGAGCCAGGCGCGCCACGGCAACCATCATCGGTTTAGGACCACAAGTGCAGATGTGCGTGAAAGTTTTGTCCCCGTTCCAGATGCTGTGCTGTGTAACAAAACCCTGTTCACCTGCACTGGCATCCTCAGTGGTCACGAAGACATCGCCGAGTTGATGGAAGAGATCCAGTTGAAGCAAATCGCCTGCCGTACGAGCACCCAGAAGGAACGCCGGTCGATAGCCACGCACAGCCAATTCCTGTCCCAGGAAAAGCAATGGTGCTGTTCCTACACCTCCGCCGACAAGGAGATAACGCTCTGCGGATGGTTCGCCAGTAGTGTGATCAGGCAGTGTGAACCCATTGCCCAGCGGCAGCACAATGTTGACCATCGCACCTTCTTTTAATTGCGCGAGCGCGCGAGTACCTGCACCAATGGCGTGGACGAGCAGCCACAACTCATTGGCGGCGCGATCGACCAGATTGATGCTGATGGGGCGGCGCAGAAAAGTGGTTGGAGAACCATCAACACGTACCTCAACAAACTGGCCAGGGAGCATTGGAGGCAGTGCGCCCTCGTTGGAGGTCAACTGAAGCAGCACATAACCTGGGTGGGGTTCGCTGATGTGCCGCAGCACAAGATCTAAAATGTATTTCTTCATTGCACTATTCTTCTGTTTCATTCTATTTGTTCGGTCTATTATCTATGAATTCCGATAGCTATTATCTAATTAAAAAGGGAGCTTGCGCCCTCACGGGTTGAAGCCCCCTTTTTGGCCGCACAGAAAATAAGGAGTAGAAAAGAGAGGAAGCGGCCAGCATTCTTGGGTAAAAGTGAAATATGATATAGGATGATTATGAAAACGTATCGAAGGTGCCATCATCATAGAAGACGCGAATCTCTGTAATCTTGCGCTGAGGTTTGTCAATATATTTCACCTCTCGAACAATTACTTCTTTCGGTGCGATAATCTCAGGATTGGGGGTTGGGGGGATGTTGCCATCGGGGGAGTAGGTGGGATGTGATCCATCACGAACTTCAGCAGAACCTGATGAACGATCACCATCGTTCAGCTGCTTGCCCTCGGGAGTTAATGATGCCGACGCATCAGTAGGCTGAGACTTCATCTCGCCTTCGCCAAATAACAACCAGTTGGTGTTGATCTCTGGGAAGCGACGATGAATAGCCTGAACATGGTTGTTCGTCGGCGAAGTATGTCCGTTGTACAGGCTGGAGAGCGAAGAGGGAGATATTCCGAGCGCAGCGGCAAATTCCCGCTGGGACATTTGCTCTTCTGTTTGTATTTGTCGGATGCGATCTTTCATCGTTGTTTAATACCTTCTGAAGACAGTATTTATAGGTGTGTATGGAACCCTATGGGCTTTTCCGATGCAAAGTAAGGTAAAATAGTTTATATTTCCAAATTTTAGAAGCAGAATCTTTGAAATTTATATTTTGAAACAATTTGGGTTTCGGGATTTAATTCTGTGAATTTTGATTTTCGACCATTTAACTTTTAAAACACGAATGATTATGGTTTCTATTTCTGAATACTTAGAGAATCCACTTCAATCAATATCCAAAAACAATTGGTTATATGATAGTTAAATCATAAAGATAATTCAAAGAATCGTTCCGAAGTGCCAAAATTCCAAAATATTTACATCCTATACATTGAATTTATCATTCATAACAACGTATATTACTGAAAAACAATGATATAATGTGCAATTTCTGGGTGAATATTCCATCATTTGGATATTCGAATATCACAATTCATTTATTTGAATATTGAATTTACGGAAGCCAAACGAAATGTTCAATAAATAAAACCACTCCAAACGATTCAATAATTTGAATTTTCAAAATTCACAAACACAAACACGTTTGAAAGAACAAATGTCAACAAACGTAAAGCCGAATTTGCATGAAACGAAAATCGTGCGAATCACTCCGAAGCGCATCGTTGTGAGGATGATTAAATCCACGCGATTCTCAGAGCATCAAAACCTCACCTAACAGGTTTGAAGCAAGTAAAATAAGGGTCAAAAAACGTGTTTCTATTTTGAAACAAAAGAGCTACAAAATCAGTGAAGGATATAAAAAACGAGCTCCTTCAAAAGGTCGCCATCGCTCGTTTTCTGCCCTCCAACCCCCTTGGAAGCACCATCTGTTCGACGTATTTCACCTATAATCTGATACACTTTCATCGCCGAATAGATTCTCATGGCTGGCAGGATATTCTTGCGAACCTGCCATGCGGGCTGTTCCAACCAGTTCGCTATGCCCTCCTCGCTCTTCGTCGGAGCATAGTATGCAAGCATCAGATCAGAGAATAATTTGAAGATTGCAGAGAGTGTGGGTTGCAGTGCGAAGTTCTTGGGATTGTTGTCAAAATATTTCACTATACGATTTGCCTTCATCACATCCTTCACTGAAAGTGCTGCCACCAACTCGAAGGAGTTATACTCCTTGCTGATGCCGATGTGATCCTGTATGGCTTGCGTATCGATGCGCTTGCCCTCACCGACTGCTACGATGAGCTTGTCCAATTCCCCTGCAATGCGGTTGAGATCCGATCCTACGTGTTCACAAAGGATCTGGCAGGCGTCTGGCGCAATCTCAGCCCCCCTGCGGCGGACATAACTACTAGCAAAACCAGGCAGTTCACGGTCATAAAGTTTGTTGGATTCGAAGACTATTCCAGCCTTCTGAATCTCCTTTGCCATGTTCGTACGGCGGTCTATGGTACCATTTTTGTGACATAAGACCAATACGGTCGTGAGCATAGGTTTCTGGGCGTAGAAAGCCAGCATTTCCTTGTGCGGCAGGCTCTGTGCCTCGCGCACGATGACCACTTGTCGCTCTGCCATCATGGGATAGCGCTTGGCGGCATTGATCACATCTTCGCCCGTTGTCTGTGATCCATAAAGAATGGTGAGATTGAAATCGCGCTCGTCTTCCGTCAGAGCCTGCTCAACAATATAGTCTGCTATGCGGTCGATATAATAGGCTTCCTCGCCCATCAGATAATAGATGGGTTTGAAGTCACCGGCTCGCACATCGCGGACAATATCCTCGTAGCTGATTCCTGACGCTTTCTTCGCCATATTCTATTACCAGTCAAACTTCAGGTGCTTGACGGTCTTGTCTTCCTTCTTGATCTTCTCCAGCGCCTGTATGCCGATCAGGACGTGATCATGCACGTAGTTCGTTGTCACTTTTGCATCGCTCTCGGCGGTCTTGACACCATCGGGGGTCATCGGATTGTCGGAGACGAGCAAAAGGGCTCCTGTGGGGATATGGTTGGCAAAGCCTGTTGTAAAGAGTGTAGCCGTTTCCATATCTACTGCCATCGCACGTGTCGTGCGCAGGTATTCCTTGAATTTCTCGTCGTGTTCCCAAATGCGGCGGTTGGTTGTATAGACTGTTCCTGTCCAGTAGTCGAGGCCAGCATCTCGGATAGCGGAACTGACTGCGCGCTGAAGCATGAAAGCGGGCAGTGCTGGTACCTCGGGAGGATAATAGTCGTTGCTCGTTCCCTCGCCGCGAATGCCTGCCAAGGGCAGGATCATGTCGCCCATTCTCACCTTGATGGGGATACCGCCGCATTTGCCCAAGAAAAGGCAGGCGCGGGGATTGATGGCACTGAGCAGATCCATGATGATGGCTGCGTTGGGAGAACCCATACCGAAGTTAATGATGGTGATGCCGTCGGCTGAAGCCATTCGCATATTGGCGTCGTAATCTGGTACCTCGATGCCAAAGTGCTCACAGAAGATATCTACATAGTTGTTGAAATTAGTCAACAACACCAACTGGGAGAAGTCCTCCAGCGGATGTTTGGTGTAGCGCGGCAGCCAGTTTTCAACGATTTCCTGTTTTGTTTTCATGCTTCTTTCCGTTTTTTCGTGTTGCGCTTGGAATCCTTAATACTTGATATTGAGTTGCCTCAGTATGTTGGAGATTTGCTCCATTGTAGTTAGGCGAGTAGGCACAAGCGGCAGGCGCAGCTGGTTCTCAATCATTCCCATCGCATGAAGCATGGCTTTGACACCAGCTGGATTGCCATCAACGAAGAGGAGTTTGAACAGTTCTGTGAACTGATGGTGGATGTGGAGGGCTGAAGCGTAGTCGCCGTGCAGTGCCAGTCGCACCATGCGCGAGAACTCGCGCGGCAAGGCATTTCCGATGACTGAAATCACGCCCACGGCTCCCAAAGTGATGAGGGGGAAGGTGATGCCATCGTCGCCAGAGATCACGTCAAAGCCATTGGGTTTGTTCTTGATGATGTCATCCATCTGCGTGATATTGCCGCTGGCCTCCTTGATGGCAACGATATTCTCGAAGTCGCGTGCAAGACGGAGGGTTGTTTCGGCAGTCATGTTGATGCCTGTGCGCCCAGGAACATTATATAAAACGACGGGGAGCGGCGAAGCCTGCGCGATGGCGCTGAAGTGTTGATAAAGTCCCTCTTGCGAAGGTTTGTTATACATTGGACATACGCTGAGGACGCCGTCGATGCCTGTCCAGTCGGTGTTTTGGAGTTCCTCGATGACGGCAGCTGTACAGTTGCCGCCACAACCCATGAGCAACGGAACACGTCCGGCTACTCGCTCCACGAAGAAGTCTTTGAGCCAGCGCTTTTCGTCGCGGGTAAGTGTCGGAGTCTCGGCAGTGGTGCCCATAATGCAGAGGAAATCGGCGCCGTTGCGCAACTGGAAATCGACGAGGCGGATGAGTGCCGGTTCGTCGATAGAGCCGTCGGCGCGGAAGGGCGTGATAACGGCGATGCCTAATCCTCGGAATTTATTTTGTGCCATTATATGTCTGGTGTGGCTTTATTGCTTTTTGAAGAAATAGACGAAAGTGGCGACACCTTCGAGGGCGGTCTTACCCGTCTCCTGAATCTCGATGGCGAAGCGGATGCTCATGCGGATGGCACCGCGTAGGTTGGCAAGCGATTCCATGAAGGTGGTCAGCCTCACGCTCTGTCCGCTCAGCACAGGCTGTCCGAACTTCATCTTGTCCATTCCATAGTTAACCAGACGTTCAAGGTTGTTCACCTGAATGATCTGATCCCAGAGGTAGGGCAGAAGAGAGAGGGTCAGGTAGCCATGGGCGATCGTCTGATGGAAGGGGCTCTCGGTCTTGCAGCGTTCTTCATCGACGTGAATCCACTGATGGTCAAGTGTGGCGTCAGCGAACAGATTGATGCGCTGCTGGTCAACTTTCAGGAATTCGGAGGCTCCGATTTCGTGGCCGAGAAGTTTCTCGAAATCCTCGTAGGAATTGATGATAACCTTATTCATGTGTAATGAGTAATAATTTCGCTGCAAAAGTACAGCTTTTTATCCAAATATGTGGCATAATTGCCGCTTTTTTGCATGAAAACTTGCTGCTTCGCCCGATTTCCTGTAATTTTGCAGGCTGAAAACAAGAAAATGCTATCAATGAAACCGCTTTTCATCGCAGGCCCCTGCGTCATCGAGACGGCTGACATTCTGGACATTGTTGCCGCAGAACTTGTCCGCTTACAGCGGACGTACGATTTGGATGTCTATTTCAAGGCATCGTTTGACAAGGCTAATCGCACCAGCCTTTCCTCCTACCGAGGCCCAGGTTTGGATAACGGTTTGCAGATGTTGGCCGACGTGAAGGCCAAGCACGGCCTGCGTCTGCTCACTGACATCCACGAGGCTTGGCAGGCAGTTCCTGCCGCAGAGGTGGTTGATGTGCTGCAGATTCCTGCTTTCCTGTGCCGTCAGACCGATTTGCTCGTGGCGGCAGCTCGCACGGGCAAAGCGGTGAACATCAAAAAAGCACAGTTCCTGTCAGGCAAGGATATGCAGTATCCCGTGGAGAAGGCGCGTGAGAGCGGAGCTGTTGACGTGTGGCTTACGGAGCGTGGCAATTCGTTCGGTTACAACAACTTGGTCGTTGATTTCCGTAATATCCCTGATATGAAAATGTTCACGACGCGTGTCATCATGGACTGCACCCACAGCGTGCAGCGTCCGGGCGCAGCTGGCGGCAAGACAGGTGGTAACCGCGAGTTCGTCCCAACTATGGCTTTGGCTGCTAAAGCTTTCGGTGCCACGGGTTATTTCTTCGAAACACATCCCGACCCTGACCATGCGCTCTCCGACGGTCCCAATATGTTGAGGCTTGACGATCTCGAAACAGTTATCACCAGCCTATTGTAAATTTCGAACCAATGACAAAAGATATCGATATACGGAAGATTGCCGAGCAGTGTCTGCGCGATGAGGCTGAGGCAATAATGCAAGTCATCCCGCAGTTGGACGAGTCGTTTGACCGCGCAGTGGGACTGCTCAGTGCGTGTCGTGGCAAGGTCATCGTTACGGGTGTCGGCAAGAGTGGCCATGTGGGCGCTAAGATTGCAGCCACACTGGCCTCTACGGGTACACCAGCCTTTTATCTCAATCCCCTTGATGCTTTCCACGGCGACTTGGGCGTGATCACGCCCGATGATCTTGTCCTGGCCTTTTCCAATAGCGGCCAGACCGACGAGCTGCTACGCTTCGTTCCCTTCCTACGCGAACATCACATCCTTTTGGTGGGCGTTTCGGGTAATGCCGAATCGCTCTTGGCGCGCAACAGCGATTGCCACGTCCTGCTCCACGTCGAGCATGAGGCCTGCCCGCTCAACTTGGCGCCGACCAGCAGCACTACCGTCCAGCTTGCCTTTGGCGATGCCTTGGCCATTGCGCTCATGGAGCTTCACCACTTTGAAGCGCGCGATTTCGCACAGTTCCATCCTGGCGGTACGCTGGGCAAACGTCTGCTTTCTACGGCTTGCGACGTGATGCGCACCGACGACCTGCCGACCATCTCTCCTGCAATGACATTAGCTGAGGCAATTCTCATTGTCAGCCGTGGAATGATGGGTATGGCTGTTGCCATGGATGATGACCGTATCGCCGGCATCATCACGGACGGCGATGTCCGTCGCGCGATGGAACGTCTGCATCAGGACTTCTATAACATCAAAGTCGCCGAGGTCATGACCACATCACCCAAATGTGTCCGCACAAATACAAAACTCACAGAGATTCAGAAGATTCTACACGAGAACAACATTCATGCCGTTCTTGTTACCGACGATGAGCATCATCTGTTGGGTATCGTGGAATCGCTGAGCTGTATGATTTAGGAAATCCATGCTCAAGCTCTTCCTGGTCACGCTCCTTTCATTGCTGCCGTTCAGTCTAATGGCTGAAGAGGTGGAAGCAATGGTCGTTGACCAGTCGTCGCAGCCCAGTGCGGCTGTCGATCTGCCGTCGGATTCAGTGTTGAGAAGGGCCTTGGAGGAACAGTTGGGCGTAGAGTTCACGGCGAACAACAGCATCGTTCTGCTGCACACGGGGCGCGATAAGTTCAAGGCCATGTTCGCAGCCATCCGTCAGGCCAAGCGTTACATACACCTGGAATACTTTAACTTCCGCAATGACAGCATCGGATTGGCGTTGTTCCAGCTTCTGGGTGATAAGGTGAAGGACGGTGTTGAGGTGCGTGCTATGTTTGACAGCTTTGGTAACAGTAGCAACGACTCACCGTTGAAGAACCGCCACCTGCGTGCCATTCGCGCTATGGGCGTCAAGGTGGAGGAGTTCGATCCTATTCGTTTTCCTTGGGTCAACCACGCTTTCCATCGCGACCACCGCAAAATCGTGGTTATCGACGGTGCTGTGTGCTACGCTGGCGGAATGAATGTCGCGGACTACTATCTCAACGGTCGCCCAGAGTATGGCGAGTGGCGCGATATGCACATGGAAATGACAGGTGATGTCGTGGCACAGTACGAACGAATCTTTGCCCGAATGTGGTGGCAACAAACAGGTGAAGTGCTTCTCAATGAAGAATATACAGCTACCTCAACTACAACGAAAGAAGTCTCAGATGGCATCACGTCAATAGCACGTTCATGCGATGAGTTTCGTCTGCTCGATGACACATCTTCGACGGCACGGCGCAAGCTCATCGGCATCGTTGACCGCCGGCCTATCTACACGCCGAAGCACATGCGACAGGCTTATGTCCTGGCCATTGATGCCGCCAAGGAGCATATTCAGATTGTCAATCCCTATCCCACGAATGTCAAGAGCGTGCGGCGTGCGCTACGACGCGCGTTGGATCGCGGTGTGCGAGTAGAGATTATGGTTTCAGCGAAGACTGATGTGCCGATTACACCAGATATTGTGGCGTTGGAAATGAAGAAATTGGCGGATCGAGGTGCTGAAGTCTATTACAATCAAACAGGCTTCCACCATTCCAAGGTGATGATGGTTGACGGTCGTTTCTGCACTATTGGCAGCACGAATCTCGATGCGCGCAGCTTCCTCTACGACTACGAGGTCAATAGCTTTATCCTCGACCGCGAGACCACCGTCCAACTACAAACCATCTTCGAGAAGGACAAACAGAATTGTACGCGATTCCGTGCCGAAGACTACCGTCGCCAGTTCAATTTCGGCCACCGTCTCACAGGTCACCTTTTCTCCCTCATCCGTGGCTTCTTCTGAGTTTTATGATTTTGAGGACACAGCATCCATCATCAAAGCACATTCCATTTCATTGAAATGCTCAGCCAGGAACTCGCGAGTGTCCTCGCGGAATGCTTCTGTCCAATGAGCAAAGTGAGAGCGCTGTTCTTTCTTGGTGTGGTTGAAGAGAACTTGCGATTTCTTGTACGCCTCTATGGCTTCCGCTGTGAGCTGCTGTAGCCATAATGCATGCCCCAGATTGAGGTAATCATCCCACTTTGCCTTTTTCTTCTCGATGAGTGTTCTGTAGTAGTTCGCAGCCCGTTCGTATTTGCCCTGATGGATGGAGCACCAGGCGATGGCGCGCCGTGCGACATTCAAGTGTTGCTCCATGAACTCCAGGCGGAAGAAGTACTGCACGGCTTCATCCCATTGCTGGAGTTGGATGAGGCAGCGTCCAGTCTCCTCGATGATGTTGGCAGCTTTTTCGTCTTTGGCATCAATCAGCCGTTGTGCTTCTGTTCGCAACAGCGGCAGTGCCCTGTCCCATTGCCCCAGTGCCTCGAAGCAGCGAACCATGCAAAGCAAAGCTTCCGGCGAATTGTCCATAAGCTGTTGCTGTTGGAAGGCATCAATGGCGCGATGCCATTGCTGTAGGTGCATCAGACAGTAGCCGCGAGAGTAAAGCAGACGAGCGTCAGCACCGAAGTGATCTGACGAGTAGTCGAGGAGAGCCACAGCTTGTTCGTAAGCACCCATATTGATGCAAACATCGATGCTCGGACTCAAAGCATCGCCATCTTTGAAGAGACCGCAGAACAGCGGTAGCTGTAGTATGGGTGTGTACGGTTTTTCGTTGAAAGACAAGATGTTTAGTGTATATATATTCTGCTTTCTGAAATGATCGTGGAAACGGTAAAGCCCCTGGCAAAACGAAATCATGCGCGGCAGATGTTGTCGTTGTTCCTCCGCATCGTCTTGCACGAAATTTTCGAGTGCCTTTTTCATCTCGTCAAGTTCGTCCTGAATCGACGAGATGAAATTCTTCCCGTTTCTTTTCATGTGATTCAACAGAGAGGCATACGAATACTGGTCGCTGTCACAAAAGCAACTATTGTTCATTATCTCCAGCTGGAAACGGTCGGGCTTTCCGTTGGGACGCGTAACTCCGTCCTTGATTTCAGGAATGTTGATGTCAAAAGGATAGAACCAATGGGCGGTGTGTTTGAAGAAGGGAAAGTTCTTCATGGCGGAATAGCTCTGGAAGTTCACATCGAGACTGGCTTCGCGAAGCTCGTCGATGTGGCGGGCATAACTTGCCATCTGATCCAACAGTTTCCCACTGGTCTTGCTGTCAAGGTTGATTTCCGTGATCTCGATGCTGAAGGGCTCTTTCTGTTTGTCTTTTTTCTCTTCGTCATCGGATCCCAGGCGTCGCTGCTGGTTCTCGAAAGCATCCCTGATAATGGGAAGGATGTCATCAACCTGCTTACCGACGCGGTCGGTGAGCGACTGACAGGTGAAGGCGTGCAGCAATTGTGGAATATGTTCGCTTCTCGCTTTTTGCTCGAAAAATGTGCGCAGTAGTTGGGCTTCTTCAGTATAATAGGTGAAGAAAGGATGGTAGCGTTGATAAATCAGTGTCAGAGCCACCATCAGTTGAGCTTCTATGTCACTGGATTCTTGTTTGTTGTCGGATGTTTGAGTTTCTGCCAGTGCCAGTAGCAGTCGCAGCTTCTGCGTGTTGAAACACTCAAGTAGCCCCAGTAGCAGTGCTCCGATGAGCGTGCGTCGGGCAAAGCTGTCACTCTTCAACAACTCGTCCTTGACAACACCAAATGCGAATGGTTCAATCTCCGTGCACCACATCATGTCAAAGACGGCATCGAGTTCAGCATGGTAAGCCTCATCCCCCACCTTTGAACGGCGTATGTGGTATAGCTTGTCGATAATTGCCGACTCGTTCAGGGTTTTGATCTGAACGGCTGTTAGTGCGTATAGCGTTTGTGGATGGTCATAATTCCAGAATACACGAGCCTTTTGTAGAGCCTCAATGATCGAACGGAACAACTGCATGACTTCGCTCTTGTGGGCATCGAAGCCTACTGAGGCCATCTGTTGCAGCAGTTCAGCGTATTGCTGTCGGATATCTGTAACCTTCTGACTGGCTGCATCGTATGTAGTGTCTTTGAGAATGGCTTCGGTGAGTGCCAAAGCATCGAAGAGGCGTCTTTCAGCAATGGCTTCTTCTGCTTCTTCGTATATCTTGATGAAAGCTTTCAGCTCCATGAGTCTTTCAGCGTTGTAAGATGAGTGAATCAGGCGAATAGCCCTTCTTGATCTTGTCGCGACTGCGCAGCCAGTTTACCGTGGCTTCCAAGTCTGTCTGCTTGGGCTTGCTCAGTGGTACGAAGGCGGGCAGTATGCGCGCGATGCTGTCGGTGAGTGAGTCGGGCGTCAGGCATAACGTCCTGAGCAGTGTGGGAATGCTGTCGTGTAAGCCTGGAACATCTTTGCACTGTTCTACGACTTCGGCATAGCCTTGCAGCAACAAGTCGATTTGTCGGCTGCGCGCTGTGTCGTTCAGGGCTTCCTCTGTAGCGATAAGCACCACTATCTGAGGACTGAGACCACGGGTTGTGAAGTTGCTTTTGTTGCCGCGTAACTGTGCTTCGCAAGCATACGGTTCAGGCAGGAATACGGCATCCATGGTGCCGTTGCAGAGCATATCTGTGCGGACGCGCACGTCGTTGATTTGTGGTCGGAAAATATCCGCTCGGGCAAGCGAGGCGGTGTCGGTGAGGCGATCGCTCCAATAGTCGGTGATGCTATGGCGTGCCACAGCCACCATTTTCTCTTTCAACTGGTTGAGTTTGCGGATACGTCCGCGGCGAGTGGTAATCAGCTCCATCTTGCCATCGAATGCGGCGATGGCGCGCACGTCTGTCGAGTCCTGCTGTAGCATGATGGCGCGAGCCAGGTCGCTGTATGCTACTTGAACGCGGCCATTGGCCAGGGCGGTGTCGGTGTCGAGCTGCGCCTGTAGGGTGAGGATGCGCAGGTCGAGGCCGAGACGATCGTAAACGCCCGTGCGCTCAGCAAGATAGAATGGCAGACAGTCCTGCACGGGCATCAGTGCTATGTGCAAGGCTGCAGAGTCACGTCGCGCCTGCTCCTCGGGAGAAACTTTTACATCAGAGTGGCAGGCAGAAAGGAAGAATATTAAAAAGAGGAAAAAAGCCCACCCCCAACCCTCCCTGTGAGGGAGGGAGTGGTCACTTTTGCAGAATGAAATTCTTTTCATCATAAACTAACAGATGAATGACTATTCTTGAAAGGTAACCACCCCCTCCCTACAAGGGAGGGTGAGGGGTGGGTCTGCCTCCTCCCCTACGGGAGGGGGTGGTGGGTCTTTTATCCCTTAATAGCAGCTACGCCGGGGAGCACCTTGCCTTCGATGGCTTCGAGGAGGGCACCGCCGCCAGTAGAGATATAGCTGACCTTGTCCTCAAGACCGAACTTGTGGACGCAAGCAATGCTGTCGCCGCCACCGATGAGCGAGAAAGCACCTTCGGC
>CAJORF010000016.1 GCA_905236985.1 uncultured Bacteroidaceae bacterium | reverse complement strand
GGCTCCGTAGCTTAGCTGTATAGAGCGTCGGATTCCGGTTCCGAAGGTCGCGGGTTAGAATCCCGCCGGAGTCACCTGTCCTCAGTCCTATGCGTCTTTGAGCTATCCCTCATGCTCGATGGCGCATATTTCTTATTACCCTTGCATCTGCAAAAGCAATAATGTATGCATCTCATCTATAATCTGGTAGCTTACCTCACCGCTGTCGTTTTCCATTTCCTCGCACTTTTCTTGCCCCGCCCCCGACGAAAGTTCCTACGGTTCATCCGTGGTCAGCGCGGACTGATGAAGAGTATTGTAGCCAATGAGCGGACGAAAGCCGATGACCGTCCCACGTTATGGGTACATGCCTCATCGTTAGGCGAATACAATGTGGCGAAGCCCATTGTGCGGCGGCTGCATGAGTCGGGACAGTGGCGCATCGTGCTCACGGTGTTCTCGCCCTCAGGACTGGATTATCTGAAACGCTACCGCCAGAATGTCGATGCCGTCTATCCCCTACCCTTGGACACACCACGCAAGGTGCGACGTTTCCTTGACATCGTGGCTCCTGAGCAGGCTGTCTTCATCATCTCAGAGTATTGGGTCAACTATCTCCATGAGCTCGGCAAGCGTCAGATCCCTACTTACCTGATCTCCGCCAACATCACCGAGCGCGCCCCCTTCATGCATTGGTACGGCGGCCTTTGGCGGCGCGAGCTGAAGACCTACTCCCATTTCTTCGTCTTGAACGAAGCCTCGGAGAAACGCCTGAAGAGTCTGGGCTTTAACAACGTGACGGTCACGGGCGACCCCTTGTTTGACAATGCCCGCAAGGTAGCCCGCACGCCCTACGAGAATGAGGTCATCACGCGCTTCGTGGATGGCCAGAACGTGTTCATCGCAGGCAGCATCCACGACAAGAAAGACTTGGAGATCGTCACCACGCTGGCCAACCGCCATCAGGACACACGCTTTATTCTCGTGCCTCACGAGATCAGCCGCGAGAGCATCCTGCGCATCAAGAAACGCCTGCTGTGTCCAGCCCTCTGCTACTCCCATTGCACCATCGACACCGACTTCTCGAAGATTCAGGTGCTCATCATTGATTTCATGGGCGCGCTGGCATCCATCTACCGCTTTGCCCGCTGGGCTTACGTCGGCGGCGGTTTCACCCCTTATTTACATAGCATCATCGAAGCGACAGCCTACGGACTGCCCGTGGCTTACGGCCCCTGTGTCGAACGCAAGCCGACGGCGCAGGAGCTGGCAGAGCTGGGCGTGGGTCGCATCGTAGAGAACGCCGAGGAGCTGGACGAATGGTTTGCCGACCTGAAACACAATGAGAAACGTTTGGACAAGATCTCCAAGACAGCCATCACCTATATGCAGCGGCATGAGGGAGCCACGGAGACCATCCTCCGCACCATCTCCGCACATATCCAATCACAGAAATAGTAATCTCCTCATATTGGGACAATGAAAAAAGATTTATTCGTACTCGCATGGCTCTTCTGCGCCTTCAGCATCTTCTTCCTCGTGGTGCAGAAACCCATTTTCATAGGCTTCAACTGGGGCTTTGACGGCACCGCGATGACCACTGCCGACCTGCGCGACATTTATGTTCACGGTCTGGCACTCGACCTGGCCACCTCGGCCTATCTCCTCGTCATCCCGCTGATTCTCTTCGGCATCCATTGGTGGAAGCCACGCTTCTCACCTCGTCGTTGGCTGTTGGGCTACTGTGGCGTGATGGCTGTGGCGCTGACACTCGGTACGCTGGCTGATGCCTCGCTCTACGAGTTCTGGGAATTCAAGCTCGACCGTATGGCCTTCTTCTACATTGACGACCCCAAGAACGCCTTCGCCAGTGTCTCTACCACCTACATCGTGACTCATGCGCTGGCATGGTTACTGCTGTCGCTGTTCCTCTTTGCCCTGATGGTATATCCCTGGCGTCGCGTACGCTTCGACTCGAAGATCACATGGCATCCCGCCCTGCGCGGACTGATGTTCCTGCTGATTGCCGGAGCCTGCTTCGCCACAATCCGCGGCATTCGCATCTGGCCCAACACGCCCGGTCGCGCGTTCTATTCCAAGACCACCTATTACAACCATGCTGCGCTCAATCCCATCTATAACCTCTTCTACACGCTCACGAAGCGCGAGGATGACTACCGCCAATTCGACTTCTTCGACGAGGAGGAACGGGCGCAGATCATGGAAGGTCTCTTCCCCACCTCAGCCGATTCGACCGAGAACCTGCTCACAACGCAGCGTCCCGATGTGCTGGTCATCGTGCTGGAAGGCTTCGGTTCATGCTTCATCGAAGGTCTTGGCGGCGACGTCACACAGGTTGGTGTCAACATCACACGCCTGCTGCCCTCAACCGTCTGCTTCGACAGCTGCTACTGCGGCAGCTTCCGCACCGACCGAGGCATCGTCTGTGCCGTCAGCGGCTATCTCGGTCAGCCCACGACGAGCATCATGCGCTATGCCCATAAGATCAAGAACCTGCCAGGTCTGCCCAAGACGCTCAAGCAATACGGCTACGAGACACAGGCTCTCTACAGCGGTGACATCGCCTTCTTCAACATGAGTGAATACCTGCTAACGGCTGGCCACGACCGCCTCGTCTCGCAGGACGATTTCCCCGCCTCCCAACGCACCACCAAATGGGGCGTACCCGACCACATCGCCTTCCAGTGGCTCTTCGATGACATTCAGGCCAAGCAGGCGCAGCAGCGTCACCCGTGGTACACGACGTACCTCACCATCAGCTCTCACAACCCCTTCGATGTGCCTTACCATCGCCTCTCATCGGGTACGGATATCGACGATGACAATGTGAAATTCAACGCTTTTGCCTACACCGACAGCTGCTACGCCGATTTCATCGACCGTTTGCGCGAGACACCCGCTTGGGACAACCTGCTCATCGTCACCGTGGCCGATCATGGTTTCAACTGGCGTCCCATGAACTCGCCCAAATTCCCCTTCGTGCCGTTCTTCCTCACGGGCGGTGCCGTCAAGGAGCCGCGCCGCATCCACACACTGATGAGCCAGACCGACCTGCCCGCCATCGTACTCGGACAGCTCGGCATCCCCCACGATGACTTCACCTTCAGCCGCGATGTTCTCGGCAACACCTACCGCAAGCCATTCGGTTTCAACACCTTCAACAATGGCTTCAACTACCGCGACTCCACCGGCTGCACCGTCTATGACAACGTAGCCAAGGCTCCCGTCAGCGGTGCCGATGCACGTCGCGAGGCCATCGGCAAGGCCATTCTCCAGACATTATATCACGACATGAGCGAACGATGAAACACCTCAATCGCCTCCCGCTGCACATCCCCTTCCGCTCCAGCTCTGCTGGCTTGCTATGCCAGAACCTCCTCATCGCCTACGTCTGCTATGGGGCGTGCCGCGTGGCCTTCCTCTTG
Organism: uncultured Bacteroidaceae bacterium; assembly: GCA_905236985.1. Taxonomy (GTDB): domain Bacteria; phylum Bacteroidota; class Bacteroidia; order Bacteroidales; family Bacteroidaceae; genus Physcousia. Next base: position 297 of record CAJORF010000016.1, on the reverse strand, counting down.
GAGAACTACGCGCAGTTCAGCAGCTCGCTCACGTGGAGCTCGCTATGGAACATGACGCGCGGCGGCTTGCTCTTTGACACCTCTGCCATCTGCTACACCAACTGTCTCTATGTCCTGCTGGCATTGCTGCCCCTGTGGCAGGGCAACCGCGTGTTACGTGGCCTGACAAAGTGGACGTTCATCATCCCCAATGCCCTCGCCGTCATCATCAACCTGATGGACACCGCCTACTTCTCGTTCACCAACAAACGCGTGACAGCAGATGTCTTCGCTGAGTTTCAGAACGAGGAGAACCTC
>CAJORF010000015.1 GCA_905236985.1 uncultured Bacteroidaceae bacterium | reverse complement strand
TTGAATCCCTCTCTCTCCGCAAAAAAGGAAGCCGTTTGGCTTCCTTTTTTTATTGTTCGGAATGATGCGCTCAGCTATTCTTCTTGTAGCTCACGACAGCCCAAACGCCCATGAAGGAAGAGATGAGGCAGAGGGCGACGAGTTGATGGGCAATGGAAGAGAGGGTGCCGCCTCGCACGAAAACGGTGCGTATGGCATCAATGAAGTAGTGCATCGGATTAATATATGTGGTGAGGTAGGCGAATGAGGGCATAGAGCGCGTGGGGGTGAAGAGACCACTCAACAGCATCATGCACACGACGAAAAACCACATCACGAAAATGGCTTGTTGCATCGTTTCAGAGTAGTTGCTGATGATGAGTCCAAGGCTGCTGAAGAACAAGGCTAAGAGCATCGCCAAGAGATAGACAAGCAGCAAATTACCCTGACAGGTGATGCCATAGATGAGCCACGAGAGCAGCAGACAGACGCTGATCAGGAAGAGGGCGATGAGCCAGTAGGGAATGAGCTTCGCTAGGATGAACGGCCACTTCGAGACGGGTGTTACGTTGATCTGTTCGATGGTTCCCAATTCCTTTTCACTCACGATATTCAAGGCTGGCAGGAAGCCTGTCATCAGCATCAGCAAGATAGCAAAGAGAGCGGGAATCATGAATACTTTGTAGTTCAGATGCTTGTTGTAGAGGTAGAGTGTGGAGGGCTGCGTTGCAATCGCAGCGGGAAGAGACGTAACAATCTGCGAGAGATAGGCTGTGCCGATAGATCCCTTGGTGCCATTGACTGCGTTGGCAGCGATGAGGAGCTGGGGCTGCTTGCCGTTTTTCAGGTCGCGGCTGTAGTGTGGTGGGATGACCAATACGATGTCCGACTTCGATGTCTCAATGTCTTTGAGAGCAGCCTTGTAAGAAGGTTGCTGGCCGTTGAAGACGAAGTAGTTGGAGGCTTCAATACGATGTACAAGTTGCTGTGAGTGCGTAGAGCGGTCGTTATCAACCACATCGATGCGTATGTTCTTGATCTCCTGATTCATCACCCACGGCATCACGCACATCATCATGATGGGAAACATGACGATGAGACGCGGTAGGAACCAATTGCGGCGTATCTGCAGGAACTCCTTTTGTATCAAAAACCTTATCATGGCAATATACCAATATATCGTTGTTAAGTTTCTTATTCTAACCTTGTTTTGAACTTCTTCAACGAGACAGCCAGCAGGAAAAGTGTCATACCTGTCAAGATAGCTACTTCACGCATTACCTCCTCGATGCCCACGCCCATAATCATCAGCTTACGCATCGCCTCAATGTAATAACGAGGTGGAACGACAACTGACAGCCACTGCAGGATGGTTGGCATCGACTCGATGGAGAAGATCATGCCTGAGAGCATCACGATAGGCATCAGCAGCACCATGGCCGACATGAGCAGCGCCATCAACTGACTGTTGGAGATGTTGGAGATGAGCAAGCCAAGGGAGAGAGCCAGCAGGATATAGATGGTGCTCACCAAGAATATCCACACCAGCGAGCCTTGCAACGGCACATCGAGTACGAAACGCGCCATCAGCAGAATGGAGATGAGGATGACAAAGGCAAGCAGCAGGTAAGGAACAGCCTTGGCGATGATCATCATCAAGGGACGTATGGGTGAGACGAGCAACACTTCCATCGTTCCCCTCTCCTTCTCACGCACGATGGATATGGAGGTCATCATGGCACAGATGAGCATCAACAACATTCCCATAATGGCTGGCACAAAGTTATAGGACGAACGCATCTGCGGGTTATAAAGCAATTTGGTATTTACCAAGGAAGTATTCATATTGGCGATGACCCCCATCGCATAATTGGTCCATTGCTGTGCCATATTAGGATCAGCCCCATCGACAATGAATTGAATTCCAGTGTGCTTGGAGGCAAAGTCCGGTCCGAAGACGATAACGAGATCTGCTTGCTGGTTTCTGATCAGTCGTTCGGCCTCTGTGGGGGTAGCCACAGTAGCGGTGACCGTGAAATATTCTGAAGTGGAAAGACGCTCTATAGCCGCCTGTGTCTGATGATCCATTTGTGAGGTCACCACCACGGTGCGCGCATTCTTCACATCCGTCGTGATGGCGAAGCCGAAAAGCAACAACAACACAACGGGCATACCAAAGAGTATGAGCATCGTGCGCTTGTCACGCAGGATGTGGCGGGTTTCTTTGAGGACAAAACTGAAAAACTGTTTCATCTGAATCATTTACTATTTGACAATTTACGATCAAGCGTCTCCTCTTTTTGCCTCGCGGGCTAAATATGTAAACACATGATCCATATCGGGCTGACGGAAGCGCTGCTTCAGTTCGTCAGGCGTGCCGATAGCTCTGATCTTGCCATCCACCATGATAGAGATGCGGTCACAGTACTCGGCCTCGTCCATATAATGAGTGGTCACAAAGACGGTGATGCCGCGATAGGCAGCTTCGTAGATGAGTTCCCAGAACTGGCGGCGTGTAGATGGGTCAACGCCTCCTGTGGGTTCGTCGAGGAAAACCACACCGGGTTCGTGAAAGATGGCTACAGAGAAGGCTAACTTCTGCTTCCAACCCAATGGCAATGCCCCCACAAGATCATCCTTATGCTCCTCGAATTTCAGCTGTTTTAAGAGGATGCCTGTCTTTCGTTTTATCTCATTGTCCTTCATCCCGTAGATGCCGCCGAACAATCGGATATTCTCCGCCACCGTGAGGTCTTCATAGAGCGAAAACCGCTGAGACATGTACCCGATATGACACTTGATCTGCTCATGCTCCGTGCAGATGTCAAATCCGCAGACGCTGCCTGTGCCGCTGGTGGGCTGGTTCAAGCCCGTAAGCATGTGCATCGCCGTTGTCTTGCCTGCGCCATTAGCTCCGAGGAAGCCAAAGATCTCACCACGTTTCACCTCGAAGCTGATGTCATCGACAGCGTGGAACGAGCCGAATGCCTTGATTAGATGAGAAACCCGAATTACAGCCTCCCCAGCAGAACCACCTCCCTGCCCCTCCTTCACTTGGAGAGGCATGGGGCTGGGTCGGCTGGAAGCTTTGGGGTTGAAGATATTTTTGAATCTATCAAGGATGATGTCTGGCGTGTCGATACCCATGAGCTTGCCTTCACTCAAGAAGGCTACGCGCTCGCAGCGACGCACTTCATCGAGATAGGGTGTGGAGGCGACAATGGTAATGTCGCGCTCCTTGAGCATCCCAAGCATCTCCCAAAGCTCCTTGCGCGAGACGGGATCGACGCCTGTCGTAGGCTCGTCGAGGAAGAGCACGGAGGGCTGATGGACGAGCGCACATGAGAGGGCGAGTTTCTGCTTCATGCCGTCTGACAGTGCTCCTGCCTTGCGGTCTTCGAAACGCTCAATCTGCGAATAGATGGCTTTGATGCTGTCATAACCCTCGTCGATGGTTGTGCCGAAGAGCGTAGCGAAGAACTCCAGGTTTTCGCGCACGGTCAAGTCCTGGTAGAGCGAGAAACGGCCTGGCATATAACCCACCAATCGTCTGATCTCACGTACCTGATGCACCACATCGAAGCTCTCGACCGTTGCCGTCCCTACATCGGGCAACAGCAAGGTGCAAAGGATGCGGAACAACGATGTCTTGCCTGCCCGTCTGGACCAATAAGGCCAAAGAGCTCGCCCTTGGGAACAGAAAAGGAAATATCCTGCAAAGCCTTCACCTTGCCGTAGCTCTTGCTAATATGGCTAATCTCAATGGCAGACATAGTTGGTCACTTTTCAGCTTATATTTTTTAAGTTTAATCTTTCACTTAAAGGCGACTTCCCCGTACATACCCATCTTCACGTAGCCGTCATTCCTGATGGCGACTTTCATGGAATAGACCAGATCGGCACGCTCGTCATCGGTCAAAATGGTCTTAGGTGTGAACTCCGAGCGCGATGAGATCCAACTGATGGTGCCCTCATACTCCTTTCTCTGCCCGTCGCCGTAGTCAGCAAAGACTTTCACCTGCTGTCCCAACTTGATGCTTTGCAGTTGAGCCGAGGTGACGTAAGCCCTGATGTACATATTCTCCGTGTCAGCCACTGTGAACAATGGTTTACCCATTGTTACCAACTCTCCCTGCTCAACATACTTCTCCAACACCGTGCCAGCGATGGGCATAGAGATGTGACATTTACGCAGCTGGTCGTAGAGCTGATCCACTTGCACATCGACTGTCGAAAGCTGTGAGTTGAGCGTTGAGATCTGTGTGCTGAGGGCTGAGATTTGCGCGTCGAGCTGCTTCTGGAGCACGGCAACCTGATTGGTGACATCGTCGAGCATCTTGCTGGGAGCCGCCCCGTCTGCAACCAACTCCTGATAGCGTTGTTGGTCTTGGCGAGCTTTCGCCAGTTGCTGGCGTTTCGCAGCAATCTGCTTTTCCATGTCAGGCTTTTGGCTTTGATAGACCGTCTTTGTAGCATTCGCCTGCTGGATCTTCAACCAGATTTGCGTGGTGTCTATCAATCCCACTTCCAGTCCCTTGGTCAGCGCATCTCCCTCGTTGACATCGAAGATGATCAGTGTCCCCGTCTGCTCGGCAAACACCGTTGTCTCCGTAGCTTCGAAGACACCTGTGGCATCGTACTCCTTGTCGCTGCTACTGCAAGAGAGAAGGAATAATGTAAAAATGGGAAAAAGTAAAAATGAAAAGAATTTCTGTTTCATAATTTTCTGATTTTTACATTGTTATATGATTATTTGTTACATTATTTACCCATAGTGAACTGTTGGTCATAGTATTCTTTCAGCATCTCTATCTCGTGAATGGAACGCTGCACACGAGCGGCATTCTCGTTATTGATCTCCTTCACGAGGTCGTTCACGTCAATGATGCCATGTGAGAGCTTCGATTCAGCAGCCTTGCGGATGGACGATCGCAGGGCGATGATCTCCTCATCATCGGCCATTAGGCGGCGGTAGCGTTCGATGTTCTCGTTCTGTTGGATCAGTTCCAAGTTGTTGTTGAAGAGGAAAGTCTCGCGCTGCACGTTGTACATCGAACGCTGTAGGTTGATCTTCTCTTTGTCGTTCTTACGGGTGTAAAGTGCTCCGATGTTCCATGTCAGACGGGCACCCACCATCCCATTCAACGACCAGCGGCGGTTCATCATGTCCTCGAAGAGGTTGTAGCCGGGATATCCGTAGAAGCCTTGGGCGAAGACGCCGAGTTTGGGCATCAGTTTGGCATTGAGTGCTTTCTCCTGCGCATCGGCCAATCGCAGCTGGGCATCGATGGCACGGAGCTCGGGACGCTGTCCTGCTTGTTGCGACTCTGTCACAACAGAAAAAACGGGACGAACCGGAGCCGTCACCTCTAATCCACAGAACGCCATCATCATTCTTGCCAACGCGCTGCGCTGTGCTTGCAGACTCGTAGCCTGTTGTACCACCTTCAGGCGTTCGGCTTTCACGTTGTAGTAGTCGCTCTCTGCAGCGGTGCCGCCCTTGAACATCGAGGCCAGCTTCTTCTCATTGGCAGCGAGGAGCTCCTGCAAGTCCTGATTGAGTTGAAGCTGTTCGTCGATGAGCAAAAGTCCGAAGTACATCTCGTTCACGCGCGCACGAATCTTATATATTTACTTCGTTCTGCGCCATCTGTACGTGGCCTTGTTCACGGGCTATTGCCTTCTGACTGCGAATGGCACCTCCGTCATACACCGTCTGTTGCACATCAATGCCCACTCGGTACTGATCCTTACTCAGCCCTTTGATGTTCAGCCCCCTTTGCTGCATGAGACCTTGCATCTCCTCGGGCCAAGCGGTCACGTCACTCTGATAGGTAGCCTGTGCAGAGGCAGAGATCTGCGGCAGCCATCCCTTCTGGATGTTGGCCACTGTCAGTTCCGTGGTCTTCTCGATGAGTCCGTACTGCTGGATCTGCGGGTAGTTACGTTCAGCCGCCAGCTGGCACTCCTCGAGCGTCTGCCCGACAGCACTGCCAAAAAACAGATGATAAATGATAAATGAAAAATACAAACGTTTCATGATTCTCAACTTTTTACGATGCAAGGGTACAGGTCTTTTTCCACAAGCACTCGTTAATCGTCACGCTGCACGCGAACATCAGATGGCTTTCTATGCCGACCAGCTCTGTCTCACAGAATGCTATTTAGGCTCGGTCGTTCACCAAGCCAGTGGCGTCACCGCCAAGGAATGGATAGACCGAGCCCTCGTGATGGAGATGAAGATGAAGCTACGACTGACGCATCAGACACCTGACGAATACCGCAAAGGGGCTATCGGATGATGGTCTGTGCGCGATCGGGGCCTACGGAGAGGATGGTGATGGGTGTGCGCAGTTCTGTCTCGAGGAAGGTGATGTAGTCACGGAAAGCCTGTGGGAACTGCGCCTCAGAGGTCATTGCGCTGAGATCCTCACTCCAGCCGGGTAGGTCGCGATAGACGGCACTCCAGCCTTCGGTGTCGAAGGGCATCGTAGTGGTCTGCACGCCGTCCTTCTCGTATGCCACACAAGCTCGGATGACAGGGAAGCCGTCGAGCACATCGCTCTTCATCATGATGAGCTGCGTGACACCGTTGATCATGATGGCATAACGCAACGCAACCAGATCCACCCACCCACAGCGGCGGTTGCGTCCTGTGACAGCTCCATATTCGTGACCAATCTCGCGGAGACGGTCGCCTGTCTCGTCGAAGAGCTCAACGGGGAATGGCCCCGAACCGACACGTGTGCTGTAAGCCTTGAAGATGCCAAAGACCTCACCGATACGGTTGGGGCCAACACCCAGACCAGTGCAGACACCACCCGTGGTAGTGTTGGACGAGCTGACGAAGGGATACGTGCCGTGGTCGATGTCGAGCATGGTGCCTTGCGCCCCTTCGGCGAGCACGTTCTTGCCGCTGTCGAGGAGCTCATTGAGCTCTGTAGCCGTGTCCGTGATGGTGAACTGACGCATATACTCGATGCCTTCGAGCCACAGACGTTCCTCGTCGGCGATGTCGTAGTCCGTGTAGTGGAGGTCGCGTAGGATCTGTTCGTGACGAGCTTTGAGGGCAGCATATTTCTCTGGGAAACCACTGAGGATATCGCCTACACGCAGTCCTGTGCGGCTGGCTTTTTCAGCGTATGTGGGGCCAATTCCCTTTCCCGTCGTTCCTACCTTGTTCTTTCCTTTGGCTGCCTCGTAGGCGCGGTCAAGGACACGGTGGGTGGGTAGGATGAGATGAGCGCGGGTGCTGAGGTGTAAGCGGCTGCGGAGGTCGTAGCCAGCGGTTTCCAACTCACGTGCCTCAGCCATGAAGAGGTCAGGGGCGATGACGCAGCCATTGCCGATGATGTTGAGCTTGCCCTCGTCGAAGATTCCCGAGGGAATACTGCGGAGCACAAATTTCTTGCCGTCGAAGATGATGGTGTGGCCAGCGTTGGGGCCACCGGCAAAACGTGCTACGACGTCGTATTTTGGAGTGAACACATCGACGACCTTTCCTTTGCCTTCGTCGCCGAATACGATGCCGAGAAGAGCATCCACTTGACCTTGTTTCATATCTTGTCTGTTTTTGTTTGATTATTTTCTTTCAACACTTTACGCATCTGTCGCTGACAGGAGGCGCAGAAGCCATAGACATACACGATGCGATGGCTGATGGAGAAGCTGCGCGGATGGTAGCTCTCGAGGCTGGAGGCCAGTTCCTTGCTCTTGATGCGCGTGATGCGGTGGCAGTTGCTACAGATCTGGTAGCTTCGCGGACGGTCATCGATGATGCGTTCAAAGACCGCCGAGGATGAGGAGAACGGATGACGGATGAGCAGATTGGCCTGCACCAACAGCTGCGTGGTGAGATAGAGCGTGCCTCGGCTGACATGGAAGCGGCGGTTCTGCATAGTCTGCTCCAATTCCTCGATGGTGAATGTCCCATCGATGTCATAGACCGCCCTCAGGATGGCAAACCGTTCGCTGGTCTGCCGCATCTGATGGGCAAGCATGAATTGCCGAAAGCGTTGCTCCACCTCTGCCTGGATGTTCGTTCGCTCCATCATGAGGGTAGCAGATGGGTTGACTGTTGCGTGTTCTCCTCATAGCGCAGGATGGCGTTTTGCACAGCCTTGCGCAGGGGCAGATAGTCCGTAGGGAGCGTGGCAGCCGCCTGATCCAGGAACTCAGCCTCGGCATCGGGTGACATGACGGCTCCCTGCATCAGCAGGCGCGTCAGTGTCAGGAAACCGCAGAGCTGGAAGATCTGGCGCTCATCGGCTATCCATTGGAAAGCGAGCTCTGGCGCATCCGCCATTCGACACAGGATATCCATCGCCAACAACTGCGCGAGCTCTGCCTGTTCAGGCTGTAGGCTCTCCACCCACAGGTCAGCCATATCGCGGTCGAAGTCTGCGAGGGGGAAGAGCATGATGGCCAGCATCTTGAACTCGCGGATATTCTCCTGCCACAGCTCCACGGCCAGTCGGCGGTCGGGAGCATAAGCCGATGCCATCTCACGCAGCCGCGGCAACTCCACGCCATAGACGAGGCGATAGCCCATACCGCTTTCGCGGATGGACTTGGAAGCCACACCGTTCATGGCAGCGCGCAAGTCAGCTTTGATGGCTTGGATATGCTCAATCGTTGACATAAGGCAGAGTACGATAGTCGCGGCTATAGCGGAGCATCTGTTGGTCGTAAGGCTCATCGTAGGTCACACGGATATCGGTGATCTCGCCCTTCGTGTCGCGTTCTACGACATAGACGGGATTGATGAAGCCCTTGTAGGGAGCCAGGTTGAGGGCACGGTATCGCACCAGCACCTCTTGATGAAGCGTAGCATCCACCTGCACACCGTAGCGCTCCACCAACTGACGTGCCCCCTCGAAGTCGCCAGTGCTCTTGATGCGTTGCACTTCTGCAAGCAGCTCACCGAAGAGGTGGCGCAGGGCGGCGTAGTTGTTGATTTGCACGTAGGTCTTCCCGTCGCGCTGGACGAGTTCAACAGCGGGCACAAGTTTGTCCTGGCCCACGGGGAAGAAGGTTTGGGTGTGCTCGGCGTCGGTGTGGCCGCGATACTGGCTCTGCTCAGCTCGCTGGGCTTCCTCGCGCGCCTTTTCCAGCACCCAATGGGCAATCAAGGCACGGTTGCGCATGTGCGCTTCCTCGATGTTATTGCCAGGTTCGATGCGCACAAGCTGTGTCATCAGGCCATTCATCATATAGGTGTAGTACTGCGACTTATAAGCCTCAGCGTTGGGTGTCAGTCCCAGCTCCGTGAGCTTCGGGTCGGCCACATAGTAGAGGCCAAACAGATCGGCGCGCGCTTCCTCGATGGTGCTGCCGTAGGCTTTCAGCGAGTCGGCATCGACACCTGGCAGGAGCTTGCCCGAACCGTGCCCAAGACATTCGTGGAGATCGGTGTGGAGGTCATCGCAGGCATCACCATATTGATTGATCAGACGACGTGTGTCTTCGTCGATGACGAACTCCTCCTGGAAGCCATTGCCACGGGCGGCTTTGTTGTAGGCATCGGTGAGATTGCCTATGGTGACGCTCTTTGAGCCATGTTCGGCACGCACCCAATTGCTGTTGGGAAGATTGATGCCAATGGCCGTGGAGGGATAGAGGTCACCGCCGAGAATGGCTGCCACGATGACCTTGGCCGTGATGCCACGGCAGTTTTCTTTTTTGAAACGCTGATCCACGGGGGAGTTGTCTTCGAACCACTGGGCATTGGCCGAGAGCTTCTCCGTGCGTGCCGTAGCCGCCATATCCTTGAAATTGGCCAGACCTTCCCAACTGGCTTTCATGCCTAGTGGGTCGCCGTAGCTCTCCGTGAAGCCGTTGGTGAAATCCACCTGCCCTTCGGTCTCTTCAACCCAGGCGATGGTGTAGGCATCGAAGGTCTTGAGGTCGCCCGTCCGGTAGTATTCGATGAGTTTGTCGAGCACGGCGGCCTGCTTGTCGTTCTCAGCTACGGCCTTGGCTTTCTGTAGCCAATAGATGATGCGGTCGATGGCACTCCCGTAGAGACCTCCGCTGTGCCACACCTTCTCCTTGAGCAGTCCATCCTCCTTGACGAGGCGGCTGTTCATGCCGAACATGATGGGGTGCTGTGGGTCTGGGTCAGCCTCTTTCATTCTCAGATAGAAATCCTCGGCTTCGGCCTGCGTGACACCAGGGCCATAGTAGTTGGCTGCACTGGTCAGCACGAGGTCTTCGCCGTCGGCCTGATTGGTGCGCTTGGGCATGACCGTCGGGTCGAAGATGACGGGGAAGAGCGGTTCGATGTCAAAGGGCAGCTTGGCGGGCTCCACCTCCTTGACGGCCTTGTGCAAGAAAGCCTCCGAGAAACCGGGCTGGAACTTCTCGCAGCCGTAGTGGTGGTGAATGCCGTTGGAGAACCAGACGCGCTTGAGGTAGGTCTCAAACGCCTGGAAGTCCTGACTCTTGCGGTTGCCCTTGTAGTCCGTATAGACGGCCTCCAGGAGCTGACGGATGCGCAGGTTATAGCGTCCGTTCTGATCCCACAGGATGTCGCGACCGCAAAGTGCAGCCTCGGAGAGGTAATAGACGAGCGTTTTCTGCCGCAGGGAGAGCTGTTCAAAGCCCTCAACGCGGTAGCGAAGCATCTGCAGGTCTGCGAAGCGTTCGTCGTTGTATTTGAATTCGTTAGTCTGTGCTTGAGTGGTGGCAGTCAGAGCCATCGTCATCATCATTGCAAAGGTTTTGAGAGTCATTGTATGAAAAATCTACTGAGGGTGTTTGCGCGCAGGTTTGACAACCTTGGCGAAAAATTCCTCCTGGTACTGCTTCGGGGTCTTTCCCTGAAGACGGAAGAAAGCAGAATAGAAGGACTGGCGGTTGGCAAAGCCACATGCCATGGAGATTTCGTTGATGGTGAGGTGCTTGTTGCGCTTGTCGGTCAACATGCTGATGGCTTCACGCACACGGTAACCGTTGACCAGTTCAGAATAGTTCTGTTGGAATCGCAGGCTCACAGTAGCACTGATGTAGCGCGTGTTCGTCTGTATCTCTTCGGCCAGCTTGCTGGCCGTGTAGGTGGGATCCTTGTATTTCTTCTCGACAATCATCTTGCGGAGGAGTTGCTCGTAGATGGCATCGATGATCTCGGGCTTGATGGCAGTACGATAGGCAGCCGGTTTTTCCTTTTTTTCTCTGATGTTATACTTCGTCATAGTTGAATGTGTTTAATTGTGTTGTTTGACCGTGCAAAATTATGGAAAAAAATTGAAACACCTGCAAGCTTTTCACATTTTTTCTAAATAAGGATAGGAAAAAAACGTTTAGAGCATTGTTCCAGTCTGCCGATGCAGCCTCAATTGTTCATCGAGACGTGCAATCTGCTGCAATATACTCTGTCGCTGTCCTTCCAAGTCATCGAGCTGTGACTGAAGTGCTTCCTGTTCGTTGTCGCCGTTGTCGGCTATGGGGCGGAGACCGTCTGCCTGCAGCGAGATGATCAGTGAGCGCAGACGATCTACGCGAGCCTGTGTCGTGGTCTGTTCCAAGATGATCTCGCGCACTCGCCGCCGAATATCGCTCCAATCGCGGCCATCGGTCAGCAGACGCTCCAACTCGCCCATCTGCACAGGCGGATTGTTGGCGTTGTAGCGTTGCATCCACAGATCCAGTTCGCGCTGCTCGATGGCGTTGCTCTCTTCGATGAGGTGGTTGGTCTCCTCGCTGTATTCGCGCTTGGCTTCCAAGGCGAGCTGTTCGCGCAAATGTTCCAGATAGTTCATGCGGTTGTTAGCCAACTGCTCGCGCTGTGCAGACAGCTTTTCCATGCTCTCGCGGAAGTAGCCCATTCCATCCAAGGACGGCAGCAGCTTGGCCAGCGCATTCTGGGCTTTCTCCATCCTCTCCTTCGACTGGGCGGCACCTCCGTCGCAGAACGCGATGTCAGCATTAGCCATCTCCAAGGCGCGGTCGAGCTGTTCAATCGTGGTCTCTGCCACCAATTTCTCCCTCTCGTTCTTGAGGATATCGGTGCTCAACTGCTCCCACTGTTCCATCATCTTCTGAAGGGTCTGCTTGAAGCTCTCGTGGGATACGCGCCAAGTCTTGAACCAGTCGGGTATGGTGATGACCTTGTCCAGGGCGGTGTAGCGGCGGCTATAGATCTCGGTGACTGTGGTCAGACGCTGACTGAGGCGTTCCACCTGTCCAGCCATGACCTGACAGGCGGTGTTCACTTCGTTGAGGTGCAAGGCGAGGTCAGCTGCTTTCTGCTGCTGTAGCTGGATATCATTGCCCAATGAAGAGATGGCATCGAGGTGGAAGGTGAAGACGTTCAGGTCTTTCTCCGCCTCCTCGGCATCCACTGTGGTCTTCTCGATGAGCTGCTGGATGAGTCTGAGACGGGCTTCGCGGTTGGTGGAGGGAGAACATTCGATGAATGAGCGGTCGAGTTGCGAGAACGCCTGCCATTCGTCGGTGTCCTTGCGCTGACGTTCACGCAGGATCTGCAGGTTCGTGTTCTCCACCTCAAGACGAGTATGCGTGCTGGTGAGATCCTGCTGTATCTCTTTCAGCTGCTGACGTTTGCTTCGCAGTTCTTCATCGATGGCCTCGCAGTCGGCTTTCAGTGCCGAGATGAGGGCGTTCTGTTCCGTGACACCCTCTCCCTGCCACGGATGGTGGGTGGCGCCGCAGACCGAGCAGGGCGTTCCTTCCTCCAAGTCGCCTCTCAGCTGCACGACATTCTGGCTCTTCGAGAGCGTCCAATGGTAGTTTTTCTGCTCAAGCTGTCGTGTCAGCGTCCGCACGTCCTTGTCCAAGGCATCGAAGCGGTGGTTCAGGTGGTCGTTATGCAGTCGCAGCTGTGTGATCATCTGCTCTTTCTGTTCGATCAGGTCATATCCAGCCGCAATACTGCGCCACAGCGTGAGTCCCGTTTCGAGCATCAGCTTGCGGCTTCGCAGTTCCAGTGCCCTGCGCTGTAGCGCAAAGCTATCCTGCCCTGCTATGCTCTCACGGTGCCCTGCCATTTCTTCTTTCAATGACCGAATGGTGGCGTTGATGGTCTGACTCTCGGCAAAGAGGCGTCCCAGCTGCTCGTTGCGCTCGTTCTGTCGGCGCGTGGCGATGTTGAGCTCCTCGTTTAGGGAATCTCGCTGTTGCCTGACCTCCAAAAGCTGGTCCAGCTGCACCAGAACGGCACCGCCTTGGAGAATCATGTAGCGATGCGACTCCAGTGCCTGCTGTTGCAATCGAAGTGCCGACAGCTTTTGCTGAAGATATTCACTCCTCTGGTTCAGCTCTGCGCGTTCCTTATTAATCATATCCCATCGCTCCCTCAGTCGTTGCAGGACGGCGGCATAGGATTCGTGTTCCGCTTGGGCATCCTCGGCTTGCGCCAACAGCCGCTGCACATCGCCCATGACGCGTGCCGCTTGCTCGACTGCCTGCAATGCCTCGTTCGTCTTGTCCTTTTCCACCTGCAGGTTCTTCTCAGCCTCCGCTGTCCGCCTGCGTGCCTCCTCCTGCTGGATGAGCAGCTGCTGGATAAGCTTGCGCCCATTGGCGAGGTTCTGCATCTGTGTATGCAGACGCTGGAATCGCCCGTTGATGGGCTCGAACTCCTCGAATCGCTCCAGCTCCTTCTGTTCGGAGAGGATCGATGCCTGCTGCTTGTTGATCTGGTAGAGGCGGGCCTTCTGCTCCGTCAGCTCGGCGTTGATGCTGATGAAGCGGTGCAGGCGGTCGAGCTGCTGGCGCACGCGCTGAATGGCAGTCTCCAGATTGTCGATCTTGGTCTGGTTCAGGCGTCGGCTCTCATGCACTTTCTGCAGGGTGATGTCATCGAGTTGATGCTCTGCCAGTCGTTGGCGCGAGACCTCGGAGCGGATGGTTTCGCGAAGCCATTGCTTCACGTCCTCAGGCAAAGCGGTGTTGAAACGCACATTCCACCACTGACGGATTTCCTCCTCGACAGTGGTGCGGCTATGTGATGTCGATTGGCTGTCTATCATACTGTTTTCTTGAAAAAGGTGAGCAAAGGTAGGTAAAAAAGTGAAGAAAAGAGAAGAAAATGAGGTACTTTTTTGGTTTTACCATTCTTTTCTATTACTTTTGTCCGCTGAAAGGTGCTTTTCACGACCTTAACGATGCAAAATAACGCACAAAAACCATCAAAATACACCTCTATGACACACCGCCATTTCTTCTGCCTGGCACTTGCCACCATGACCTTTGCCAGCACAGGTATCCAAGCACAAACCATTGTCGATGTCAATGCCTCACAGCTGGGCACCGAAGTCAGTCCGCGCTTGTACGGTATCTTCTTTGAAGAGATCAATCATGCCGGCGACGGCGGCCTCTATGCCGAACTCGTACAGAACCGCTCCTTCGAGGACGATGCGCAGCGTCCGCTCCACTGGACGGCTGTCGGCGGTGCCAGTGCCCGCCTGACCACCCAAGACCTACTGAACGCGCGCCAGGCTCATGCCCTGCAGCTGACTGCCGTAGCTGGCTCGGGCATCGAGAACGATGGCTACTGGGGCATGGCATTCCGCCAGCAAACCAGCTACCGCCTCTCGTTTTGGATCCGTTCCGCTGCCGCCTACAAAGGCGAAGTCACGGCCTCGCTCCTCAGCCACGATGGCCGCGAGATGGGCAAGACCGTCATTCCCGTGAAGCTCAAGGCGGGGCAGTGGCAACAGGTCAGGGACGTGATGGTGAAAGCCGAAGCGAGCGATGCCGAAGGCCGTCTGCGCCTAACGTTCTCGCAGCCCGGCACCTTTGCCCTGGACGTGGTATCGCTTTTCCCACCGACGTATAAGGGACGCGAGAATGGCTGCCGCATCGACCTCGCCGAACTGCTCGAAGCCCTGCATCCCAAGTTCATGCGCTTCCCCGGAGGCTGCTACGTCGAAGGACAGACCACTGAGCGCAACAACCTGCACAACCGCTTCGAGTGGAAGAACACCATCGGCCCCATCGAGCAGCGTCCAGGACATCTCAGCGTCAACTGGGGTTACAACATCACCGACGGCTTCGGCTACCACGAGATGCTGCAACTCTCTGAAGACCTGGGTGCCGAGCCGCTGTTCGTGGTCAACGTGGGACTCGGACACGGATGGTTCCAGCCCTACGACCAGCTCGAGGATTATATCCAGGAGGCTCTCGACGCCATCGAATATGCCAACGGCGACGCCAAGACCACCAAGTGGGGAGCCGAGCGCGCCAAGAACGGCCACCCCGAGCCCTTCGGACTACGCCTGTTGGAAGTAGGCAATGAGAACGCCAACTTCCATTTCGACAACAACCGTGACCAAAGCGACCACTACTTCGAGCGTTACATCCAGTTCTACCGCGCCATCAAAGCCAAGTACCCTGAGGTGGAGATCATCGGCAACGTCGAATCCTGGGGAACGGACGAACCCTCGTGGCGGAGCCAGCATCCCGTGGACATCCTCGACGAGCACTACTACCGCTCACCCTCGTGGTTCGAGAAGAATTTCAACAAGTACGACTCCTACGACCGCAATGGTCCCAAGATCTACATCGGCGAATACGCGGTGACACAGGGCTATGGTGTCAACGGACATCTCACCGCCGCCCTCGGCGAAGCCATTTACATGCAGGGCTTGGAGCGCAACTCCGACATCGTCATCATGGGCAGCTACGCCCCCATCTTCGTCAACGAGCACAATCCTGCCTGGCGACCTGACATGATCCGCTTCAACGCCAGCGAGAGCTTCGGCACGCCCTCCTATCACGTGCAGCAGATAATGGCTAATAATATAGGTACGCGCATAGTACCCGTCAGTGCCAGCGGCAACACCCTCACGCCGACCATCGGCCATCGCATGGGCTTCTCCACCTGGGGCACCAAGGCCGAGTTCCGCAACCTCGAAGTGAAGGACAAGGACGGCAACATCATCCTCAAGGACGACTTCACTCCTACCCCCACTGCCACAGGTTTAGTGAGCGGCGGTTCGTCCGCCGCGTTCCCCTCCTCCTGGCAGAGCTACGGCGGTGAGACGGACGGTCGCCGTCGCACCCAGAGCCGATGGGCTTTCGAGGGCGGAGTGCTGAAGCAGCAGAACCAGCGCGCCGAAGGGTCCGTTCTCTTGAACAAAACGACCTTAGGCGACATCTACACCATCCATGTGCAAGCCCGCCGCATGGAGGGCAATGAAGGTTTCATCATCGTGTTCGGTGCAGAGGACGACGAGAACCTGCTGTGGTGGAACCTCGGCGGTTGGGGCAACAGCCAGCACGCCATCGAGCACATGGCAGACGGCGGCAAAAACACACTCGCTGCCGCACGTGGCACGCTCGAAGAAGGTCGCTGGTACGATGTGGAGATTCAGGTCAACGGCACCGCTGCCCGCTGCCTCCTCGACGGCCAGATCATCCATGAGTTCAGCCTGCCCGAGCGTCAGAGCCTCTACGCCAACGCCACCTTCGACGAGCCCACGGGCGAGCTCATCGTGAAGCTCGTAAATCCTACCCAGGCCGACCAGCCGACCACCATCAAGCTGGGCAACAAACGCGCCACGGGCGGACGCACCATCATCCTTTCCTCAAACAAGGGCAGCGACGAGAACTCGATGCGCGCGCAGCTCAACGTCGCGCCCATCGAGGCTCCTCTGCACATCAACGAGCCCACCTCTGAGGTCGCCTTCCGCGTGCGCCCCTTCTCGCTGAACATCCTCCGCTTGAAGCTGCAATAAGCTCCATTCAAGACAAAAGGCAAATACGCCTATGTGGTTCATTTCACATAGGCGTATTTCCATTTGATGCTTGCCCAATGTGCTTCCGTTTCTTCGTCGCGTTCCGTCTATTCGCAAGAGCGTGATGGACTATTCGCATGGTCGCTTTCGACACTATTCGTCCATCGTTCCCTTTCGCGTGGCAAAGTGGCATGACCTCATTTGACATGGCAAAACAAGTCGGAGATACCTTTATATTATTATAATATAAAACCAAATCACTCCTCCAAGGCACAAAGATGAGAAAAACGAAATGCCACGTGCCACGTTGCCTCGCGAAAAAAAGTTCAGAAGACGGTATGAACTTCCCTGGAAAACGTTGAATGTTTATAGTTGTTCAACGCTACGGGTGAGTTCAATAAACTGAGCAAGAGAGAGTTGTTCGGGGCGGAGATTGAAGAGGGAGTCGGCGAGGAAAACTGTGAGATCGCGCCCGGGAGCCAGCTCGGCGAGCAGGGGACGAATGTTGTTGCGGAGGGTCTTGCGGCGCTGGTTGAAGGTGGTCTTGACCACGCGACGGAAGAGGCTATCATTGCAGGGCAGGGCGGTGGTGGCGTTGCGCGTGAGGCGGATGACGGCAGAGCGCACCTTGGGTGGCGGATTGAAGACGTGCGGTTCCACGGTGAAGAGGTATTCGGGCGTGTACCAAGCCTGAATGAGCACGGAGAGGATGCCGTATGCCTTGGAACCGGGCGAGGCGCAGATGCGGTCGGCCACTTCCTTCTGGATCATGCCCGTGCAACAGGGGATGAGGTCGCGATTGTCGAGCATCTTGAAGAAAATCTGCGACGAGATGTTATAAGGATAGTTGCCCGTGAGCACGAAGGGGTTGCCGTCGAAGGTGCGGTCGAGGTGCATCTTGAGAAAATCGTCCTCGATGATGTCCTCTTCGAGCTGCGGCCAGGTGCGACGGAGGTAGATGACGGACTCCTCGTCGAGCTCCACGACTTTGAGATGGCGGGGTTTGGTCATGAGGAACTGCGTCATGACACCCATTCCGGGTCCCACTTCGAGCACTGGAAGGTTCGGACAGGCGTCAACGGTGTCCGCAATACGTTTCGCGATGTCTAAATCCGTTAAGAAGTGTTGTCCGAGGAATTTTTTTGGCTTAACCGTGC
>CAJORF010000014.1 GCA_905236985.1 uncultured Bacteroidaceae bacterium | reverse complement strand
TGATTCGGTGGGATAAAATGAGGGGAAAGTTTGCGTAATTGAAAGAAAATGATTAACTTTGCGGAGATTTAAGGAACTTAAATGGGGGGGTGGGAATGGAACTTAAATTGGACTTAAATCTGAACTTAAATCTAAAATAGAATGGAACTTAGATAAGAACTTAAATTGGACTTAAATCTGGACTTAAATCTCATATAAAAGGGAACTTAAATTGGACTTAAATCTGAACTTAAATCTTATATAAAATGGAACTTAAATCAGAACTTAAATTAAACTTAAATTTGAACTTAAATAAGCTGAAAAGACAATGAAAGAGTACAACACACAATGCGCCGGCTACTCCTCTCCCTTACGGGAGGGGAGAGGGGTCGGCGAGCTTTGCTCGGGCGCTCGACCTTTAGTCGCTTCGACACTTCGAAGAATGGGGTCTGGGGATGAGTCTTCAGAATGGAAGGTGAGGCCGATGAGTAAGTCGGAGCTGGCCATGGCGTATGCTCCCTGCCTCACGCCGCAGGGCGCAGTGAATCGGCTGATCGACTGGATCAGACACAACCCTGAGCTGGTTGAGGCCCTCGACCGCACGGGTTATCGTAAGACACAGAAGTTGCTGACCTCGTTACAGGTCCGCATCATCTTCAGCTACCTCGGCGAGCCGTAAAGAAAGGGTAACGATATACAAGTTGGCGTATGACATTAAATGACTGCAAGCCGTCATAATAAGACAACGTCAAACTTCATAATGTCAAATGCGTATAGCATATTCAATGAGTTAAAGTTGATTTTGCTTACTTATTGGCTGTTTACGCCAACAGGTATATCGTTACCAAAGAAAGGAGCAGTAAGAAGAAGGTTGTCAGATACGACCTGCAACGCTGTTGCGCTGGCGGACGGCCTCGAAAAGGAGGATGGCGGCGCTGACGCTGACGTTGAGGGAATCCAGGCGTCCCTGCATCGGGATGCGGATGTGGGCATCGGCAGCTTGTCGCCAGAGGTCCGTTAGACCTGTAGCTTCGGTGCCCATGACAATGGCCGTGGGAAGGGTCATGTCGGTGTCGTAGTAGAGGTGTGAGTCCTGCAGCTGTGCCGTGAGTATCTGCACGCCATTTTGCTTCATCCATGCGATGCACTCTTCCGATGTGCAGGCCACGGTGGGCACAGTGAAGCAGGCCCCGATCGATGCCCGGATGAGGTTGGGGTTGTACAAGTCAGTCAAGGGGTCGCATACGATGACGGCAGTTGCTGCTGCGGCATCCGCTGAGCGCAAGACGGCCCCGAGATTCCCGGGTTTCTCCACACGCTCGAGAACGATGAATAAGGCCCCGTCCGTAGCCTTTTCAGTCAGGGATGGGCGTAGGTGGTCGAGGGTGTGCTTTTTGGCGCGCACCACAGCGATGATGCCTTCCGTGCTGCCACGATAGGCGATTCGCTCATAGACGTGGGGTGAAACCATATACGTTGGTCGATTCGCGAACGGCGAATCGTCCAACGTATATATACTTTCCACCTCGTAGCCGGCAGCTATGCAGTGTTCCAGCTCCCGCTTTCCCTCGACCACAAAAAGACCGCACTTGCGGCGCTCCGACGATTTCTGTTGGAGTTCCAGCAAGTGCTTGATCTTAGGGTTCTGTGTACTGGAGATGATCACTCTTTCACCTCCCAGATATCATTGGTCTCCAGGAGTTCGGCGAAGTTGTGGTATTTCTTCGTCGCCTTGACCTCAGCGATCTGTGCCTGGACGGCTTCGTCGTAGGTAGCTCCTTCGACGTCACGTATGACGCCGAGTGCGATGGGGAAGCCGTCGCCGTCGCCCATGAGTGCGAGCTTGAGCTGTAGGGTGTTGTCCTGACAGTGGGCATCGTGAACGAGCACATCGTCGATGGTGTAGCCCTCTTTTCCTATCTCCACAATCTTCAGTCCGAAGCCTTCCTGAATGAGTCCGAACTCATTGTTCTCGCCGAAGACGAGTTTCTCGCCGTGGCGCACGTAGATGGCATTGCGCTTGCGTCCCTCCTTGTCATAGACGCTGTCGTGGGTGCCGTTGTTGAAGATGACGCAGTTCTGCAGGATCTCGCACACGGCAGCCCCCTTATGCTGGTGAGCAGCCTTCAGTACCTCTATGGTGCCGGGTGCATCGGTGGCCACGGCGCGAGCGAAGAACTTGCCTCGGGCGCCGAAGCACAGTTCAGCTGGGCGAAACGGGTCCTCGACGGTGCCGTATGGGCTGGACTTCGACACGAAGCCACGTGGGCTGGTGGGGGAGTACTGTCCCTTTGTCAAGCCGTAGATCCGGTTGTTCAGGAGGATCATGTTGAGGTCGATGTTGCGTCGGTTGGCATGGATGAAATGGTTGCCTCCGATGGCCAGTCCGTCGCCGTCGCCACTGACCTGCCACACGTCGAGCTTGGGGTTCGTCACCTTGGCTCCTGTAGCGATGGCAGCGGCTCGCCCGTGTATGGTGTTCATGCCGTAGGTGGCCATATAGTGCGGGAGTCGGCTGCTGCAGCCGATACCGCTGATGACTGCGATGTCCTTTGGTGCTACGCCAATCTCCGCCAGTGCCTTATGTAGGCTGGCGAGGAAGAAGTGGTCGCCGCAACCTGGGCACCAGCGCGGCTGTCCTTTTTTATAATCCGAAGCACTCCACGCGCTCTTGGCGGGCGCTTCCGTAGTTGGGATAGATGTGCAATTCATAATCGTCAGGCGTTTTTGGCAACGGCGTGACATGATGTCACGCCGTTGTCTGGATGGGCTTTTAGGGTTGCCTAAGGAGATGTACCTGCTTTTAAGCTTCGGCCTTACCCGCCTTCTTCTCAGCGATGCGGGCTTTCTTACCGGTGAGTCCGCGCAGGTAGTAGAGCTTGGCACGACGCACCTTACCGACCTTGTTGATGGTGATGCTGTCAATGTTAGGGCTCGTGATGGGGAAGATACGCTCAACACCAACGGTTCCGCTCATCTTGCGGACGGTGAAGCGTTTCTGGTCGCCGTGTCCGCTGATCTTGATGCAGACTCCGCGATAGAGCTGTATGCGCTCCTTGTTACCCTCGACAATTTTGTAGGCTACGGTGACGGTATCTCCGGCCTTGAATTGCGGATACGTCTTGCCAGTAGCAAATGCTTCTTCAGCAATTTTGATTAAATCTGCCATTGAAAATAAATGGTTTAAATTGTTGTTGTCGGTCCAGCGCGGGCATAACAGGGAACTCTGCATCCTGCCAGCGACCCGTGCGGAAAGCGGGCGCAAAGGTACGTAAAAAAGCGATATGAGAAAAGAGATTCCTTGAATTTTTTAGAAAACAGGGTTTAAAATTGATAAATATGATTCCTGCAATGAAGTTTTTTCGAGGGTTTTGCCGCCGAATGGAAAGAATTGTGTAATTTTGCACCCAAATAGGCTTAAGAGATGAAAGAGAACACAATTGTCTTGGAAGGTGGACTCGGCAACCGAATGCGTGTGGCTGCTGCCGCCTACGCCCTGGCACAGCGGACGGGCGTGCGGATGCGCGTGCTGTGGACTCCGCAGTGGGGTATGCGCTGCCGTTTCGACGAGCTGTTTGAGGATCTACCCCAAGACTCTTCCTTTACTCTCCGCGACGCGCGGGGTTTTGAGCAGTTCCTTTTTGCCAGGCCCACATGGAAGAACCTCTATCTGCCGCGCCTGCTGCAGAAGATGTGCTACCGCCAGATCATCTATGCGCCGCGGATATGGTATTTAAATAAGGAGAAGTTTGACTACGAGGGGTGGTTTCGTCAGGGCGGCACGTTGATGACCTCCTACCGCGATTTCTTCCCCTGGATGATCGCCGATCTGCTCCAGCTGTTCCGTCCGAAGGCTGAAGTGCTTCAGCTCGTCCATTCGCGCACGGCTGCCTTCAGCCCCTACACGATAGGTCTTCACATCCGCCGCACTGACCATCAGCAGGCCATCGATGAGAGTCCGCTGGATCTGTTCACCTCCGTTGTTGACCGCGAGCTCCAGCAGCATTCCGACCTCCGCATCTACTTGGCCACCGATGACGAGACGACAAAAACCGCCTTCTTCGACCGCTATGGTGACCGCATACTCACCTCTCCCGCCGTCGCCACGCGCGACAACGCCCGCGGCATCCGCGAGGCCCTTGTGGAGATGCTCACCCTCAGCCGCACACAGCACATCTACGGTTCAGCCGGCTCCACCTTCTCGCCCATCGCTGCCTGTCTCGGCAACACGCCCATCACCATCCTTCAGCGCGACGGCAAGGGAAGCATTGACTTGCAGTGCCAGGACCTTTCCGCCTCCCGTCATACCGACATATTGCAATGTTGACATATCGCAAATCACACTACAATGAAGACAAGACCCCTTTTCCTTACCTTGTTGTTACTGACCAACAGCCTTTACACCTCAGCCCAGAAGACCGTTGACGGTGGCATCTCCCAGCAGATGCTCACATCCATCCTGAAGGAGCAACCGCAGAGCGCCACCTTTCGCGCCATCAGCAACGCCATCGCCGTCAATGCCATCGACGACTTGGCTAAGAACCGCGAAAACGCCGGTTCCATCGACACCCAGTTCAGCATCGAGACGCCCAAGCAGAGCATCACCGACCAGAAGTCGAGCGGTCGTTGCTGGATGTTCTCCGGCATGAACGTGCTTCGCTCCGACTTCTCGCTTCGTCATGCCGACTCGCTCACGGTGGAGTTCTCTCAGGGCTACACCTTCTTCTGGGATCAGCTGGAGAAGGCCAATCTGATGCTGCAGGGCGTCATCGACACCGCCCAGGAACCCATGGAGAGCGAGCGCGTGCGCTTCTTCTTCCACTCCCCCATCGGGGACGGTGGCACCTTCTGCGGCCTTGCCGACCTTGCTCCCAAGTACGGTCTTGTGCCCGCCGAAGTGGCTCCCGAGACCTTCTCTACGGACAACACCGCCAAGTTCCGTTCCCTCCTCTCCTCCAAGCTGCGCGAATTCGGTCTGGAGCTTCGCCGCATGGTGGCCGACAAGAAAAAGGCCGATTCCATCCTGAAACGCAAGACCGAGATGCTCGGCGACATCTACCGTATGCTCACCTTGGCCTACGGCGAACCCGTGCGGGAGTTCACGTATGCTTTCCGCGACAAGAACGGTAAGACACGCACTCCGGCCAAACGCTACACCCCTCAGTCCTTCTACGCTGAAATCATGGGCGGTCGCCAGCTGGAAGGCTCCTTCATCATGGTGATGAACGACCCGCGCCGCGCGTACCACAAGACCTACGAGGTGGAGTGGGATCGCCACACCTACGACGGCACGAACTGGTGCTACCTCAACCTGCCTATGGAGGACATCGAGCAGCTGGCCATCGCCCAGTTGCGTGCCGGTCGTAAGCTGTACAGCAGCTACGATGTCGGCAAGCAGCTCGACCGCAAGCGGGGCTATTGCGACACGGCGAACTTCGACTACGCCTCGCTCATGGACACCACATTCCCCATGAACAAGGCCGACCGTATCGCCACCTTCGACAGCGGATCCACGCACGCTATGACGCTCACTGCTGTTGATCTCGACGCTTCCGGCACGCCGCTGAAGTGGAAGGTGGAAAACTCATGGGGAGCGTCCTGGGGACAAAGCGGTTGCCTCATCATGTCGGCCCGCTGGTTCCGCGAGTATATGTTCCGTCTCGTGGTAGATAAGGAGTTCGTCCCCGAGGCTCTTCTGAAGGAAGCCCAGCAGAAGCCCATCATGGTCATGCCGGAAGACCCGCTGTTCCAGGAGGACAAATAAAAAAAGTCGAATTCATCTTGGTGTTTATGCAACCCGTCCTGCTTCATGCCTGCTGCGCTCCCTGTTCCAGTGCCATCGTGGAATGGCTGCTGGCCAACGACTATGCGCCTACCATCTACTACTACAATCCCAACATCTTCCCCCGCGAAGAGTATGAGATTCGCAAGGCGGAGAGCCAGCGTCACGCAGAGCGCCTCGGCATCACGTGGATAGACGATGACTGGGATCACGACGGCTGGCTGACAGGCATCTGCGGCCTCGAAGGCGAACCCGAGCGTGGAGCACGCTGCCAGTGCTGCTTTGAACTGCGTCTGACGGCAGCAGCCAAGAAAGCCGTGGCGTTAGGCATCAACACCTTCACGACCACCCTCGCCTCCTCGCGCTGGAAACGTCTCGACCAGATAGAAGCCGCAGGACAGGCCGCCGAAGCAGCTGTCCCTGGTTCACACTTCTGGGCCAAGAACTGGCGCAAGGGCGGCCTGCAAGAACGTCGCAATCAACTCCTCCGCGAGTACGGCTTCTACAACCAGCTCTACTGTGGCTGTGAATTCTCGTTCAACAATAAAACCTAAGCCCCTCTCCGGCTCTTCCCTTGTGGGGGCGAGTGTCTGTTCATCTGTTCATTCGTTAATCTGTTAATTTGTCATGAACCGTTTTTTCCTGTTATTCCTGCTTATGACGGCCAGCCTGGTGCAAGCCGCTGTCAACCCGCGTCCCTTCACGATTCCCGCCATCCATGAGTGGAAAGGTGGCGAGGGAACGATCACCCTCCAAGCCCAGAGTCGCATCCTCTATGCCGATGCCCGTCTGCAACCCGCTGCCGAGGCTTTGGCACGCGACCTGCAGACCGTCACCGGCCAGTGCTTCGCAGTAGCATCCTCGAAGAAGGGCGGCGAGGCAGATATCCTTTTGATTTACAAAGCAAATAAAAACCTGGGCGACGAAGGATACACCATCGACATCAGTAAGGACATTCGCATCGAAGCCACTGAGCGTGGTGCCTTGCACGCTGCGCAGACATTGCTGCAAATAGGCGTGAAAAGCACCCCCAGCAACCTATTGGACAGCAGGGGAACTGCCAGCCTCACTTTCCCGAAAGGCAGGATCGCCGACCGCCCGGACTACCCGATGCGCGGCTTGATGTTGGACTGCGGACGCAAGTATATCCCCATGGCCTACCTGAGGCGTCTCGTTCGCACGATGGCCTACTACAAGATGAATACCCTGAGCATACACCTCAATGACAATGGTATGCGCAACTACTTCCATGACAGCTGGGATGAGAACTACGCCGCGTTCCGTCTCGAGAGCGAGCGCTTCCCGGAACTGACAGCCCAGGACGGCAGCTACTCGAAGGCTGAGTTCCGCCAGTTTGTCCTCGAAGCCGCTGCACTGGGCGTGGAGATCATCCCTGAGATCGATTCGCCAGCTCACAGCCTCGCCTTCACCCACTACCGTCCGAGCCTCGGCAGCAAGGAGTACGGCATGGATCATCTGGAGCTCACCAATCCCGAGGTCATCCCCTTCATAGACAGTCTCTATGCCGAATACCTTGAAGGCCCTGAGCCCGTGTTTGCCGGTCCGCGCGTACACATCGGCACCGACGAGTACAGCAATCGCCGTCAGGAGATCGTGGAGCTGTTCCGTTCGTTCACCGACCACCTCATCCACACCGTGGAGAGCTTTGGCAAGCAGGCTGCCCTGTGGGGTGCGCTGACCCATGCTCGCGGCACGACGCCCGTGAAGGTAGATAACGTGCTGATGTACTGCTGGTACAATGGCTATGCAAAGCCCGATTCCATGCATACGTTGGGCTACGATATGCTCTGTGTCCCCGACCGCACAGCCTATATTGTGCCGGCAGCAGGCTACTACTACGACTATCTGAACATCCCGCTCCTGTACAAGGATTTCAGCCCTGCCAATATCGCTGGCGTGCGCTTCCCTGAGCGCGACCCGCAGATCAAAGGCGGCATGTTCGCCGTGTGGAATGACATCGTAGGCAACGGCATCGCCGTGGCTGACATCCACCACCGCATGATGCCTGCCATACAGGTCATAGCCGAGAAGACATGGGCGGTGGATACCATTCGCACCTGCGACGAGTGGCAGCGTCTGGCCGCAGGCATCGGTGAAGCACCGGGCATCAACGACTTAGGCCGCTACGCTCAGGGCACAGTCCTCACGGCAGATGTCGTAGCCCCCTCCTCAGCCCGCCCCATCGCCTGCATCGGCTGGCCCTATCGTGTCAGCTTCGACATCGAGGCCAAGGAAGAGCAGCGCGGCACAGCCCTCTTCCGCGACAATGAGGCCGAGTTCTATCTCTCGGATCCCGTCACGGGTCGTTTAGGCTACGTCCGCGACGGCTACCTCTTCACCTTCCGCCATGCCCTGCGCCCCGGGGTGAAGGAACATATCACCATCGAGGGCACGAACACGGAGACACGCCTGTACGTCAACGGCACGCTCGTGGAGACCCTTGGCCCCGATGTGCGTTCGCTGCCCAAGGACAAGACCTATAGGGTCATCCGCACCCTTCGCTTCCCCCTTCAACGCACGGACAGCGCCCTGCGCAGCCGCGTCACCAACCTGAAGGCCGAACAACTCTGAAGGCACCGTGTGCAGCCTCCAACCCCACGTTATCCAAGCATGCATTAAACACCCTAAAAACCGATTATGAGGAAACATCACTCTTCACTCTTCACTCTCCTCCTGCTCCTCCTCGCCACTCCTCTTGCTGCGCAGGAGAAGCTTGACCCGCGCGAACTGGCGATGCGCAAGCTGCTGCAATCGACATTCATGATCAATCAGATGTACGTCGATACCGTCAACATCGACCGTCAGGTGGAGGATGCCATCACGGGAATGCTCTCCAAGCTCGACCCGCACAGTGCCTACACCAACGCCAAGGACACCAAGAAGCTCAACGAGCCGCTCAAGGGCAACTTCGAGGGCATTGGCGTGCAGTTCAATATGTTGGATGACACGCTCGTGGTCATACAGCCGGTGTCGAAAGGTCCGTCGGAGAAAGTCGGCATTCTCGCCGGAGACCGCATCATCACGGTCAACGACACGGCCATAGCGGGTGTGAAGATGAGTCGCGAAGATATCATGAGCCGTCTGCGCGGCCCCAAGGACACCAAGGTCAAGCTGGGTGTTGTGCGCCGTGGCATTAAGGATGTGCTCACCTTCACCGTGAAGCGCGACAAGATACCCGTCAACTCCTTAGATGCCGCCTTTATGGTGGAGCCCGGCATTGGCCTCGTGCGCTTCTCCAACTTCGCTGCCACGACCCACGATGAGGTCGCGGACGCTATCCGTAAGTTGCAGCGTCAAGGCATGAAGGACCTCATCATCGACCTTCAGGGCAACGGAGGAGGCTATCTGCAGGCCGCTGCCGAGCTCGCCAGTGAGTTCCTGCCCAAGGGCGAGATGATCGTCTATACGCGCGGACGTGGAGGCGTGAATATGGGTGAGTTCCGCAGCACAGGTGGTGGTCTCTTCACGGAGGGGCGCATCGTGGTGCTTGTGGATGAATACTCCGCTTCAGCCTCGGAGATCCTTGCGGGAGCCATACAGGATCACGATCGCGGCACCATCGTAGGCCGCCGCACCTTTGGCAAGGGGCTCGTGCAGCGTCCCATAGACCTCGAGGACGGTTCGATGATCCGCCTCACCATCGCCCGCTACTACACGCCCTCTGGTCGTTGCATCCAGAAGCCCTACGAGAAAGGTGATGCCAAGAGCTATGCCCGCGATGTCATCGACCGCTACAACCGTGGCGAGCTGACGAATGCCGACAGCATCCATTTCCCTGACTCGCTGCGTTACAAGACCCTCGTCAAAGGCCGCACGGTCTATGGCGGTGGCGGCATCATGCCAGACATCTTTGTCCCGCTGGACACGATGCGCTACACCAAGCTGCATCGCGAGCTCAGCGCGCGTTCCTATATCAATAATGCGAGTCTGCATTTCATGGACAAGCACCGCAAGGAGCTCGGCAAGCAATACCAGACCTTTGAGAGCTTCCGCGACGGCTTCACCGTGCCAGCCGAGGTGCTCGACACGATGTTTGCCGAGGCGTTGCGCAAGGACTCTCTCAAAGCCAAGGACGAGGCTGAGCTGGAAAAGACACGCACGGATGTCAGCCTGACCCTCAAGGGACTCATCGCCCGCGACCTCTGGGACATGAGCGAATACTTCCAGATTGTCTATGCCGAGGATCCCATCGTGCGGCAGGCACTGGGGGTGTTGAGGGAGAGGGAAGGAAAAATTAGAAAATTAGAAAATTAAAAATATAGAAATAAAAAAATTAAACATTATAAAAATTGAAATCCATCGTTAATCCATTGTAAATAGTAAATAAATAATCGAAGGGGAATGAAAAGACTGATTTTATGGCTCGCTGTGGCGAGCATGACCATGACGGCAATGGCGACTGATGCGACCTCGCCGAATGGAAAGATCTCGATGATCATGGCAGACGGCCGCTGTATCGTCATCTACGAGCGGCAGCCGATCTTGGAGCTGCAACTGCCTGTGACACCGGAGTCGCTCAACGGGGTGAAGGAACAGTATGTGAAGGCCGACTACACGATGGTGGCAGGCAAGCGACTGCATTGCACCAACGAGGCCCATGAGTACCGTATGGGACAGCTGGTGATGCGTCTCTACAATGACGGTATCGCCTTCCGCTACGAATACACGGGCCTGAAAGATAGCAAGGTTCCTGCCGAACAGACCGCCTACGTCATTCCAGAAGGCACGAAACGCTGGATGCTGCAATGGAGCGACGGCTACGAAGGCTTCTACCCCATGACAACGACTGCCAACGTGAAAACCCTGGGCGGCTTTGGCGGTTCGATGGAGCAGGAGACCATCAACACGCACTGGGGCTATCCGCTGCTCATGGAGGTGCAGGACGATGTGTTTGCGCTGATCACGGAAGCCAACATCGAGCGTCGGCAGAGTGCGTCGAGCCTGTTCAACAAGGGTCAGGTGTTCCGTGTGGTGCAGGATCAGAACGACCTTCAGCTGACGGGTGACTGGCACACGCCCTGGCGCGTGGTCATCATCGGCAAGCTGTCGGATATCGTGGAATCGACGTTGGTGACCGATGTCAGCGAGCCTTCTCGCGTAGAAGACACGAGCTGGATCAAGCCTGGTGTGGTCTCTTGGATATACTGGGCCTACAACCACGGCAGCAACGACTTCAATGTCATCAAGAAATATGTGGATATGGCGGTTGCCATGCACCTGCCCTACGTGCTCATCGATGCCGAATGGGATGAGATGGACAAGGTGGCCTCCAACGAGGGCAAGACCATCGAGGATGCCATAGCCTACGCCCATGCACAGGGCGTGAAGCCGCTCATCTGGTACAACTCGTCCGTCGGCTGGGTGAATGGTGCTCCGGGGCCTCAGTTCCGCTTGAACAAGCCCGAAGACCGCGAGAAGGAGTTTGCATGGTGCGAGAAGATCGGTGTGGCTGGTGTGAAGATCGACTTCTTCAGCGGCGACAACCAGATGAACATGGATTACTGTCAGGATCTTTTGGAGAGTGCCGCCCGTCACCACCTCTTGGTGAACTTCCACGGTGCTCCTATCCCTCGCGGCTGGCAGCGCACCTATCCCCACTTGCTTTCGACGGAAGGAGTCTATGGTGCAGAGTGGTACAACAATGTGCCTCACTTCACGCAGAAGGCTGCCCGCCATAATGCCACACTGCCCTTCACACGCAACGTGGTCGGTCCGATGGACTACACTCCCTGCGCTTTCTCTGATTCGCAACACCCGCACATCACCACTCATGCCCATGAGCTCGCCTTGACCGTCCTCTATGAGAGCGGTTTGCAGCACTTGGCCGACCGTCCTGAGAGTTTTCTTGCACAGCCTCGTGAGGTGCAGGATTTCCTCGGTCAGTTACCAGTGGTTTGGGATGAGACACGCTACGTGAGCGGTTATCCCGGCGAGAGTGCCGTGCTGGCCCGCCGCAGTGGAAAGACATGGTACATCGCTGGCATCAACGGCACCGATGATGCCAAAACGCTCTCCGTTTCCCTCGATTTCATCAAGGATATCGCCTCCGCCACGCTGTTTGCTGATAGTGGCAAGGCTGCTGCGCCTTGGAAGATTCAAACAACGAATTCGTTGCCCGCATCCGTCGCCTGTCCGCCTCGCGGTGGATTTGTTTGGGTGGTGAAGAGTGGAAAATGAAAAGTGAAAAGTGAGGATTGAAAAATGAAAGAGATGCGAAAGTTGATAGCAGTGCTTATGGCATTGTTGATGGTGCAGCCCCTGTGTGCTGCATCCCTCCCCTTTGGTGATGGGGAGTTGAACATCAAGTATTTGTCGCGCAATGCCGTGAGAATACGCTATGCAAAGAGTGTCCCTTCTGGCGAGTTGCCTGAGTGGATCTATGTCACGGATGACGAGGTGGGACAGGCTGACATCCGCGTCGCTGTGGATGCGCGCCGTCAGACCGTCAGTGTGCGCGACCGTTGGGGCCAGACTGTTTTCGAAGCGACTGCGCATGAGTTGACACCCGCTACCGTAGCAGGCGAAGCCACCTATGAGGCACAGCTGACCTTCCGTTCGCCCCATGACGAATACCTCTATGGCCTCGGACAATTCCAGGATGGCTACAGCAATGTGCGCGGTCTCTCACGTCGTCTGACGCAGGTCAACACCCAGATCTCCATTCCCATGATCCTTTCGAGCAAGGGCTATGGCATCCTGTGGAACAACTATGGCATGACGGAGTTCAACCCTTGCAGCCAAAGTGTCAAGCTGTCAAAGCGGAGTGGAGTAGGGGAGCGTGAGGTGGTCGATGTCACTTCCACCGAGGGTGGCAAGCGCGAAGTGCGCGAGCGTCACATCTTCGAGGGCACTATAGACATCGCTGAGGAGGGTGACTACTCCCTCTTGTTGGATGTAGGGCAGAAGATGGCACGCCGTCACCATCTCTGCATCGACGGCGAGACCGTCCTCGATATGCAGAACCTGTGGCTGCCTCCCACGACATCCGCTATCGTTCATTTGAAGAAAGGTCGTCACACCCTCTCGGCGGAGCTGACTAACAACGACCAGCCCGTGCTCTATTACGATCAGGTGAAGGATGAGACCGTCTTCCGCTCACCCGTAGCGGAGGCGGTTGACTACACCGTTTTCGTTGGAAGTGCCGATGAAATCATCAAATCCTATCGTCAGCTCACGGGCTCCTGCCCCCAGATGCCCTCATGGGCTTTGGGCTATATCCACTGCCGCGAACGCTTCCATTCTTCCGATGAAATCTTACAAACCGCCCATCGTTTCCGCAGCGAGGGGCTGCCCGTCAGCGTGATGGTGCAGGACTGGCAGTGGTGGGGCAAGCATGGCTGGAATGCCATGCGCTTTGATGAGGATTTCTATCCCGACCCCAAGGCCCTCACAGACAGTCTGCATCACATGGACATCCGGCTGATGCTGTCCGTGTGGTCGAAGATTGACAAGAATTCCGAGGTGGGACGCCAGATGCAGGCTGACGGCTACTACATCCCAGGCACCGACTGGATCGACTTCTTCAACCCCGAGGCCGCAGCAAGCTACTGGAAAAACTTCCAGGAGCGACTCGTGCCGCTCGGCATTGATGCTTGGTGGCAGGATGCTACGGAGCCTGAGAATGACGACCTGGCGGGACGCCGTGTGAACAATGGTCGCTGGGCGGGCGAGCGCGTGCGTAATGTCTATCCCCTGCTGGTCTGCAAGACCGTCAGCGAAGGTCTTCAAGCCAGTCCGTTGCCCGAGGGTGTTGACGGCTCATTCATCCTCACCCGCTGTGGCTTCCCCGGCATACAGCGCTACGGCGTAGCACTCTGGAGCGGCGACGTAGGCAATGACTGGGAGACGCTGCGCCGTCAGATCGTCGCCGGACTGGGTGTTCAGGCGGCTGGCATCCCTTGGTGGACCTACGATGCAGGCGGCTTCTTCCGTCCGCACGACCAATACACCGATGCCGCCTACATCGAGCGGATGCTGCGCTGGATAGAGCTCTCTGTCTATCTGCCGCTGATGCGCGTTCATGGCTATATGAGCAACACTGAACCGTGGAACTATGGTGCTGAAGCCCAAGCTATCATTGCCGACTGTCTGCGTGAGCGTTATCGTCTGCTTCCCTATATCGAACGGTGTGCCAACGCTATCGCAGAAGAGGGCAGCACGCTCATGCGCCCCCTCGTCTTCGACTTTGCCGACGATGCCGAAGCCTTGCGACAGCCATACGAATACATGTTCGGTCCCGCACTTCTCATCAGCCCCGTCACCGAGCCCGGTGTCACCTCATGGCGCACCTATCTGCCGAAGAACGAGGGCGGATGGACGGACTATCGCACGAGCCAGCACTACGATGGCGGCCAATACGTGACCACGCCCGTCACCAAGGCCCACATCCCCGTCTTCCTCCGCGCAGGCTACAATATATTTCAATAATTCGAGCGTATGAGAAAATTAATCGTTTGGGCTCTCCTTTGTACAGGAGTCGCTACAGCTGTAGCACAACCACATGCAGCAGGTTATGTGCGTCCACATGATGAAATCGTTGTTCCGACCGAAGATGTGGCGGTTGAGACAGGTAACTTCGAAGCCGATTGGGAGAACCTCAGCGCATGGGAGTGTCCCGAATGGTTCCGCGATGCCAAGTTTGGCATCTGGGCACATTGGGATCCCCAATGCGAGGCCGAGGACGGCGACTGGTATGCCCGCAGTATGTATGGCAGCGGAGGCCAGCGCACCACTTTCTACAACTACTTCGGCCATTACCCAGGTCACGACTGGGGTTACAAGGTTTCTGCCGCTACTGGACTGTCGCGCAATGGAATCCAGAGGAGCTGATCAAGTTGTATGTCGATGCCGGTGCCAAGTATTTCATGGCAATGGGTCAGCACCACGACAACTACGACTGTTGGGACAGCCCTTATCAGGAATGGAACTCCATGAACATCGGCCCCAAGCGCGACGTCGTCGGCGAATGGGCAGAACAATGCCGCAAATACGGTCTGAAGCTTGGTGTGTCGATGCACGGTGCTCACGCATGGACTTTCTTTGAGGTGGGACGTGATGCAGACACCGGCGTGACGAAGGACGAGGGCACAGGCAAATGGTGGGAAGGTTACGACCCGCAGGAGCTCTATGCACAGAACCATGCCCACAGTCAGAACTGGAGCGACTGGGGCACTATCCACAACCAATGGGGATGGGGCAACGGTGTTTGTCCGCCCTCGAAAGCCTATATGCAGAAGTTCCAGAACCGCGTGCTGCAGTGCATCAACGCCTACAACCCTGACATGCTTTACTTCGACGACACCGTATTGCCTTTCTATGGCGCTTCGTCGAACACCAATGACCAGTACAGCCTGAACATCCTCAAGCATTTCTACAACCACAGCGCAGCACAGAACGGCGGTCAGCAGCAGGTCGTGGTCACCGGCAAGATATTGGAAGACAAGCACAAGCGCGCCATGCTATGGGATGTTGAGCGCGGCATTCCCGACCGCTGTCAGGAATTGCCCTGGCAGACATGCACTTGTATCGGTGGTTGGCACTACAGCAAGTCCGAAGGCGACAACAATCAATATAAGCCTGCCGAAACAGTTATCCGAATGCTTGTCGATATCGTCTCTAAAAACGGTAACCTGCTGCTCAGCATACCCGTCCGCGGTAACGGCACGATTGACAACAACGAGAAGCGCATCGTCAACGGCATCAAGGCCTGGATGGACATCAACGGAGAGAGCATCTACGGCACACGCCCTTGGAAGGTCTATGGCGAGGGACCGCTCTTCGACAGCGCCAACCCGCTCAACGCGCAGGGCTTCAACGAAGGCATTAACTACTCTTCCCAAGATGTTCGTTACGTCTGCCGCAATGACAGCGTCTACGCCACCATCATGCGCTGGCCCGGGCAATCTGTCTTCACTTTCAAGAGTCTCGGAAAAATGTCACCCAGCTATTCAGGCAAGGTGCTGAGCGTAAAGCTCCTCGGCTATGGAGAGGTTGCGTTTGAGCAAGGTCTCGAAGGACTTGAGGTCACGTTGCCCTCCACACATCCCAACGAGATAGCTCCCGTCTTCGTCATTGCCTTCGATCCCGACGCTCCCAAAAGCCTTTCTCTGCAGGAAGTCATCGACATTTATTCCCAAAAAGCCGATGAGTTCACAGCGCAGGCTTCCAACAACACGGGCAAGCCCAACGCTGTTAAAGTAGCCGCCTTCTCACAGCAGATTGCCGCTGCCCGCACGGCCCTCACCAGTTCCGAGGAGGAGCAAGCTGCAGCCATTGCCAGCCTCTTCACCGCCTACGATATCCTCAAGCAGACTGGTTTCAATCTAGGCGGGTCGCCTGACGAAGTGGGAATGACTGACATCACTTTGGAATACCTTGTCGAAAAGAACAATTTCTCGGCCACCGATATGGGTTCGCGATTTGGCAAGCCCGTCAATTGGACTGTCGAGAATTTTTCTATTCCTCAGCTTGACAGCAACCGAGGCACCAAAAACGGTATCGACAACTACCCTGGTCGCAACACCCTCATGATGGGCAAATGGAGCGGTGAGGATGGCACCCCAGCCACCAATATGACCAATGCCCGCATCTACCGTCGCGTACACCTGCCAGCAGGGCATTATTATTTCGGAGCTACCTTCAACGCGCTTTACCAACTGGGCACCTCTTATATCTACGTTGCCTCTGAGCCCTTAACCACATCTACCATCAACAGTAAAGCCATTGCCAAACTACTTATGACGCGTTGCGGCACCGACGGCAAGTTCTACGGCGTGACCTTCGATCTCGACGAGGGACAGGATGTGGTGCTCGTTTTTCAGGCCAATATGCAAGGTGGCAACGCTAATCAGGAGTTCCGCGTCGATGAGGTGAAGTTGCTCTACAGCCTCAGTGAGGCAAACTCCACCCAAACCGACATCACCAATGAGAAACTTCTGCAAGTCAATAATTTCTCGCGCGTCAGTGGACAATCTACGACCACTCGTTATGGTACGCCAAAAAATTGGACTGTCGAGAACTATCTTATCCCTACGGGCGAAGGCACGCGCAATGGACTCGATCGCTACCCGGGCTACGACTGCCTGACGCTGGGCGTGTGGGACGACCGCCAGAACAACACCCAAGGCAACCTCGCCGATGCCCGCGTCTATCGCAAAGTGGAACTCGATGCTGGCCACTACTATTTTGGCGCCACCTACGAGGCCAACTATCAGCTTGCGCAAGCCTACATCTTCGTCGCTTCCGAGACGCTCTACACCAACGACATCCCAGCGCAGTCCATCGCTTACGACCCCATCGCCGATGCCGGCAAGGACAACGCCACCTTTCGTGGTATCTATTTCGAGCTCGATGAGCCGCAAGAACTGTTGCTTGGCTTTCAGGCCGACCTCGCTGCTGGAGCTGCCGAACAGGAGTTCCGTGCCTCCAAGGTTAAGCTCATACGCTATGGTGAGCCGGATGGAATAGGCTCCACCCCCGATTCCTCTTGTAATCGAGGGGAGAAGGCCGATGCGTGGTACGACATGAGCGGCCGAAACTTGTCAACTCGTCAACATGTTAACTCGTCAACTTTGCCCAAAGGCGTCTATATCAGAAACCATAGAAAGGAAGTGATCAGATGAAGCAAATCCTTGCCCTCGTGCTCATATCGATGCTGGCCACGCTCTCCGCCCAAAATCCTTTCGGCCATGCCCTTTGGCGAGTACGACCTTTCATGGGGCTATTACCGAGGCGACCGCATCGGCATCTATTGCTACAACAACGACGCCGATGAAGGCTACATCGACGTCGATTATCTGCACTACGCCTTCTGAAAAAGTCATCAATAACATAGATTATCCATCTTTCCTTCGATGTCGCCATAAAATAATATCAAAAAATTGG
>CAJORF010000013.1 GCA_905236985.1 uncultured Bacteroidaceae bacterium | reverse complement strand
CGAGTTGACAAGTTGACGAGTTGACAAGTTGACGAGTTGACAAGTTGACAAGTTGACGAGTTGACAAGTTGACGAGTTGACAAGTTGGAAAGCGGGACAAAAGTACGGCTTTCTGTTTACAATAACAAAAGAAAGGGGGGCTTTTTGATGAAAAAAGGCGCTTTGATGACAAATCTTTTCATTATTCCAAAGTTTTGGCGTACCTTTGCGGCGAAAATTCACGCTAACAGATTAACAGATGAATACACAGATATCGTCTGAAGAGAGCAAGGTCAGTTTCTATACGATCCTCGTATTTTCGGAGAACATAGCAGGTGTGCTGAACCAGATCACCGCTGTGTTCACACGCCGTCAGGTGAACATCGAGAGCCTGAACGTCAGTGCGTCATCTACGCCAGGCGTACATAAATACACCATCACGTGCTACTGCACGCTGGAGATGGTGAAGATGCTGAAGGCACAGATTGAGAAGCGCATTGATGTCTTGCAGGCGCGCTATTTCACTGATGATGATATCTTCATTCTCGAGTCCTCGCTGCTGAAGATCACTACTTCGGCGATGCTCGAGAATCCCGAGGTATGCCAAATTGTACGTCAGCACGGAGCACGCATCGTGGAAGTGAACCCAACATACAGTGCAGTGGAGAAAACGGGTGCCACCGAGGATATCCTCTCGCTGTTCGATGCGCTGAACAAGCTCGGTGTGGTCCGTCAGTTTGCTCGCTCCGGACGCATCTGCGTCACAAAAGGAACGCGCGAACAGCTGGATGATTATCTGGCCGAGAGAGAGAAGGAAAGGCAGACTCTCCCCCCGCCATCCCTATAAGGGAGGGAGCGGTCACTCTCAAGAATAGTTTACATCTTGTACTACTTCGTATAGATCATCATGTTATAGATTTCCCTTGGGCTTCACCCAATAGATATGACCTTTTGAAGGAATACGCAAAGGAAAATCGTCGTAATCAGACGCTTGCTGAATCTGTATTATGGGAACATTTGCGAACACTAAATGTAGGGACTCGATTCAACAGACAGTTCATTATCGGAGACTTCATCGTTGATTTTGTATCACAACATGAAGGCTTGATCATTGAAGTGGATGGCGGTTACCATGCAGAACCTCAGCAACAAGAGAATGATGCCAGTAGGGAAGAAACCTTGGAACGCATGGGATTTCATGTCATGCGATTTACAAACGAAGAAGTCCTTTATGACATAGAAAACGTAATACAACAAATAGAGTCTTTTTTTCAATGATCGATAACAATACTTCAATACATTCTGCTCCCTCCCTGATAGGGAGGGCAGGGGGAGAGTCTGCTAAAATCGAGAGATATGGGTTTGCGGTGGAGCCTTTTCACGTGGATTTCACGGGACATCTGTTCCTGGGCGTGCTGGGCAACCACCTGCTGAACGCGGCGGGACGCCACTCGCACAACCGAGGCTGGGGCATCGACCACCTGAACCAGACACATCTGACGTGGGTGCTGTCACGACTGAGCATTGAGTTGACAGAGATGCCGGCGCAGTATGAGCACGTGGAGGTAGAGACGTGGGTGGAGAGTGTGATGAAGCTGTTCACCGAACGTAATTTCCTCATCCGCAACGCCGATGACGGACGCATCTATGGCTACGCCCGCAGTATCTGGGCGATGATCGACGTGGAGACGCGCCAACCCTCAAACCTCTTGGAACTCAAGGACGGCGACATCCTCAACTACGTCATTCCCGCCGATGAGAAGCCCTGCCCGATAGCCAAATACCGCCCAGCCCGTCCTGCTTCGGAACCCGCCGTGCGAACCATCGACACGTACTACAGCGACGTGGATATCAACGGACACATCAATAGCATCAAGTACATCGAGCACATCCTCGACCTCTTCCCTCGCGAGCAGTTCGCAGGCCATCGCCTCCGCCGCTTCGACATCGCTTACAAAGCCGAATCGTATCTTGGCGACACCCTCACCTTCATCTGCCAAGCTGCTGACGACCTCACACCCCGCAACCCCTCGACGGCCTACGACATCGTCATCCGAAAGAACGTAGGCGCGAAGGGAAAGCCTGAGGGTGAGTCGATTATACAGGCGAAAGTCAGTTGGATGTAATCAAGAGGCTCTTTTTTACCCAGATTACAGCTTCACACTAACCCGTCCGCCCGTGTAGCGGACGGTTTTTGTCTGTCCGTTGGGCGTGTGGACGCGGAACTGGCGTGAGGTGATCATACCCGGATAGCTGCCTGAGCGCTTGCCTATGGTCAGCGTGCGGCTCTTGTCCTTCCACGTCATGGGAATCTCGGCGAACGCGCCACGCTCGTAGTTGTAGTTGTCGCCCTCGTCTTCGTAGAGCGTGAAGGAGCCGTCGGCTCCAGGATAGACGATGATTTCGAGGTCGTCCCAAGGCTTCTCGGCAGCGTACTGCACGTCAGGACCTATGGGCAGGATGCTGCCGGCACGGACGTACAACGGACTGTGGGAGAGCGGGATGGCGGCGCTGACGGTCTGGCCGCCTTGAAGCTGTTGGCCTGTCCAGAAGTCGTACCACGTGGCGCCGGCAGGGAGGTAGGCCTCGTAGGAACGGGACTGGGTCCAATCGACGGGAGGATAGGAGGGGCGGCGATCTCTGACGGACGAACCGCCAGAAACTGAACCCACTGAGGCATTGTCAGAAGCGGCGTTGTCAGAGGCGGCGGGCTTGTTCCATCCCGAGAGCTCGTCGGTGCGGACAATCTTCTCCTCCGTGTAGAGGGGATGGGTGACGGGCACGGCGAGGAGGGCGCGGCCGAACATGTATTCCGAGTTCATGTCCCACACTTTCTTGTCGGTGGGGAAGTCCATGACGAGGGCTCGCATGAAGCTGTCGTCGTTCTTCGACACCTGCCAGGACGTACTATATATATAAGGTAATAGGCGATAGCGGAAATGCACGGCTTCGACCAACGCGTCGTACACGGGTTCGCCGGCCTTGCCGTAGTAGTAGAGCTCGCGATAGACATCGGTGCCGTGGCTGCGCATCATGGGGCAGAGGGCGCCGAACTGCATCCAACGTACGTAGAGCTCCTGGAACTGCGGGTTGCGTGTGGCTGAGTTGTGACCCAACGTGTTGTAGGATCCGGCAAAGAAACCGCCGATGTCGGTGTTGACCTGCGGATTGCCCGTCAGCGTGTAATTCAGGCATATAGGCACCTGCTTGCGGAGGCTCTCCCAGCTCGACCCGATGTCGCCGCTCCAGGTGTTGGCGCCTGTGCGTTGCTGACCGGCAAAATAGCTGCGGGTGAGGATGAATACGCGTTTGTCGGCGTCAACGGCTCGCTGGTGATCGTAAACGCCCTCGACGGTGGCCAAGGGGAAAGCATTGCGCACAGAGCGGTAGGAGCCACGCTGTCCGTCGGAGGTCGTGATGACCTCGTCGAGGTCGCTCTCCTTGAACGAATGGTGGTCGGGGTCGGTGGAGTCCATCCACCAGGCGTCGATGCCCATCTTGTGCAGGCGCGAGAGGTTGTTCCAATAGATGTCGCGGGCCTCAGTGGCGTAGGGGGCATAGACGCGCACGCCGCTGGGATAGTCCATGCGAGGCGGCCACATGGGCAGTCCGCTTTGGGGCCAAGTCTCGAAGTTCATGAGGTAACCCTTCTCGTCCATCTGCTTGTAGCCCTTGGTGTTAGGTCCGAAGCTTGCCCAGATGCTGATGCTCATGTGAGCATGATATTTCTTATGCACATCGTCGATCATGCGCTGAGCGCCCTGAAACTCCTCGTTGAGGAACTCCATCGCGTTCCAGTTGTAGTTGCTTCCCCAGTACTGCCAGTCTTGGATGATGCCGTCGAAGGGTACGCCGAGGCTGCGGTACTTGTCCACCACCTCGAGCAATTCGCCCTGCGTCTTGTAGCGTTCGCGGCTTTGGTGGAAGCCGTAGGTCCACAGGGGAATCATGGGTGCCTTGCCCGTCAGATGGCGCAGCTCGCGGATGACGCCGTCCGCCGAACCGCCGAAGAAGAAATAGTAGTCCACGGCGTCGCCCACCTGGGAGGTCAGCTTGAAGCCTTCGCGCGAGTCGAGTTCCGTAGGCGAGTAGTTCTCCCAATAGATGCCGTAGCCCTTAACACTCTGAAAGACATTGGCGAAGTCCTCAAGGTTGGACTGCGTCATGAGTCGTCGCTCGCCACGCTGGCTCATCTTGCCATTCTGCAGGAGCCCGACGCCATAGAGCGGTTCGTCCTTGTCGAGCGTCCAGGACTGGCTGACGTGGAAGCTGCCCTTGTCGGGGCCGTCGGCGATAGGAGTGAAGGCCATTGCGCCCTCGGCAAGCAGCGGGTTGCCCTTGCTATCGGCAAAGGTTACCTGGTGCGAACGGTTGTTCACGGTCACGGTCATGGCCGAAGTCGTGTAGGTCGTGACATCGCCCTTTGTTTTCGTGGTCACCTTTACCGTCTCGGGCTTGGCCGTCACCACGAAGTTATATTTCTGTACGGGTGTCCGGCCGTCGGCTGTCTTCTGAACGCGAACGGTGCGAGGTGTGTAGAACGTGATTTGCTGCGCTGCCACGGAGAGGGTCAGCAAGGACAGGAGAGAGAGGAAAAAGCGCTTCATAATGGTATATTTTAAGTTATTTGTGGTGCAAAGATAAACAATAATCAAGGAAAACCTCCTTTTTTCTTAAAAATGTTAGCTGAAATGACGTATTTTGCATGATTATGCCTATCTTTGCACACGAATTGTCAAACAAAAGCAAGATATTATCATGGCAAAAATGAATTTTGGCGGCGTCATCGAAGAAGTAATGACCCGCGAGGAGTTTCCATTGGAGAAGGCACGTGAGGTGCTGAAGAACGAGACCATCGCCGTCCTCGGCTATGGCGTACAGGGTCCTGGACAGGCATGCAACCTGCGCGACAACGGTTTCAACGTCATCGTTGGTCAGCGCCAGGGCAAGACTTACGACAAGGCCGTTGCCGACGGATGGGTACCCGGCGAGACGCTGTTCTCCCTCGAAGAGGCAGCCGAGCGCGGCACCATCGTCTGCCTGCTGCTGTCCGATGCAGCTCAGATGCAGCTGTGGCCCACGATCAAGCCTCACCTCACGGCAGGCAAGACCCTCTACTTCTCCCACGGATTTGCCATCACATGGAACGACCGCACGGGCGTTGTGCCTCCCAAGGACATCGACGTCATCATGGTCGCCCCCAAGGGCAGCGGCACCAGCCTCCGTACCATGTTCCTCGAAGGTCGCGGCTTGAATTCGAGCTATGCCATCTATCAGGACGCCAGCGGCAAGGCGCTGGAGAAAGTGCTTGCCTTCGGCATCGGCATCGGTTCCGGCTATCTCTTCGAGACCACTTTCCAGCGCGAGGCCACCTCTGACCTCACTGGTGAGCGCGGCTCGCTGATGGGTGCTATCCAAGGTCTGCTGCTGGCTCAGTACGAAGTGCTGCGCGAGAACGGCCACACGCCCTCCGAGGCTTTCAATGAGACCGTTGAGGAGCTGACG
This sequence comes from uncultured Bacteroidaceae bacterium, assembly GCA_905236985.1. Taxonomy (GTDB): domain Bacteria; phylum Bacteroidota; class Bacteroidia; order Bacteroidales; family Bacteroidaceae; genus Physcousia. The sequence goes on along the minus strand of CAJORF010000013.1, from coordinate 17,165 downwards.
CAGAGCCTCATGCCGCTGTTCGCCGCTAAGGGCATGGACTGGATGTACGCCAACTGCTCCACCACCGCCCAGCGCGGCGCCCTCGACTGGATGGGCCCGTTCCACGATGCCATCAAGCCCGTCGTCGAAAAACTCTACGCCAGCGTCAAGGCTGGTCATGAAGCACAGATCTCCATCGACAGCAACAGCAAGCCCGGCTACCGCGAAGGCCTCGAGAAGGAACTCGCCGCCCTCCGTGAGAGCGAGATGTGGCGCACGGCTGCCGTCGTTCGTCAGCTGCGTCCGGAGAACAACTAAGCTCTCCCCCACTCCACGGCCAATAGCCATCTACCCCCGATGCGGTTTCGATGCCGTATCGGGGGTAGATAGTGTATGGGAATGAAGGAGGGACTTAGCGATTGGCGTACATCCCTTCGTAGTAACGCTGGTAGTCACCGCTGGTGACATTATCCATCCATTCTTGATTGTCAAGGTACCAGCGGACGGTGCGCTCGATACCCTCCTCAAACTGAAGCGAAGGCTCCCAACCGAGCTCGCGCTGTAGCTTACGACTGTCTATGGCGTAACGGAGGTCATGGCCTGCACGGTCAGTGACGTAGGTGATCAAATCCATATCCGGATAAGTCTCAACGGTTTCACCAGTTTTGGAGGTTTCAAGCTTCACTCTTCCAAGTGCCCTATCCACAGTCTGAATGAGCACTTTGATGATATCGATGTTCTTCCACTCGTTGAAACCACCGATATTATAGGTCTCAGCAACCTTGCCCTCATGGAAGATGAGGTCGATGGCACGGGCATGGTCTTCGACGAAGAGCCAGTCACGCACATTCTCACCCTTACCATAGACTGGCAGCGGCTTACGGTGACGAATATTATTGATAAAGAGCGGGATGAGCTTCTCGGGAAACTGATAAGGACCGTAGTTGTTGGAGCAGTTCGTGACGATGGTGGGCAGGCCGTAGGTGTCATGGTAAGCACGAACGAAATGGTCGCTCGATGCCTTGGCGGCACTGTAGGGCGAGTGGGGCTGATACTTCAAGTCCTCAGTAAAGAACTTCTCGCCGTAAGCCAAGTGGTGGTCGCCCGAGGATGCGACGGTGGTGAAAGGGGGCTCAATGCCCTCGGGGTGAGTCATCTCCAACGCGCCATAGACTTCGTCGGTGGAGATATGATAGAAACGCTTGCCCTCGAAACGTTCAGGCAAGCTCTCCCAGTAGAGCTTGGCGGCTTGCAGGAGTGAGAGCGTGCCCATCACATTGGTGCGGGCGAAGGTGAAAGGATCCTTGATGCTACGATCCACATGACTCTCAGCAGCGAGGTGGATGATGCCCGTGACAGCCTCTTCCTGCATGAGCTTCATCACGCTTTCAAAGTCGCAGATGTCCATCTTGACGAACTTGTAGTTGGGTTTGTCCTCGATATCCTTCAAGTTAGCGAGGTTTCCAGCGTAGGTCAGTTTGTCGAGATTGATGATGCGGTAATCGGGATATTTATTCACGAAAAGGCGGACAACATGAGAGCCGATAAAGCCGGCACCGCCAGTGATGATGATAGTATTCATATTTATTCTTAGTGAAAAGTGAAAAATTAGAACGTAAAGGGGTTATCTAAGTCGGCAAGCAGGGGCAGGCTGAGGTCTTTTTGGCTACGAATGGCTTCGGCGACTGGGATTTGCCAGTCGATGTCGAGGGCGGGGTCATCGAGACGTATGCCACCGTCGGCCTCGGGATGATAGAACTCATCGCACTTGTACTGAAAAACAGCCATCTTGCTGAGCACGGAGAAGCCATGTGCGAAACCTTTGGAAATGAAGAACTGACGATGGTTGTCCTCGGAGAGTTCTACGGCAACATATTGCCCGAAGGTGGGTGAGCCGACACGGATATCTACAGCGACATCGAGGACGGTACCGCGCACACAGCGGACAAGCTTGGCCTGCGTGTAAGGCGGACGCTGGAAATGGAGGCCGCGAATCACACCGCGCACGCTCTGACTTTCGTTGTCCTGTACAAAATGTACGTCGCTTACAAGCTCCCTGAAGTCGCGCTCGGAATAGCTCTCAAAGAAATAGCCGCGCTGATCGCGGAACACACGGGGCTCGATGATGAGCAGTCCTTCTATTGCTGTTTGGATGACTTCCATACGCTTACACTCCATCGTCTTGTTGAATCTTGTCTTCAGGTGCTCCATGACTACGCTCGTCGCGGCTGATACTCATGCCGCCCTTAGGATCTACCTTGAGGATCAACGGTTCGACCATATCACTCTGCGGTAGGCTGACGCTGACCGCGAACTGGAAGCCCGTTAAGGTCGTGTCGCACATCATACCATCCAGGATGCCCTTGCTCTGGAACTCCGGGGAGAGATATGACAAGAAGTTACGCTTCGTGAGACGGTAGCGCGCCACCTCGCCAGAACTGTTGCTGAGCGTAAGGGTATAGATATTATCGGTGTAGCGTGTGCCTTCGTCGTCGGTGACCAAAGGCAGGCTGTCTGATGCTTCACGATGAATGGAGTAGGTGTAGGTCTTTCCGTCCACAACGATCTCGTTGCTGAAATTGTACTCATGCATCCGCTGTATGCCATCGCCGTGTTCATCGTCGGCCTCAAATTCGCTGATGGTCGTCACAGGCGTTGCCGTTGAGGTCTTTCCCGTACACGATGCGACCGTCATAACAGCTGCAATCAGGTAAAAAGGAATCTTCTTCATTATGCTTTCGTTAGATGTGTTTTGCAACTAATCAATGATGCGTATGCCGCCCTTGTCGGCACTGGATACGCTCTGTGCATAGGCGCGCAAGCTCTTAGAAACTATTCGCTTACGTTGCAAGGGTCGCGGTTGGCGCGCAGCCAGTTCTTCATCGCTCAAGCGGACATTGATGGTACGGGCAGGGATGTCGATGTCAATGATGTCCCCATCCACAATCTTGCCGATATTGCCACCGCTGGCAGCCTCGGGAGATATGTGTCCGATGCTCAAACCGCTGGTGCCACCTGAGAAACGTCCGTCCGTGATGAGGGCACACTCCTTACCCATGTGCATACTCTTGATATAAGAGGTGGGATAGAGCATCTCCTGCATACCCGGACCGCCCTTGGGACCTTCATGCGTGATGACGACCACATCGCCCTTCTTCACACGTCCACCAAGGATGCCCTCGCAGGCTTCTTCCTGTGAGTCGAAGACCACTGCCGGGCCGCTGAACTTCCAGATGCTCTCATCGACACCCGCCGTCTTGACCACACAGCCATCCTGTGCGATGTTGCCGAAGAGGACAGCCATACCGCCATCCTTCGTGTATGCGTGTTCGATGTCGCGGATGCAACCATGCTCGCGGTCTGTGTCAAAGTTCTCATAGTAAGTCTCTTGCGCGCCCAGTTCGTTGCAGAACTTGCCTGCTGGGGCAGAGAGATAGATATTGCAGCATTCATGTCCACTTCCAGGCATGAATGCTGCAATATCCTCTGCCAGTGTCGATCCATTTACGCGCTTGACGCTCGTATCCACGAGTCCGCCCTTGGCCAACTCGCCGAGCAGTGCCATCATGCCACCTGCACGTCCACACTCCTGAACGCTGTATTTCTGACTGTTAGGAGCCAACTTGCAAAGGAAAGGAGTTTTGCGTGAGAGCGCGTCGATGTCCTTCATCGTGAAATCCACTTCGGCTTCCTGGGCAACGGCCAACAGATGTAGAACAGTGTTCGTGGAAGCACCCATAGCAATATCGAGGGTCATGGCGTTGAGGAAAGCCTGACGGGTGGCAATGCTGCGGGGCAGCACGCTCTCATCACCATCCTCGTAGTAAGCAAAAGCATTCTTGACAATCTGACGGGCTGCCTGCTGCATCAGGCGAACACGGTTCTTATGCGTCGCTAAGATGGTGCCGTTGCCAGGCAAGGAGAGGCCGATGGCCTCCGTCAGATTGTTCATAGAATTAGCTGTGAACATACCTGAGCAACAGCCACAACCCGGACAAGCACGGTTCTCTACCTCTGCCAGTTCCTCATCGGAGACCGTCGGGTCAGCACCCTTCACCATAGCAGCGATGAGGTCGAGGTTCTCACCTTTATACTGTCCTGCTTCCATGGGACCGCCTGAGACGAAAATAGCCGGGATGTTCAGACGCATTGCAGCCATGAGCATACCCGGCGTTATCTTGTCGCAGTTGGAAATACAAATCATAGCATCTGCCTTGTGCGCATTGACCATATATTCCACGCTGTCAGCGATGATGTCGCGTGAAGGGAGTGAGTAGAGCATTCCGTCATGGCCCATAGCAATGCCGTCATCAATAGCGATGGTGTTGAACTCTGCAGCATAGCAGCCGAGGCTTTCTATCTCACGCTTGACAATCTGACCCGCCTCATGGAGATGAGTGTGGCCTGGCACAAATTGCGTAAAACTATTGACAACGGCAATGATGGGTTTGCCGAACTGCTCTCTCTTCATACCGTTGGCAACCCACAATGCGCGGGCTCCCGCCATACGGCGTCCTTCGGTGCAGACAGCGCTGCGAAGCTGATGTTTCATATCGTTTTTTGATTTATTTGGGTGCAAAAGTACATCAAAGCGAGCGCAAAAACAAATTTATCTGCCTTTTAATGCTTAAAGATGAATAAAAACTTGTATCTTTGCACGCAATTTGAAGACTTAGCGTACTGATTACAGCATTTTAACTCATTAAAAATGGAACAGAGATATATCAAACTGGCCTATCGGATGTTCACCAACTCAGCCGCCAGCCATAAACTGCTTTATGAGACAGAAGTCACCAAGCCTTTCGAATTCGTGACGGGTATGGGACTGATGATTGACGCTTTTGAAGAGCGTCTTGTCCAGCTCCGAGGTGGCGAGTCGTTCGACTTCATCCTTCCTGCCGCAGAAGCGTTCGGCGAACGCGACGAGGATCTCGTCCGCGCCGTACCCCGTAAAGTGTTTGAGGTGCACGGCAAGTTCATTGAAGAAGAGGTCTATCCTGGTGCTGAGTTGACACTCATGGACAACGAAGGCAACCATTTCATGGGTACCATCGTCAAGGTGACAGACACCGAAGTCACAGTGGATCTCAACAATCCTTTGGCTGGTAAAGCCCTGCATTTCACCGGCACCGTCTATGAGAACCACGAAGCCACACTCAAGGAGATCGAGCAAACCGCCAACATACTTGGCGGAGGGTGTGAAGGCTGCGGTGGTTGCGGCGGTGGCAACTGCGGAGAAGGCGGATGTGGCGGTGGAGGTTGCAGCCAAGGCGGATGCGGTGGCTGCCAATAACTTCTGAAACCTGAATCTTGAAATTTGGAACTCTGCATCCATGAACACCTTTGGCAACATCTTTCGCCTCACCACTTTCGGCGAGAGCCACGGCGCAGCTATCGGCGGTGTCATTGACGGCTGTCCTGAGGGCATCACCCTTGACCTCGACTTCATTCAGTCCGAGCTCGACCGTCGTCGTCCCGGACAGAGCCGCCTGACCACAGCCCGCAAGGAGGGCGACCGCGTGGAACTGCTGTCCGGTGTTCTGAAGTCCCCCACCAACAACGGGGCTCTCCAGACTACGGGCACTCCCATCGGCTTCATCGTCCGCAACGAGAACCAGCACAGCAGCGACTACGATGACCTGCGCGACATTTTCCGTCCCTCCCACGCCGACTACACCTATTTTATTAAATACGGCCTGCGAGACCACCGCGGTGGCGGGCGCTCCTCGGCACGCGAGACCATCAGCCGCGTTGTGGGTGGTGCCATTGCCAAACTTTGCCTGCGCCAACTCGGCATCGACGTGAAGGCATGGACGGCACAGGTGGGCAACATTGCCTGTGACCGTGACTGGACGAAGCTCAACCTCAGCCAGATAGAATCTAATGCTGTCCGCTGTCCTGACACAGCCATTGCTCAACAGATGGAAGACCTCATCCTTCAAGTGAAGAGCGAAGGCGACACCATCGGTGGCATCATCGCAGGTGTCATCACAGGTTGCCCCGCAGGTCTCGGAGAACCCGTCTTTGGCAAACTCCACGCCCAACTCGGTGCCGCTATGCTCTCCATCAACGCCGTCAAAGGCTTTGAATATGGCGAGGGCTTCGCGGGTGTCGAGCAGAGAGGAAGCGAGCAGAATGATGTTTTTGTTTCAGCTTCACGACGCAAAGCCGAAACGAAGACCAACCACTCTGGCGGCATCCAGGGCGGCATCAGCAACGGTCAACCTATTTTCTTCCGCATCGCCTTCAAGCCCGTCGCCACGCTCCTTCAACCACAGGAAACCATTGACATCCACGGTAATGCCGTTACCAGCCATCCCCGTGGCCGCCACGACCCCTGCGTGCTGCCGCGCGCTGTACCTATCGTAGAAGCGATGGCCGCCATGACCATCCTCGATGCCTATCTGATTAATCAAACAATCCACCTTCATGCACTCGACGCTTCATCTGTTGTCGAGAAATAAATCATGTTCACTTTCACTCTCGCCCTCGTAGCCCTCGTCCTGGGCTATCTCCTCTATGGAGCTTTCGTTCAGCGCGCCTTCGGCATTCAGCCCGAACGCCAAACACCTTCGTATCGACTCAAGGACGGTGTCGATTATATCCCCATGCCCACTTGGCGCGTCTATCTCATTCAGTTTCTGAATATTGCTGGCACAGGCCCCATCTTCGGTGCCATCCTGGGTATTCTCTTTGGTCCTGCCGCCTACCTGTGGATCGTCTTTGGTTGCATCTTTATGGGTGCTGTCCACGACTACCTCTGCGGCATGATTTCCCTGCGCAAGGACGGAGCATCGCTGCCAGAGATTGTCGGCGACGAGCTGGGAACGGCGGCACGCCAAGCCATGCGTGTGCTCTCCCTCATCCTCCTCGTACTCGTCGGCACGGTCTTCGTAACCACCTCAGCAGGTCTGTTGGCTGCAATGACCGATGGTGTCTGGGGACTCGATGTCACCAGCTGGCGCACCATCTTCCTCATCTCCGTTTTCCTCTATTGCGCACTGGCTACGCTCCTGCCCATCGACACACTCATCGGACGTCTCTATCCGATCTTCGGTGCCGCCCTTCTGATCATGGCTATTGGCGTAGGCTTCGGCATCTTCACGCAGGACGGCTGGATGCCGGAGATCACGGATGCACCCTTCCTGAATCATCACCCCAAGGGTCTCCCCCTCTTCCCCGTCCTCTGTATCACCATCGCTTGCGGTGCCATCAGCGGTTTCCACGCCACGCAGTCGCCCCTCATGTCACGCTGCATCGAAAATGAGCGCCGTGGCCGCTTCGTCTTCTACGGTGCTATGATCACCGAAGGCATCGTTGCCATGATCTGGGCAGCAGCCGCCATCAAGTTCGCCAGCGTCGCCACCCTGTCCCCTGAAGCCGCAGTTACGGTTCCAGAAGACGACCCCTATTCCTCCCTCGCCGCCCTCATGACCTCTGGCGGCAAAACCAATCCCGCCCTCATCGTTAACATGATCTGCCAGACATGGATGGGGCGCATCGGAGCCATCCTCGCCGTGCTTGGCGTCGTGGCAGCCCCCATCACCTCGGGCGACACCGCCTTCCGCTCCGCACGTCTCATCGTGGCCGACTTCCTGCACCTGAATCAGCATAAGATTTGGCAGCGCCTCGCGCTCGCCCTGCCGCTCTTCGCCATCTCCGCAGCCCTCGTCTTCGTGGATTTCGAAGTGCTGTGGCGCTACTTCGCATGGTTCAACCAGACGCTCGCCACCTGCTTCTTGTGGACGGCTGCCGTATGGCTGCATCGTCAGAGGCGCAATGCGTGGATAGCTTTCCTCCCTGCTGTTTTCATGACCGTTGTCGTGACGACATACATCCTCACCGCCCCAGAAGGATTCCGGCTACCCTACATGCCATGCCTCATAGCCAGCGTGGCGTTCGCAATAGTTTTAGCCATCTGGTTTATCTCCTTTATGAGAAAGACGGCGAGACCATAAAAGACAAGAAAAGGCAAGAAAGATGAAGCAAAGGGAGTTCTTTTTACTTCGAATTCTTGGTCAAATGAGAAGATTTGAGTACCTTTGCGGCCAATTTTGAAGACAAGGACTATAATGGCACAAAAACCAAGCATACCTAAAGGCACACGCGACTTCGGCCCACAAGAGATGGCGCGACGCAATTATATTTTCGACACCATCCGTAGTGTCTATGCGCTCTATGGCTTCCAGCAGATCGAGACGCCAGCTATGGAGAACCTCTCAACGCTGATGGGCAAGTATGGCGAGGAAGGTGACAAGCTTTTGTTCAAGATTCTTGACAGCGGTGACTTCCTTCGCGGTCTAGATCCCTCCATGTTCTGCGAGGGCGGCACACCCAAATTAGCCGCTTGTCTTTGCGAAAAGGGTCTGCGCTATGACCTCACCGTACCCTTCGCACGCTTTGTCGTGCAACACCGCGATGAGCTGACATTGCCTTTCCGTCGTTTTCAGATTCAACCCGTCTGGCGGGCCGACCGTCCGCAAAAGGGTCGCTACCGTGAGTTCTACCAGTGCGACGCTGATGTTGTAGGATCTGACTCGCTGCTGAACGAAGTGGAGCTGATGCAGATTGTCGATGAGGTCTTCCGCCGCTTCGGCATTCGTGTGTGCATCAAGATCAACAACCGCAAGATCCTCACAGGTATCGCTGAGATGATTGGTCAGGCCGACAAGATTGTGGATATCACCGTGGCCATCGACAAGCTCGACAAAATCGGTCTCGAGGCCGTCAATGCCGAACTTGCAGAGAACGGCATCCCCAATGAGGCCATTGAGAAGCTGCAACCCATTATCAAACTCAGCGGCTCCAACGAGGAGAAGATGCAGACCATGCGCAAATTCTTTGGAACAGAAAGCTCCACCACCCCCTCCTGCCAGGCAGGGGAGTGCCTGCGGTCTGATATTGGCATCAGGGGCTGCGACGAAATAGAATTTGTCCTGAACACCTTGGGTTCTGTGGTCGGCGGTTTGTCTGCCGAAGTCCAGTTCGACCTTACCCTTGCCCGTGGTCTCAACTACTACACTGGCTGCATCTTCGAGGTGAAAGCCTTAGACGTAGAGATCGGCAGCATCACGGGCGGTGGTCGCTACGACAACCTCACGGGCATCTTCGGAATGCCTGGTCTCTCCGGTGTAGGCATCTCCTTCGGTGCTGACCGCATCTACGATGTCCTCAACCAGTTGGATCTCTATCCCAAAGAGGTGAGCACGACCACGGAACTGCTCTTCGTCAATTTCGGAGATGCCGAAACAGCCTACTCGCTGCCCGCCGTGGCGGCTGTCCGCAAGGCTGGCATCCGCGCAGAGATCTACCCCGATGCCTCTAAGATGAAGAAGCAGATGGCCTACGCCAATGCCCGATCCATACCCTTCGTCGCCATCGCTGGCGAGACGGAAATGGCAGAAGGTAAGTTCACCCTCAAGGACATGACCACTGGCGAACAGACGGTCGTTACCACCGAAGAGATGATTGCAAAAGTACAAGCTTAAGAGTTCGTATATATATAATATATAAGGTATGAAAAGATTTCTTATTACGGCTTGTGCGCTGTCGCTACTGACGGTGTTGCCTGTTGAAGGACAGACGCTCACGTTGGACAGTTGCCGCACATTGGCCTTACGGAACAACAAAGAGCTAAAGATGAGTGCACTCAAGCAGGAAGCCGCACACTGGCAACGCAAGTCGGCACTGACCAATTACTTTCCACGCGTTACTGCCGTTGGCACTTACCAGTACACCTCACGTGAGGTGTCGCTGCTGAACAATGATCAGAAGCAGGCGCTCTCCAATATGGGAACGAACCTCGCTGGCAATATCCGTCAAGGAATTACACAAGGTATGGCGCAAGGCCAAGCCGAACTACAGCAGCGATGGGCAGGTTTCATGCAAAGCCCTGAGTTTGCACAACTCATGCAGAACCCCGAGGTGCAGGCCATCCTGGCTCAGAACCCCCAACTCGTGCAGATGATGTCCAATCCACAGCTATTGCAACAGTTGGCTGCGCCCTATATGGAGCAGGCCTCCACCGCCTTCAATGCCATGCTCACATCGATGGCAGCAACACTCGATGCCACAGGACAGAACATCGTTGATGCCTTCCGCACCGACACCCGCAATCTGGCTGGTGCTACCGTCATGCTGACTCAACCACTCTACATGGGCGGCAAGATACGTGCCTATGACAAGATTACCCGTCTGGCCGAGCAAGCTGCCGGCGAAAAGACCACCTTGGAGGAGCAAGACCTTCTGGTCAGTGTAGATGAGGCCTATTGGCGCATCGTCGCCTTAGAGAGCAAGAAACAGTTGGCCGAGAGCTTCCTGACAACCGTGAAGAAGCTGGATGGCGATGTAGATAAGCTCATCGCTGAAGGGATGACAACCAAAGCCGACGGTCTCTCCGTGAAGGTGAAAGTCAACGAAGCCGAAGTGGCTGTGATTCAGGTTGAGAACGGTCTGATGCTCTCACGTATGGCATTGGCTCAACTTTGCGGACTGCCTCTGGATGCCAACTTCACGTTAGAGGACGAGACCAATCAGATATCAGCTGATGGAGCACAGCATCTGTCGGCATCGTTGCAGCCAAATGCCGACGTGCCTTTTGCCGTTGAGACAGCGTTGGCTCATCGTCCGGAATTGCGTGCCCTGGAAATCGCCGCCCAAGTGAAACGCGAACAGGTGAAGGTGGCTCGCTCAGAGTATATGCCTAACTTAGCCCTCACCGCTGGCTACCTCGTCTCTAACCCCAACATCTATAATGGTTTCCAGAAGAAGTTTGGTGGAATGTGGACTGTAGGTGTCATGCTGAAAGTGCCCATCATCACTTGGGGCGACCGTTTCTATAAGGTGAAGCAAGCGAAAGTGGAGGCTCAGATTGCTCAGACCCAAGCCGAAGAGGTTCGCGAAAAGATCACCTTACAAGTCAACCAGAATCGCCAGAAACTGCAGGAGGCTCAACGCCGACTCGTCACTGCCATGCGCTCACAGGAGCAAGCCGATGAAAACCTGCGTATGGCCAACCTCGGCATGAAGGAAGGTGTCATTCCCGTCAGCAATGTGCTACAAGCGCAGACGGCATGGCTCTCATCTCATTCCACATTGGTCGATGCGGAGATTGATGTCCGCCTGGCCGATCTCTATCTCATGCGTGCTTTGGGAACGCTGTCACATTGATATAGCAATTTCGATAATAGATCATCACATATTTGAATTTGAAATAAAGAAAAACAAGATATTATGGCTAAACGAACAAAACTCAACAATCTGCTCATCATCGCCCTTGTCCTGGTGGGCGTGATGCTTTTGGTCATCCTCGTCGGCATCTTCCTGCCGAAACCCGAAGAGGTACTGCAAGGACAGGCAGAGACCACTGACTATCGTGTATCCAGCAAAGTGCCCAGTCGCGTCAAGGAACTGCGCGTGCAGACAGGCGACAAGGTGAAGGCGGGCGACACACTCGTCATCATGGACTCCCCTGAGGTAGAAGCTAAAATGATGCAGGCTCAGGCTGCCGAAGCCGCTGCCAAGGCCATCGAACAGAAGGCCAAGAACGGTGCTCGCCAGCAGGAGATCCAGGGTGCTTACGAACTCTGGCAAAAGGCTAAAGCAGGCTTAGACGTTGCCGAGAAGACTTTCGCACGTGTCTCACGTCTATACGACGAGGGCGTTATCCCTGCCCAGAAACGCGACGAGGCAGAGGCCCAACTGAGAGCCATGCAAGCTACAGAGAAAGCGGCCAAGAGCCAGTATGAGATGGCTCAGGAAGGCGCACGACGCGAGGACAAAGCTGCCGCAGCAGCTCAGGTGGCCCGCGCTCAGGGTGCTGTCACCGAGGTACAGGGTTACCAGAAGGAGACCGTGTTGCTGGCTACTGCCGACGGTACCGTCACGGAGATCTTCCCAGAGGTAGGCGAGCTCGTCGGACAGGGTGCTCCCATTATGAATATCGCCAAGGACTACGACGTGCGCTTCGTCTTCAATGTCCGCGAGGACTATTTGCCCGCCATGAAGGTCGGCATGGAGATGAAGGTCTATGCACCTGCCGTAGATCGCGAGCTCATGGTGCGCATCGCCGGCATCAATGTGATGGGCAGCTATGCCACTTGGAAAGCCACCAAGGCCCTCGACAAGTACGACCTCAAGACTTTCGAGGTCACTGCACGTCCTGTGAATCAAGCTGATGTCAAGGACATCCTTGCTGGCATGACCGTTATTATTAAGGAATAAGCGCGATGCTCAAAGGATTTAAGAATATCTGGCTCATCACGCGTCGCGAGCTCAACACGTTCTCGAAGCGTCCCATCATCCTCTTCGTCATGTTCGTGGCACCGTTGGGATTCCTGACGTTCTTCACCACCATGATGAACTCAGGACTGCCCACGAAGTTGCCAGCAGCACTCGTTGATGAGGACGACACGCACGTCACGCGCCAGCTCACCCGCATCCTCGGTTCGATGGAAGAGACGCAGTTCGTGCTGCAAACCAAGAGCTTCACTGAGGCTCGTCAGGCCATGCAGCGCGGTGAGATCTACGCCATCTTCCGCATCCCCAAGGGCACCACGGAAGCGGCACTGACGCAGCGGCAACCCGTTATCTCGTACTACACTAACGACTCCTACTTCATCCCTGCCTCGCTGCTGATGAAGGATATGCGTAAGCTGAGCGAGATGGCTGGTCTGGCCATCACACGCGAGACGATGCGGGCACGCGGTTTCCGCGACGACCAGATCATGGGCACCCTACAGCCCATCGTCATTGAGAGCCATCCTCTGGGCAACCCACACCTCAACTACTCCGTCGTGCTCTCCAACCTCCTTGTGCCAGGTCTGCTGATGATTGTCATCATGCTCACGACCTCTTACACACTCGGCATGGAATGGAAGCGCGGGCGTCAGAAGAAGCTCTATGCGATGTCGGGGCAAAACGTCTGGGTGGCCGTCCTCGGCAAACTTATTCCGCAGACAGCAGTCTATACCATCATCTTCTGGCTCATCGACCTCGTGTTCTACAGCTACCTACAGTTCCCCTGTGCTTGCGGCATTCCCCGCATGATGTTGTGGGGATTCCTGGCCGTCATCGCCTCGCAGGGATTTGGTCTGTTGTTGTTCGAGGTGTTCCCCAATCAGATGCGTATGGCCATGTCGGCCTGCTCACTGGTAGGTGTGTTGCAGCTCTCTCTGGCAGGCTTCTCTTTCCCTGTCTCGGCGATGGACGAGCCATTTCAGTGGCTGTCGAACATCTTCCCCTTGCACCACTATTTTCTCATCTACGTCAATCAGGCCCTGAACGGCTATTCCATCGCATACGTATGGCCCAGTGTCGTGGCACTCATCGCCATCCTACTGGCACCCCAGCTGTTCTACTATCGCCTGCAAGACGCGTTCCTTCATAAAGAATACATACCATGAGAAAGCCTAAGTTTCCGATTCTACACGTCTGGATCGACGAGATCAGCGAGATTGTCAAGGACGAGGGCATTCTGCTCTTCATGATCCTGCTGCCGCTGGCTTATCCCCTACTCTACGCGATGATCTACAGCACGGAGACGCAGCGCGAGTTGCCCATCTGCGTGGTCGATGATTGCATGAGCAGCCGCAGCCGCGACTTCATCCGCCGTGTCGATGCCACGGCTGAGGTACAAATCGCTGCCCACTGCACCAGCATGGACGAGGCACAGGAACTCATGCGCCGCTGCGATGTCTATGCTATCATGCGCATACCGACTGACTTCGACCAAGCACTCTGGCGCGGCAACCAGACCTTCGTGGGACTATACAGCGACCTCACTTCAATGCTTTACTATAAGGTTGCCTACCTCGGCATCGTCAATGTGTCACAGGAGCTCAACCGTAGCATCAAAGTGCGTGAGCACCAAACTAATATCTCTCGCCATGAGGAACAGATTGCACGGTGGCCCATCCGCTTCGAGGAAGTCAAGATGTACAACTCGGCGGGCGGCTTCTGTGCCTTCCTCATCCCACCCGTGCTGATGCTCATCCTGCAACAGGCCATGTGTCTCAGTATAGGTATGTCCATGGGACGTTCGCGCGAACGTTTCCGAGGTCTCGTCATTCCACCGACGCGCCACTACAAGAACGCTTTAGCCATTGTGCTCGGACGTGGGCTCGTCCATTTCCTCATCTTCCTGCTCATGGCCATCTATATGTCGGTGTGTGTCACACGATGGTTTGGTCTCCCTCAGCTCGGTCACTTCTGGGATCTGATCGGTTTCTTCATTCCCTATCTGATGGCAACCACCTTCATGGCGATGTTCTTTTCCGGCTTCGTACATCTGCGTGAGGACTGCATCCTGCTTTTCGTATTCATGTCCATCCCCCTGCTCTTCCTCACAGGTGTCAGCTGGCCTGCTACCTCCATCCCCCCGTTCTGGAAAGCCGTCAGCACCATCTTCCCCTCAACATGGGGAGCCAACGCCTACGTTCGCATTTCGGGCATGGGTGCTTCCCTCGGCGACTGCCACCGCGAGATGATGGCCATTTGGATTCTCGCAGCCATCTATTTCCTGCTTTCCTGCCTGATGTATATGTATGAGATCCGCAAATCCGTAGGTCGCTCCGTCCTCAGCTAATTTCTCACTCTTTCATTTTTCACCTTTCACTGAAAAAATGCCTTCCTTTCTTGCCGTAGATCTCGGTGCCACCAGCGGACGCACCGTTCTCGCCTCCTTCGATGGCGAACGTATTACCATGCGAGAGTTCACCCGTTTCGAGAACCCACAGCTCCCGCTTGCAGGACACATCTTCTGGAACCTGCCCCATCTCTACAACGAGATCTTGCGCGCCCTACGGCAAGTGAAAGCCGAAGACATTGAGATTGAGAGCATTGGCATCGACACCTGGGGCTGCGACTTTGCCTTCTTCGATGCTGAAGGACAATTGTTGGGGCTGCCCTATTGCTACCGTGACCCTCACACCGACGGTGCCATGGAACGTTACTTCGCTGACCGTATGCCACAGCATGAGGTCTATGAGCGCACGGGCATTCAGTTTATGCCTTTCAACTCGCTATTTCAACTCGATACGCTCCGCCGTAGCAACAGCCCCGCATTGGCACAAGCCGCTAAGATCCTCTTCATCCCCGATGCCCTCATCTACATGCTCACAGGCGAAGCAGTCTGCGAATATACCGTAGCCTCGACGTCGCAGATGCTCAATCCACACCTTGGCGACCTTGACCCCGAACTCCTGACCACGCTGAGTCTCTCACGCGAACGCTTCGGACGTCTCGTGCAGCCAGGTGTAACCATAGGCACGCTCACACCCCAGGTGCAGGAAGCAACAGGTCTCGGTGCCATCCCCATCGTGGCCGTAGGTTCTCACGACACCGCTTCTGCTGTCGCCGCTGTACCTGCGGAAGACGACCGTTTCGCCTATCTCAGCTGCGGCACATGGTCGCTCCTCGGCATAGAATCGCCAACGCCCATCATCAACGCCGACAGCTATGCCGAGAACTTCACCAACGAAGGTGGCCTCGACCACACCACCCGTTTTCTCAAAAACATCACTGGCCTCTGGATCTATGAGCAGTGCCGCAAGGAATGGCTTTCGACAGTATCCCCCGCAATTGATGGTCGTGTGCGCGGCGTATTCGCCACCATCCCCTCCGATGTCAACGCCCTCAATGCCCTCTGCCTCACATCCTCGTGCGACAGCCTCATCCAGCCCGATGACCCACGTTTCGCTCATCCCGCCTCGATGACCGCCGCCATTTGCGACTACCTCCTCGAGACCCATCAGCCACTGCCCGAGACTCCCGCCGACTACGTCCGCATTATCTTCCGTTCCTTGGCAGCCCGCTATCGTGATGTCGTTGAAGTGCTACGCCGCCTCACACCCATCACCATCGACCGTCTGCACGTCATCGGCGGCGGCTCGCGTAACGAGTTCCTCATGCAGTTCACTGCCGATGCCCTCCAGATGCCCGTCATCGCTGGTCCTCAGGAAGGCACTGCTCTCGGTAATGCCCTCGTGCAAGTGCGTGCACAAGGTCTCGTCAGCTCCCTCACTGCCATGCGTACCATCATCCGCAATAGCATCGAGCTCAAGACCTATCTGCCCCAAGCATAAATATCTGCCCTAAGCATAATGTCTTAACCCATGAAAGTCGTGATCCTCGACGGCTACTCCGTCACACAGCGTGACCTCGACTGGTCGCAGCTCTCTGATCCCCTCCCTTCACCTTCTCAGCCCTTCACTTTCGAGGTCATAACCTACGACCGCACTGCCCCTGCAGACACCATTGCGCGCTGTGCTGATGCCGAAGCGGTGCTCACCAATAAGGTCCTCATCACCGCCGAGGTCATGGCCGCATTGCCCCGCCTCCGCTATATTGGCGTATTGGCTACGGGCTATAACGTCGTCGATTGCGAGGCAGCCCACCAACGCGGCATCATCGTGACAAACATCCCAGCCTACAGCACAGCCTCCGTTGCTCAGCTCGTCTTCGCTCACCTGCTGAACATCACCAACTCCGTCGCCCACTACGCCGACAAGCGCTCCCACTGGCCTGCGTCGCCCGACTTCACATGGTCCGACACACCGCTCACCGAGCTCTCTGGAAAGACCTTCGGCATCTACGGTCTCGGTAATATCGGCAGTGCTGTGGCACGCATCGCCACAGCCTTCGGCATGAATGTCATCGCCGCCACATCACGTGCTGCCGAAGCACTGCCCACAGGCATCACCAAGGCATCATGGGACGATATTTTACACCAGTCCGACGTACTCTCGCTCCATTGTCCGTTGACACCCTCCACACGTGCCATGATCAACCGCGATACCCTCACCTTGATGCGCCCGTCTGCAATTCTCATCAACACAGGCCGTGGCCCGCTCATCGATGAACAAGCCGTAGCCGACGCTCTCCATGAAGGTCGCCTCGCAGCCTACTGCGCCGATGTCCTCTCCACCGAGCCCCCATCTCCCGACAACCCGCTGCTCACAGCTCCCCGTTGCTTCCTCACCCCACATATTGCTTGGGCCACACGCGAAGCACGCCAGCGTCTCATCAGCATCGCAGCCAACAATCTCCGCGCCTTTGCTCAAGGTCATCCCATCAACGTCATTGTTTGACCTTTCGTCATTTACGTAACGCACCGAAACGATAACGTTAACGCAAAGGGGCACCCAAAATCGGGTGCCCCTTTGCGTTTCGTTTATGGTCGTGAAGGG
>CAJORF010000012.1 GCA_905236985.1 uncultured Bacteroidaceae bacterium | reverse complement strand
TGCCCCTCGACTTGCATGTGTTAAGCCTGTAGCTAGCGTTCATCCTGAGCCAGGATCAAACTCTTCATTGTAGAATATCTTTGATTTCACGATTTGACAATTTGCAATCTGACAATCTGCATCGTCAGAGAAATCGACAGAGGGTGAAATACATTGTCTGTTGCAGGAGATAACCTGCGCCATGACTCGAAGAGCGACCTAATATATATCGGATCAGAAATGACGGTTTTGACTTTCTTGTCTTCCTTGTACTACTTGTCTCTTGTTTGTCAGTCTTTCAAAGAACGTCTTTACTTATAAGCGCCTCCGTTTTACCGGAAAGCGGGTGCAAAGATACGGCGACTTTTTCATTCCTGCAAGCGTTTCGCAAAAAAAGTTGAAAAAATTTTTCAAAGAGGATCTCCTTCGCGCGCGTACATTAAATAATATATTGCATCAGAACTGATATTCTTCTTCCCCATCCCATTCTGAGGAAAGATGCATTCTCATATTCAAGCCACCTGACTCTGACGCCGCCTCTTCGAAGAGGCTTCCGGTATAACGCGTGATTTTATTCCTCTGTACGGGTACTTCTTCGAACAGGCGTTCGTGTATGGGCGTCTGAGTGGCATCCAAAGCAGTGATGGTCAATTTGAGTTTCCCCGTCTCGGCATGAGGAATAGTATAGACCTCAAACTGTGTCTGCCCGCTGGCGACATCAAGGACGACGGTCTGCTTGCTATTGACGCTACCATAGCCTGTGTTGGCGCTGAGCGTACTGCTCCCGCCTGTATAATAGAACTTCAGCTGTCGTATATCTGCCGGCAAAGGTTCTGTAAGCATCAGACGGAACATCGCCACCACCCGTCGTAGCTCGACATCCACAACCTGTTGATCACCTGTAACTTCCAATTCATCACAATAAACAAAGGTATCAGTGACGAGGTTATTCTTGAAAGAAATCTTGTCCAGCGTTGTCACGGTGGCGGTGCCATCAGAATTATGTCCAATGACCGCAACTTTATAAGTACCTTGCGGCAAAGACAATGCAATAACGCCGAAGTTGTCATCATCCTTCTTCTGTGCCACGCTTTTCAGTTTGGTCTCGCCATTGTAAACAACGACATTCAGACGTGAACAAAGATTGGTGACTTCGTCCGAAGCACGTGTGGAGGCTGCATCATCGAAATCAATTGTCTCAAAGCCCGTGACGCGTAGTATTACATTGTAATTCTCTTCAGATTCTTCGGCTTTCACACCGACATAAGGTTTCTCGCATGAAGTCAGTAGGCCAAGGAGTAGAGCCAACAGACACATCATAGTTCTAAATCTGTCCATTTTTTGCTTTTGTTTTAACGGTTTTGCCCTGCAAAGATACAATTTTTTTCTCATCAGACACTTCCAAGCACCATTTTTTCACTATCTTTGCGCCCAAAACATAGAAAAAGATGAGAAACCTACAAGGAAAACGTGTCGCAGCACTCCTCTCAGGAGGTGTCGATAGCTCTGTTGCCGTGGCTTTACTCGTTGAGCAGGGCATAAGGCCAGACCTGTGGTACATACAAATCGGCCCCGAACGTGAGACAACGGACTACACGTGTACGATTGAAGAGGATTTGGAGATGGCACGAGCGGTAGCCTATAAATATCGTCTGCCATTAGAGGTCATCGACCTGCACAAGGACTACTGGGAAAAAGTTGTCGATTACACAATGACTCAGGTGCGACAAGGATTGACCCCCAATCCTGACGTGATGTGCAACCGACTCATCAAGTTCGGTGTCTTCGACGAACGCGTAGGCAAGGACTACGACATCATTGCCACTGGTCATTACGCCCAAACCGAGGAAGATGAAGCGGGGCTCGTATGGCTCTGCACGAGCCCAGACCCTGTTAAAGATCAGACGGACTTTCTGGCACAACTACAGCCTTGGCAGCTACAGAAGGCCTGTTTCCCCATCGGCCATCTGCCCAAAGCCGAGGTGCGAGCTATCGCCGAGCGCGAGCATCTCTCTGCCGCCCATCGCAAGGACAGCCAAGGCATCTGTTTCCTTGGGAAGATCAACTACAACGACTACATCCGCAAGTTTCTCGGCGAGAAACCAGGACAGGTCATCGACCGTGCTACAGGGCGCGTCCTCGGTATGCACCGTGGACTATGGTTCCACACCATCGGCCAGCGCAAGGGATTGGGCTTCGGCGGCGGTCCGTGGTTTGTCGTTGAAAAAGATATGGAACGAAATATCCTGTGGGTCGTCAACGGATACGAACCTGCAGACTCCTACGCCGACCACTTCTGCGCTGCTGCGCCCCACTGGTTGACCGTCAATCCCTTCGAAAAAGCTGAAGAGTGCTGTCACCAGCAGGACGGGCAACATCCAGCTCTCTCCATGAGTCTCAAGATACGCCACACGCCAGATTTCACGGATGCCACCGTCACCCAACTACCCGACGGTCGTCTGGATATCCGCACAGCCCATCCTCTACAGGGCGTCGCGCCTGGTCAGTTCTGCGTCCTCTATGACGTGCAGCATCATCGGTGCTACGGCTCTGGAGAAATCAGACTTTCGTGATCACTTTCTGTTAACGTCGGCCTCCTCCAGGACCGCCGAAGCCACCGCCGCCTCTACGACCGCCACCGCCGGGGAAGCCGCCGGGGAAGCCGCCAGGGAAATCAAATTCCTGACGCGCTTGACGCGAACCCATGAGGTTGAGGCGATAGATGACGCGGATCATCCCATAAGAGTAGATATTATTGGTCCAAGAGTCACTACGCATCGTGGCATTGATGGTACGACTGATGTTGGAGCGTTGGTTCAGGATGTCATACCACTCGAGAGCTACGGTGAGGCTCTTGTCGCGCAGGAAACTCTGCTGTAGCTGGGCATTCCAGATGAGTTCATTGGTGTTCATCGTCTCATCGGCATAGCCACGACGCGACTGCTGCGAGATGTCGGTGGAGAAGGTCATGCCCCAACCGAGATTGACTTGAAGGTTACCACCGTAGTTGTACAACCAAGTGTCGAGGTTGTTGCGACTCTGGATGTCGTTACGAGCGTGCTGATAGCTCAGTCCGCCGTTAACACCGAGGTCAATGCCATATCCCGTTTCACCCCAATCATAGCGGTAGTTGAGGCGTGTGTTGTTGCCGAGATTGTAGCTGCGAGTAGTGGCTTTGACAGATGTCAAGGCTCCTTCCTCCTGCATATAGCCCACGCTATTGTTATAGTTGAAGTTGAAATTGGTGGAGAAATTCCAGTATTTCTTAGGTCCGAGTGCTGTGTTGAAGCCAGCCCAGGCACCTGCGTTCCAGTTGCCGTTGATGTTCTCGGGACGAGTTGTGCGCACACCCGTTGTGGTGTCATAGGTCACGGCGTTACTGATGCTGTTATTGGTCTGAGAGAAGCTAAGGTTGACATTCCAGCCCATTTGCCTGTCAACAAGATAGTCGTTGTAGTTCGTCCAGAAGTTGTTGTTCCATGAGGGCTTCAGTCCAGGATTACCAAGTGTCTTGTTCAGCGGATCGCTGGTGTCCTCGACATCGAGCAGGTTGGTCATCGACGGTTGGTTCATGCGTCCGTTGTAACGCAAACGCCACTGGCTGGTGTTCGATATCTTCCAACGAAGGTCAATACGCGGAGCCCAGTTGAATACGTTGCGGGTGATGTCGAAATCCTGATTGTTCTTCTGGTAGATCATGTGAGTCTGCTGTGGCTGGAAACTCACACCAGCGTTCAAGCGGAAGTCACCGAACTGGTAGCGGAACATGACAGAAGCATCATGGTTGTACTCGTGGTACTTGGCGTACTGCGAGTTATACATATCCCTCGCAAGCTGCAATGAGTCGATGCCTGCGATGTACCCGGAATAGAGCTGTGTGGCAATCTGTTCGTCGGTCATGCCAGCGAACTGCGAATACATCGCGTCGAGGACGTTGGAATAAAGCGAACGGTCACTATCCGAGAAGCGACGCTGGAACTGATAGCTGAACTGCAGGTTAGCCCCCTTGAAGATCGGTTCGGAATAAGAGAGGCGTGCGCGCCAGTTCCAATTCTGCGACGGGCTGGTGGTCTGCTGATTGTTGTACGTCAGCTCCATAGCACGCTTGTAGTAATGAATGAGGCTCTGGTTGTTGCTCGTGTTCTTGCTCTCACTGATGTTACCACCGAGGTCAAGGCTGATGTTACGTCCGGGCTTCATGAGGCGGCGGTTGATTTGCAACCATCCGTTGACATCGTAGTTGCTGTTGTCGCCGAAGCTGTTACGCGTGTTGGCATTGACGCGGATGGAGTCGGGATCTGCAAAGGAGGAATACTCCTTCAGAGGATCCGTCATACCCGCAGCGTAGGGGTCATCATTGAAGGTAACGTTGTTTGAATTGCTCCTATTGTCGCCCGTGTTGTAGGAAAAGCGAGGACGGAACTGCAGATTCGTCAGCGAGTCAATCTGCCATTCGATGCGGAAGTCGCTGTTGAGGCTCTGACGATCGTTGGAGCTTTGGCTGCGGCTATTGACATATTGGGACACCGTACTCGTGACGAAGGTCTGTGAGTTAGAACGCGAGAGGGTGTTGGTGGCTGTGTGGTTGTAGCGCACGTTACCACCTATCTCAAAGAATCCAGCATCGCCCTCGCGCTTATCGTTTTCCCAAGCGAAGTCGCCGCCGCCCGTCTGTGTCTCAGTGAGGCCGCCGCCACCGCCCCAACCACCGAAGCCGCCCCAGCCACGGTCGCCAGTGTTGTTGGCATTGCCGAAGACAGCCACACGCCACGTCTCATTGAAGCGCGTCAGGTTGAGGTTGCCTTTGTAGAGATGTCTGTTCTCGTAGCCGTCATCGCCATCGGACAATTGTCCAAGCCCATAGCCGCCATCGACAGTAAGTCGCCATCCGTTGCCCATACCTTCCTTGATGGTCAGGTCGAGCACGGTCTCCTCTTCGCCATCATCGATGCCCGTGACACGTGTATAGTCGCTTTGTCGTTCGTATGCCTTGACATTCTTGACCATGTCGGCCTGCAAATTCTTGAGCGTCATCTTGGTGTCATCGCCAAAGAATTCCTTTTGGTTGACGAGGATCTTCTTCACCTCCTTACCGTTGATCTTGATGGTGCCTTCCTCAGTAATCTCAGCACCAGGGAATTTCTTCAGCAGCGCCTCGAAATTCGATCCCGCAGGCACGCGGAAAGCATCAGCATTATATATAAAGGTGTCAGCTTTCATCTCCACCTGCGCCAACTGAGCCGTCACGAGGGCATCCTTCATCAGCTTGGTGTTGTCCTGCAAAGTGATCTCGCCGAGCAACATACGCTTGTTCTGCTTCGAGAGGGTGATGTTGCGCCAAACGGTCTTGTAGCCTATGAACGAGGCACGCAGCAGATAGTCGCCATACGCGATGCTGCTGAGGGAGAATGTACCATCGGTTTTCGTCGATTGACCCGTTACCTGAACGCTGTCAGGCTTCATAATGACAACAGTAGCTCCTGGGAGGGGTTCACCTTCGCTATCTACAATGGTTCCGCTGACCGAGCCTTTTTGTGCGCTGGCGGCCACGCTGAGGCACAACGCAAATAGGAGAGTAAGAGTTCTGTTCATTATATTTCGTTTTTCGTTGAGCATTTATTGTTTAACGGCCACGCAGTAGCGTAAAAGAAAAGCCGTCGGGATTGTGACGGCTTTTGACTTGAGACGTTTAATGGAATAAGTGTATTTTTAACGTTTATTAGACCAAAGAGATGAGCAATAGATAGACGTATGCGGCTGGAATAGCTACGAGGCTACTGTCGAAACGGTCGAGCATTCCACCATGTCCAGGCAGGATATGGCCACTATCCTTGATGCCGAGCTGACGTTTCAGAAGGCTCTCAATCAGATCCCCCAAGGTGCCGAACACCACAATGACAACGGCAAAAAATGCCCATTCGATCGGGGAAAGTGAGGGACAGAAGTAAGCAAAGACCTGCGAAGCCACAAGTGCCAGCACGCCTCCGCCGATGCTCCCTTCCCACGTCTTGGCGGGCGAGATGCGGGGAAAGAGTTTGTGACGTCCGATGAGCGAGCCTGTGCAGTAGGCACCCGTATCCGAGCACCACAGGAGCACGAAGATGGCCAGCACACACTGATAGCCATAGTTGTTCAGTTGCTGGTACAACTCCATCTCAGCTGCCGTGTGAATCATGCACAGGAGGCCGAAGGGCAAGGCGATGTAAAGCTGTGCCATCATCGATGCCGCCCAGTTCATGATGGGGCGCTTATGCTGCATATAGAGTTCGGCGATCAACAAATAGATGACCGTCAACAGCCAAGGCATAAAGGAAAACGAGGGCGAGTAATTCGACATCGTATAGCCCACAAAGCCAATGAAAAGAAATGTCGCGGCGGCGGTGGTGATGAAACGGTTCACCTCACAGTCCTCTTGCGTGTTCATGATGCCGGTGAACTCCCAGGCGGTTAACGCGGTGATGACGGCGAAGAGCGCCGCTAACGAATAAGAGGAATAGACGATGCCGCTCACCATGACGGCAACGAAGACTATGCCCGTGAGGGTGCGAGTAATGAGATTCGAGACTTTAGAGACTCTCCCCCCGCCCTCCCTGTTAGGGAGGGAGTTAATACTATTGCTATTTGAATTATTTGGCATAAGATTATTACAATTATTTGGCCACAATATACAGGATTATGAAGCGATACTATGTTTATTACAATGCGGACGCCTGCTCAGAAGATTCTGCCCCCTCCCTATCAGGGTGCCAGGAAGACAGAACTGAGTGTTCTGGCTGGACTGGTTCGGGGGAAGAGTCTTGGGCTTGGTCTTGGTCCGTTTCTTCCTCCTGCTGGCTAGTGAGCAACTCTTCCGTCCTGCTCACCCAAGGACGCTTGCCAAAGATCTTCTCGACATCCTCAGCGTAGATGACCTCGCGCTCCACGAGGAGGTCGGCCAGGGCCTTATGTCCCTCGCGTTTCTGCAAGAGGAGTTGTTTGGCACGCTCATACTGCTCGGCTATCATCTGCTTGACTTCCTCGTCAATGAGCTTGGCAGTAGCCTCGCTGTAAGGACGCTGCCAGGAGTATTCATTCTGGTTGTAGTAGCACAGGTTGGGCAGGGCATCGCTCATTCCCATATAGGCAATCATGCCGTAGGCTTGCTTCGTCACCCGCTCGAGGTCGTTCATGGCACCGCTGGAGATATGCCCCGTGAAGAGTTCCTCTGCTGCACGACCGCCGAGCGTGGCACACATCTCGTCGAGCATCTGCTCACGCGTGGTAATCTGTCGTTCTTCGGGCAAGTACCAAGCAGCACCGAGAGCACGTCCGCGCGGCACGATGGTGACCTTGATGAGGGGGTTGGCATACTGGAGGTTCCATGAGATGGTGGCGTGACCGGCTTCGTGGAGGGCGATGGTGCGTTTCTCCTCCTCGGTCATCACCTTCGTCTTCTTCTCCAATCCGCCCACGATACGATCGACGGCTGCGATGAAATCCTCCTTACCCACAGACTGCTTGCCGTGACGGGCTGCAATGAGGGCAGCCTCGTTGCAGACATTGGCAATGTCGGCTCCGCTGAAGCCCGGCGTCTGCCGTGCTAACAGATCGATGTCGAGGGTTTCATCAACTTTAATAGGCTTCAAGTGAACCTTGAAGACTGCTTTGCGTTCGTTGAGATCAGGCAAATCGACGTGAATCTGACGATCGAAACGTCCTGCACGTAGCAACGCCTTGTCGAGGATGTCAGCACGGTTGGTGGCTGCCATGATGATGACACCCGAATTGGTGCCGAAGCCATCCATCTCGGTGAGCAGCTGGTTGAGCGTACTCTCGCGCTCGTCATTGCCGCCCATCATCGCATTATTGGCACGGGCACGCCCCACGGCATCGATCTCGTCGATGAAGATGATACAAGGAGCTTTCTCCTTGGCCTGACGGAACAAGTCGCGCACACGACTGGCGCCGACACCGACGAACATCTCCACGAAGTCTGAACCCGACATCGAGAAGAAAGGCACATCGGCCTCGCCAGCCACGGCCTTGGCCAACAGCGTCTTACCCGTACCTGGAGGGCCTACGAGCAAGGCTCCCTTAGGAATCTTACCTCCAAGATCCGTGAACTTCTGCGGGTTCTTGAGGAACTCCACAATCTCCTGTACCTCCTGCTTGGCCGAAGCCTGTCCGGCAACGTCCTTGAAAGTGACCTTCGATTCGTTCTCTCCACCTTTTTCTACTAACTGCGCACGCGAACGACCGACATTGAAGATACTGCCCATGCCGCCAAAATTTCCGCCGCTACCGCCCATGCGCCGCATGATGAAGATCCACACGGCAATGATGAACAGCAACGGGAAGATGTTCCAAAAGATCTGCATGAACGTGTCATTGGACTTCTTGTAGCTCAACTCACCCGTGAAATTACCTAAATCCTGTTGCGCCGTAATAAACTCATCGAGCTTGTCGGCACTCGGATATTCCGCCTGCACGTAGGGTTGCTTGCCTGTCTGATCGACACCGACATTGAAGACGTCGCGGATATGCTCGGGCTTGACGTACATCTTCACCGTACCCTCGTCCTTGCTCGCCACAATCTTGTTGGCATACCCTTGCTCGACATATTGCTTGAAAACGGTATATGTCACGCTCTTTGACGCCGTGCCGTTGTTGTCCATTTCGCCACCGGCGAAGAACAGGTAGCCGAGGACTACAGCTATGATGATGTAGATCCACGTGAAGTTGATGCGCGGCATCTTATTGCGATTATTCTTATTGTTGGAATTGCCGTTGGTCTGTGGGTTATTCTGTTCTGCCATACTTAATCATAATATTTACAGATTAACAAATTAACAGATTAACAAATTAACAGATTAACAAATTAACAAGCTCATGTAAATACGTTAATACGTTAATATGTTAATACGTTAATGTGTTAATGTGTCAATCAATGTCTGCTATCTCTGTGAGGGCGGCATCTGCCCAAAGGTGTTCGAGGTCGTAGAACTCGCGTGCATCGGCCAGGAAGATGTGAACGATGACATCGCCGTAGTCCATAGCCACCCACTGCGCGTTGTGCAGTCCGGCGACAGCTGAGGGGCGGGCGTGAGCATGCTCGCGCGCAAAGTTTTCTACGGAATCGGTGAGCGCTTGTACATGCGACGGTGAATTACCCGTGGCGATGACGAAAGCGCGGCAGATGGAATCTTCGATGTTGGAGAAATCGGTGATCACGATGTCGTGACCCTTTTTCTCCTGCAAGCCTGCCACAATCTGATCAATGAGTGTTTCGGTGTTTATAATCATAAATTATCTTGTTTCGGGGCACAAAGGTACAACGAATTCCTCGATAGAGAGAAAAAATGTGGTGAAAATTTATTTTTTTTAGGGAAAAGCTTGCATGTTTCGCAAAAACTGCCTACTTTTGCACCCGCAAATCGGAAACGAGGAGCATATCACAACGTCGATTGGGCTATGGTGTAATGGTAACACTGCAGATTCTGGTCCTGCCTTTCCTGGTTCGAGTCCGGGTAGCCCAACGAGAGACAGAGGAGGTTGTTCAAGGGAACGACCTCTTCTTTTTTGTGAACTGTGAAAAGCGAAAAGTGAAGAATGAAGCGTGCAATTACATTCATCGAGCTGGACGAGACGGTATCGACAAACACCTTCCTCGCCACCTACCAAGCAGCAGAGCCTGGCGCTATTACCGTAGCTACTGCCGAATTCCAAAGTGCAGGGCGCGGACAGACAGGCAATTCTTGGGAATCCGAAAAGGGGAAGAACCTCCTTTTCAGCATCCTCGTTGAGCCTGAGTCCTTCCCAGCCACTCACGCCTTCCTCCTCTCTGAAGCCATCGCCCTTAGCATACGCGACGTGATTGCAGATGCCCTCAACCCCGCAAGCCTCACTCCTCCGTCCAGGGAAGGGGCTCTTGCCTCCATAGGGGAGATCAAAAAGGAACTCTCCGTGACCGTCAAGTGGCCCAACGACATCTATGTTGGGGACTGCAAGATTGCAGGCATCCTTATCGAGAATACCCTGTGCGGGCAACACATCGGACGCTCCATCATCGGTTGTGGCGTGGATATCAACCAGCAAGCCTTCCGCTTTCCATTCCTCAACCCTCAGCTCTCAACCCCGTCACAGGCGCCTACCCCCGTCTCGCTTCGCCAGCTCCTTGGCCACGACAGCGACCGCACCGACATCCTCCACCGCATCATCGAGGCGTTCCGTCATCGCTACACCTCCATCCTCTCCCCACTCACGGGCACACAGCCCCTTCACTCCTCCTATCTCGCAGCCCTTTATCGCCGCACAGGACTGCATCCCTATCGCGACGCGAATGGCACTTTCCTTGCTCGCATCCACGACGTCGAGCCCTCCGGCCACCTCATCCTCTGCGATGAATCAGGTCACTTCCGTCGCTATGCCTTCAAGGAGGTCGAATACATCTACACCCGGTCGGAAGAGTAACTCATTTCACCACAAAAAAACAAATTTTTGTTTGAAATAGGTGTCAGGTGTCAGGCATCTCAGCTAATTCATATAGTGTTTCAGATTGGGAAACGGAGGTGTTTCGCTTGGAACACCCGGGTGTAATGTTTGGAACACCTCGGTGTTCTGCTTGGAAGACCCGGGTGTTCCAAGCGTTCAGCACCAAAGCACCAGCGGGACGCATTTGTCTTTCATCCATTTTTCAATGAAAAGTTTATTGATTCTAAAAAGCCACTTCGCTTCCTGACACCTGACACCTATTTCAAACAAAATTTTATTTTTTTGTTAACCACTGAGAGGTTGTATCGCAAACGAGGCGACCCGAATGGGCCGCCTCGCTGCAAAATGGAGAGTGGGGATTTACTTCTTGTTCAGGGCGAGGTCGATGGCGACGGCAATAGCGACGGTAGCACCTACCATCGGGTTGTTACCGATGCCGAGGAAGCCCATCATCTCGACGTGAGCAGGCACGGAGCTGGAACCGGCGAACTGAGCGTCGGAGTGCATACGACCCAGGGTGTCGGTCATACCGTAGGAAGCGGGACCGGCAGCCATGTTATCAGGATGCAGGGTGCGGCCTGTGCCACCACCGGAAGCTACGCTGAAGTAGGGCTTGCCGGCGAGCACGCGCTCCTTCTTGTATGTTCCGGCCACGGGGTGCTGGAAGCGGGTGGGGTTGGTGGAGTTACCCGTGATGGAGACATCGACGTTCTCGTTCCACAGGATAGCCACGCCC
>CAJORF010000011.1 GCA_905236985.1 uncultured Bacteroidaceae bacterium | reverse complement strand
TACGCTCATCAATAACTACTTCCAGTTCGTTGAACACGGTCAGTACCGACTCGAAGACGGTCTCTTTGCACGTCATCGCCCGCAACATAACACGGTGTGGCTGGATGATATGTTTATGGGTCTCCCGACCATCGCCTACGCTGGCATCTACTTCAACGACCCGAAGTACTTCGATGAGGCTGCCACGATGTACAAGAACTTCGTGAAGCGCATGTGGGTACCGGAAAAGAAGATCTACCGCCACGGCTACGTTGAGGGATTAGCACAGCAGCCCACCTACCACTGGGCGCGTGCCAACGGATGGGCTTTGCTGACGACGGTGGAGCTGTTGGATATGCTGCCCGAGTCGCATCCTGACCGCGAGTTCATCCTCAACCAGCTGCGCGAACATGTGGCCGGTCTCTGCGCCCTACAGTCCGGCGAAGGCTTCTGGCATCAGCTACTCGACCGCGAAGATTCGTATCTCGAGACATCTGCCACCGCCATTTACTGCTACAGTATTGCCCATGCCATCCGCAAGGGCTGGATTGAGGGCATCACCTACGGCGGCGTGGCACAGCTCGCCTGGCACGCTATCTCGACCAAGATCACCGAGGAGGGCAAGGTGGCTGGCACATGCGTCGGTACCGGCATGGCCTTCGACCCCGCCTTCTACTACTATCGTCCCGTTTCATCAGCTGCAGCTCACGGCTACGGTCCCGTCATCTGGGCCGCCTCGGAGATGATCAACCTGCTGTGCGAATGGCACCCACGCACCAACGACAGTGGCCTGCACTACTACGAGCAGGAGCAGACCAACCCCGCCCCGCTGTTCTATCTCACTGAGGACGGAAAAGGAGAAGCGGTGAAGTAAAAGTGAATAATGAAAGAATGAAAAGTGAATAATGATTGATCGCTTGACAATCGATAGGATCTTGGATGCGGCGAACATCGTGGATGTCGTCTCGGACTTCGTGACCCTGAAGCGAGCGGGAGCGAACTTGAAAGGACTGTGTCCGTTTCACGACGATCGGACGCCCTCGTTCATGGTATCGCCGTCTAAGAACATCTGCAAGTGCTTTGCCTGCGGCAAGGGAGGTACGCCCGTACACTTCATCATGGAGCATGAGCAGCTGTCCTACCCGGATGCCCTGCGCTATTTAGCCAAGAAATACCATATCGAAGTCAAGGAACGCGAGCAGACTGATGAGGAGAAAGCTGAGCAGAGTGAGCGCGAGAGTATGTTCGCGGTCAATGAGTGGGCCAACACATGGTTCCAACAGCAGATGAACGACACCGTGGACGGTCGTGCCATCGGTCTGGCCTACTTCCGTCAGCGTGGCTTCCGCGATGACATCATCAAGAAATTCCAGTTAGGTTTTTGCCCTGACAAGTTCGATGCGCAGTGGCAGGCCGCCAAAGCCGAAGGCTACAACGAGGAGTACATCCTAAAGACTGGCCTCTGCATCCGCAACGAGCAGGGCAAGACCTAC
Source organism: uncultured Bacteroidaceae bacterium (assembly GCA_905236985.1). Taxonomy (GTDB): domain Bacteria; phylum Bacteroidota; class Bacteroidia; order Bacteroidales; family Bacteroidaceae; genus Physcousia. The sequence goes on along the minus strand of CAJORF010000011.1, from coordinate 3,220 downwards.
GACCGCTTCCGCAACCGCGTCATCTTTCCTATTCACACCATCTCAGGCAAAGTGGTTGGTTTTGGCGGACGTGTTTTGGACAGCCGTACCAAGGGCGTGCAGGTCAAGTACCAGAACTCGCCCGAGAGTGCCATCTACTCCAAGAAACGCGAGCTCTACGGTCTCTATCAGGCCAAGCAGGCCATCGTGAAGAACGAGCTCTGCTACCTCGTCGAGGGCTATACCGACGTGATGGCGATGCACCAGCAGGGCGTGGAGAATGTGGTGGCCTCCAGCGGCACAGCCCTCACCGAGGACCAGATACGCGCCATACACCGCTTCACCGAGAACATCGTAGTCATCTACGACGGCGATGCCGCCGGCATCAAAGCCTCGCAGCGCGGTATCGATATGCTGCTGGCCGAGGGTATGAACGTGAAGCTGCTCTTGCTGCCCGACGGCGAGGATCCTGACAGCTTCGCCCGCAAACACACGGCCACCGAGTACCAGGAATACCTGCGCGTCCATCAGGTCGATTTCATCCAGTTCAAGACCAACCTGCTCCTGCAAGAGGCACAGAACGACCCCATCAAACTCTCCCGTCTCGTCAACAACATCGTTCAGAGTCTCGCCGTCATTCCTGACGACATCACGCGTACCTTTTACATTAAGGAGACGGCACTGACACTGGAGATGGAAGAACGACTCATCACGAGTGCCGTAGCCAAGGTGATGAAGCAGCAGAGGGAGGAGCGAAGAAAACAACGAGAGAGAGAGAAAGGGGGCTCCCCAGACTCTCCAGACTCTCCCCCCGCCCTCCCTGTTCGGGAGGGAGCGGTTACCACTGAGAATGAGGTATCGCAACCTTCAGAACAGCCCGGCGAGGATGTCATCTCTCCCGAAATAGAGAAGATCATAGCTTCTAGACAAACTACTCCCTCCCTTATAGGGACGGCGGGGGGAGAGTCCGGAGGGAGAAAGTCTGGAGAGTCTGCCCGCATCCTCCAGACCGAGGCGCTCCTTGTGCAGATGATTGTGCGTCATGGCGAGAAATTCTTATGCGATGTTGAGGACGAGGAGAGCGGCGAACAACGTCCGATGATGGTAGTGGAATATATCCAATATTCTTTGGAGAGCGATGACATACAGCTGCGCAGTACGCTCCATCAGCGCATCCTCGAGGAGGCCTTGCAGCACTACCGCGAGGAGGGCTTCCGTTGCGACCGTTATTTTCAGAACCATCCCGACATCGCGGTTGCCAATCTGGCCAACGAGCTCGCCCACGACCCTGAGACGCTGAGCAAGATACACAACAAGGGCATCACTGTGAAACCCGAGGAGGAACGTCTCGTGGAGCTCCTGCCACATCTCATGACGGACTACAAGCTCGCCATCGTCGATGACTCCCTTCGTCAGATCATGCTTGAGATGCGGCAGCCGGAGACCATTGCTGACAAGCAACGCTCCCTCGAACTCATGCAGAACTACCAAGATATGAAATCCATCCAGAAAGAACTCAGTCGCCAGTGTGGAGACCGAGTGATTAACTGATAACATCCCATCCTCATGACCCTCATCAGTCTTCTCTTTTTTATCCTGCCCTCTCTCCCTGTCACTCCCCCCGATTCCATCGTGGCAGCCAACGACTCCATGCAGACTGACACGCTGCGCGAGGTGGTCGTCAGAGCGGGCAAGACCTATCACCTCAGTGAGATGGGAGCCAACGGTACCAAGGATGATGACATCGTCGCACCGCCCACCATCGGCGGTGTGCTCGAGAAGTTGTCGCCAGGTATCAACGACAAGATGCTCCATCCCTTCGCCTTCAAGCAGCGCAAGCAGGAGCGTCGCCGCAAGCAAGTCCTCAAGAACCTCGAGGAGTATGACCGCGTCAAAACCTTCGACGAACTCCTACACGAAGCCTATGAAAAGCAAAAGCTCGAAGACGCTGAATCCGCAAAATAAAGGAAATGGTAAGCTAATTGCCTGCGACCACAGCCTCTGAGAAATAATGCGTTCTCAGAGGTTTTTTGATGGCCTTTCCCTTCAAGGTGACGGGGTGCTCCAAGCGGATATCAGATGACGAGGCTCCAATCCTCACCAGATAACGACCGGGGAGGACATTCCACTGACGTTCATCCTGATGCGTGTAGAAGCCGAACTGTTCAGTATAGAGCTTCACCTTGATGACTTTCGTCTCGCCCGGACGAAGAGACACACGGGCAAAGCCTTGTAACTGAATAGGACGAATCTGCTGGCTGGCCTCCGTCGGCGAAAGATAAACCTGAGCTATCTCGTCGGCAGCCACGTTACCCGTATTCTTCACCTCGAATGAGAGGCTGACACTATCATCCGTCGTAGCGGCCTCGTCATCCATCGTCAGCTGCTCATACTCAAACGTCGTGTAGCTAAGGCCATAGCCGAAAGGCCACTGGACACGCGGATCCTTCTCTGCTGAGTAATTATAGCAGATAGGCTCGTTCGTCTCTACGTTCGGATAGCTGACGGACAGCTTAGCCGAAGGCGACACCCGCCCATAGAGGATATCGGCGACGGCATGACCACCCTCCTCACCAGGATACCATGCCTGAATGACAGCGGCACACTGCTCCGCAAGTCCCGAGATGACTTGCGCACGACCACCAAAGAGCACCAGTATCACAGGCTTACCCGTCTTGATGAGATCCAAGACATACTGCTCCTGACGCCCCGGAAGCCGCAAACCCTGTCGGTCGCGGTTCTCACCACATAGCATCACATTCTCACCCATCGCTGCGACAATGACATCACACTCAGCGGCCATGGCCAAAGCCTCTGCCTTGTCGGCTGGCTCACCGGCATCGACCTTACGATGCAGTATCTCATATTCCCAGGCACGCTCGTCGCCGCTGACAGCATATTTTGTCTCTATCGTATCCGTCCAGTCACAGCCCCGCGAGTACATCAGCGTGATACCCTCAGGCTGGTGGTTCCTCATTCCCTCTAACAGACTCACGACATGCGGATGGTCAAGGTCTTTCTCCACCTTCTTCCAAAAATAGGACATGGCGGGGAACGAATAGTCACCGCACATGGCCCACATCGAATGGGCATTAGGCCCTGTGATGAAGAGCTTCAGGTTGGAAGCTTCGCGTTGCATGTCAGGGGACGAGGAGGCCGTGAGCGGCAGGATGCCGTTGTTTTCCAACAGCACTACCGACTGCGTGGCTATCTCGTATGCCGTCTGACGCTCCTCGGGCGT
>CAJORF010000010.1 GCA_905236985.1 uncultured Bacteroidaceae bacterium | reverse complement strand
TCACGGTACAAAGTTATAAAGATTTTCGATTCGAGAGTAGGATAAAACGAGAAAATTGCTAACGAAAATGAATTTTATGTAAAAAAACGTGATTTTTACCGAAAATGCTTCTTAAATTGGATGTATTGGTCGCAGCGAGAGACGTAATTACTCGTCTTTCCGGGGTTGCTGTTCTCAAATCTCAAAAGGTCCGCGAAGTGCTTGTATTGCTGACGATCGGGAACAGGTGTCCACCTGTAGTCATCGAGTTCGCTATCCCAGTGGCTGTCATACCAGCAGTCTGGATTGAGATAGACGTAGGAGAGGGCGAAGAGTGCACGTTCCTTCAGATAGAAGTCATCGGAGGTGCTCGCCTGACGCAACATCTCGACGGCTTTGGCGGCAAAATCCACTTCGTGGGGCTGTTTGAACAGTTCGGGTTCGTAGTCGTAGGTATTACTTTTGCCGTTGCGAAGCACAAACCAGCAGTCGCCCGACACATGGATCTGAGCATAGCGCACTGCAAGGTCATAGCATCGCTGCAAACGTGCCTTGCCTTTGAGCAGGTTGAGCCCTTGCTCCAATTGGAGTATCTCGCTGGCGATGGCCTTGCGAGGATTGACGGAGAGATGGATGTCGCCTGTGGGGGCATCGTTGTCGAGCCACTGACGTTTGATCCACGGCTCCACATCAGCCTTGCGGAAGTTGGCATAGACGGCGTAGCCTTGTTCATTGTAGAAGTCGAGCGGCACACGGTCGAGCCACTTGATGCCCTCTGCCCATTGAGCGAGGCGCAGGTACTTGATGCCGATGAGGTCAATAAGGGTGTTCTCATTCGCCTCGAGATGTGACTTGAGGAAGCCATCAAGGCTGTTGTCTGCCTGCGGACTCTTTACGTATGCATAGAATCGCAGAGCATCATCGACGCACATCGTGTCGAGGGCTGCATCGTAATGATAGGAATCAGCTAATCGGTAGAGGGCGAGCGCAGTGGAGGTGCGCCCCTGTGCGGCATACTTGTCGGCGAGCACCTGATGCACGATGCGGTCGAGCGCATGGTAATAGAAATAGTCACATTCGTAGTAGGGTTCCTCCGCAACTGTTCCTGCCTGTGCCTTTTCGTTGAGCCAGCGCAGCTCAACGGCCATTGCTTTGTCGAGGGCAGTGGAGGGTGCTTCCACGACTCCTCGAATGTAGAACTGAATGATGCGTGCGCAGTCCTTCATCAGCGCAGTGCCTACAGCGTCGCGCGAGGCGGCGGCATAGCGGACAGCCTTCTGTGCGTCGCCGAAAAGATAGTTAAGCCATGCAGCGGCTGTCATCCACATCGCAGACGTCTCGCTCCTGCCTTCGTTGGCAACTTGTGCGGCAAAAGCTGCCATCTTCATCGCCTCGTCGCGTTCGATGTCGCGGATGAAGAGCTTACCAGGCCAGTCGTTGTCGTGCTCGCGGTCGTAAGCTTCCTGCGCATTGTTGACGAAGTCCTGTAACAGGAAGGGCAGTGCGGCATGATTGGGGTTCTTTTCATAAACCTGACGGATGGCCTCAAAGGAGCGACGCTTGTAGTAGATGGTCATGAGGCTCTGGTAGTCGCCCTGCTGCGCAAAGATTTCCGCGCCCATTTCGACATGCCCCGTCTTGGTCAGCGCACCAGCATAAATGTTCATCATCATGTCGCGATAAACGGTGTCGATGAACTTGCTTGCAGTCTGCTGCCAGAACTGCACGTTCTCGTCATGGCGTCCCAACAGCATATTGCAGCGCATATAAAGCAGGGCGTGCTGGCTGCGGAGACGCGACTTGACCTTGCTAAGGGCATACTGCCGCACGACAAGCAGCTTCTGCCGACGGGCCTCCAGTTCTTCCTTTGTGGGATATTCCCAGTTCTCATCATCGACCTCGCTGGCACAATCGAGATAGGTCACCAGGTGGTTGACATAGCTGACCATGAGGGCGTCGCCCTTCGACTTAGCCGCCTCAATGACCTCCTCAGCATTGAACCAGTAGTAATCGGTGCTGTCTATGCCCAGGTAGGCTTTCCAGTTGTTAAGCGTGGTGCGATCCACACGGTAGCGAAACTCCGCTTCGTCATAGACATGGAAGAGGTAGTGGTTATGCGTCTCGATGCCAGCGCAGGCGAACAGGGGCAAGGCAATGACAGTCAACAGGCTAATGATGATAAATCGCTTCATAAGTATCTGTGGAATAACGGTTAATGTTTTCAGTATCTAAGCAGAAAGTGATGATAGAGTGCCGCAGGTCATCACGCTTGTGCTCCACCATCTGCTTGACAGCCAGAATCTCGTCGGCTTCAACCACGTGTTGAATGCTGATGCCGTAGATGGTACGCTGCCAGGCATAGACGGGATAGGCCGTGGCCAACGGCAGCTCATAGCCGCCCAGGTAGCGGACGTAGGGCTGCACGTCGCGACGGTCGAGGACGGGGTTGCGCTCTTCGAAGTGCTGCGGATCGCCGGTGTTGTAAAGCATGAGCACGCCGTAATCAACGGGCGGCACGGGCATCGGGAGCTGATGCAGGCGAATGGTGGCAGAGAGGGCGAGCATGTGGCGTCGTGCCTCCTTACGCACTTCTTCGAGGAAGGCATAGAACACGGAACGGCTGTTCATCGTGAAGTCGCAATCGATCTGCAACTCCTTCACGCCGAAAATCTCATGCGTCTCATTCATCTGCACGACGCGTTGCACCACCTTCTGTGCCAAATCATCGTGACGCTCGTGCATACAATCCTCGGTGATATAGACCGTTGGCACCAACTCGATGCCAGCTGGTATCGTGTCGGAGAAACGGATGGTCGCATTGGGCTTCGGAGAGTGCAAGACGTCGTCCATGACCACATCAAAATAGCGGCAATACACCTTATTTATCTCACGCGCATGAAGGAATGTCTGTTCCGTCGAATCGAGACGCCATTCCGTCCGCCAATAATAGACTGCATTATTATCGGACAGGCGCACGTCCTTAGTGCATCCTGTCGCCATGAGGCACAGGAAGAACATCAGCAGGGCTATGGTGCTGTCTTTCTTCTTCATTTCGACGGCAAATATACGCAATATATCCTTATCCTGTTCATTTCTTCGCACTTTTTTGTATAAAAAAGCATTTCACGAATGAAAACAGGACTCATTCGTGAAATGCAATATGGGTGCGAGGAGCTGATCAGAGGTGAACGGGAGGCAAACCTTTCCTGATGTCGCCAGGTGTCACCCCGAACCTCTTCTTGAAGATAGCGGAGAAGTGCGAGACATTCTTGAAGCCTACATCGAAGCAGGTATCAGAGACACGGCATCCCCGTCTAAGCATATCCAATGCGGCATGCAAACGACGATCTGTCAGCCAACGCTCAGGAGAGAGGTTGCTCATCTTCTTGAAATCACGCTTGAACGTGGAAAGGCTTCGGCCAGAGGAGCGAGCAAATTCACTCATCAACATATCGAGTTTGAAGTTCTTCTCCATGAATTCGTTCAAATCGATTTTCTGAGCCTTGGTGGGGGGTAAATAGGAATCGGGCATAAATTTCAGAGTCTTTTGAGTGAATATGGCGGGATACTGGGGGTGGCTCTCCCACCTTGCGCTGCAAAGGTACATCATTACAAATCATGTGCGTTTGTTTTACGGGTCAAAATCATAAAATGTACTCTTTTTGTGCTTAAAATGTGTAAATTATGGACTTTTTCCAATACTTTTCCATATTTTTGTGCAAGTTATTCTAAGACTTTAACCAATTATGAAACGTTTTGCTTTTAAAATGTACCTCAAGCCAGGCTTTGAGGAAGAATATGAAAGACGCCACGCTGCACTATGGCCCGAACTGAAGAAAGGGATCAAAGATGCAGGCATCAGCAATTACAGCATTTTCTGGGACCGCGACACTAACATCCTTTTCGGCTATCAGGAAATCGAGGGGGAACAGAGTTCTCAGGACATGGGTGCCGATGAGACCACGCAGCGCTGGTGGGCCTACATGAAGGACATCATGGAGACCAACCCCGACAACAGTCCCGTCACGATACCCATCCAGGAAGTCTTCCACCTGGACTAACAAGAAATCCCGCCTTAAACGGCGGGATTTCAGTTCATTTCACAACGCATGTGCCAAGGGCAAAGGATTTCTCGAGGTTACCCGTGCCCTCCATATTATCGGTCTTGGCAGAGATGTCATCCAAGTGACTGACCAGTTCGGCCTCGGGGGTGCAAGGCACGACGGGCGAGCCGTACTCCAGACGCCCATGATGAGCCAACACACAATGTACGATGCGCTTGGTCTCTTCAGCATCGATGCCTCGCCGCTCCAGCTCGCTATGTAGCTTGTGCGCGCTGATGTAGATATGTCCGAGCAGGTACATATCCTCCTGCCCCTCGCCAGCGCGGTTGTACTCATAGACCTTGCCGTAGTCGTGGAACAGGATGGAGAGCACACACCGCTCTATCTTCACGGGATAGGGCAGCACAGGATAGATGCCATCGAGCATCGCCAACATCTGGTGCGTATGGTTGAGTAAGCCGCCGGGGAAGGCGTGATGCACGTTGGTGGCAGCAGGAAACTCGGAATAGGGTTTGAAGAGTTTCTTGCCGAACTCACGGATGATGTCAGCGAGCTGCGTGTCAGAACAGTAGGTGATGAGGTGGTCGATGGTTGCCGTCCATGTCTCGTAGCTGATGGGACGCGGAAGCAGGTCGTAGAGGGGATGCGAGGGATCGGGCATGGGGCCGTTCTTGATGTCCATCGCGTTGCACGACTTCTTGCCTTGGTTGTCCTTCAGCGTGTAGAACGAAACGATGCGCCCGACGACAGGTTCCTGCTGGGGGCCGAGCTCCCAGACGGCGACGTTCAACACCTCTTCTCTGTCAGCCACCTTCAGCGTGGCAAAGGGTGCGCCAGTCTTCGTGGTGCCGTTCTGACGGGCGAGTACGATAAATTCCTTCATACGTATTTGAGATTAAAATGTGACCACGCTGAATCGCAGGGTTTCAGCGTCGAAGCTGATATCCGGGCTGGAGAAGAAGCGGGAGAGCGAACCATTGTCGGCCAACTCACGAGGGGTGCCAATGACGAGGTCGTGGGAATCACGTCCCATCAGCCACAGACGGTCGGCAGTCTGCATAGCCAACTCTATGTCGTGCGTTGAGAGAAACACGGTTTTCTGCATCTTGCGAGCCAGACAGCGTAGCAACAGCAGCACATCCACCTTCGAGGGATAGTCGAGGAAGGCGGTGGGTTCGTCGAGGAAAATGATGGGTGTCTCCTGGGCCAGTGCCTTGGCTATCATCACCTTCTGGCGTTCGCCATCGGACAGGGCATCCACCTGACGGTGACAAAGAGTAGGGATGCCAACTTGCGCAATAGCCTCGTCAATCGCCGCCTCATCTTCGGCCTTCAGGACACCCCAGAAACCCGTGTAGGGGCTGCGCCCCATCGCCACCATCTCACGCACGCACATTCCATTTATTTCTGGACGCTCCGTGAGCACGACACCGATACGCATGGCCAACTCCAGCGGCGTGAAGCTGTCGAGAGGGCGTCCGTCGAGCATCAGCGTACCTCCCAAAGGAGGCTGGAAAGCAGCGAGCGTGCGCAGCAGCGTGCTCTTGCCCGCACCATTCGGACCGAGCAGACAGGTGAGTTCACCTGCCTGCAACGATGCCGTGATATGTTCACTGACGATACGCGCTCCGTGCTTCCCACGGTAGCCCGTCGTCAATTCTCTTAGTTCATACTCCACGCTTCATTTTTCACGCTTTCACGTCTCACTCTTATTCCAACCCATGACAATAATTGACTCCCATGCGATCGTAGATCTCCTTCATGTGAGGCAGGCGGCCCTTGAAGTCCTCGAAGTCCTTCTGATCCGAGGGAGACCATTGCACCTCGCTGATGGCATCCAAACGTGGCAGCAACATATAGAAGACGTGTTCGGGATAAGCGACATACTCCGTCCATAGGTTGACCTGCGGACCAAGGATGTACTGCTGCTCCTCCTCAGAGAGTTGATCGGGAATGAGGGGTTCGAACTCATAGACCTTAGACATAGGCAGATAGCCGCCAATGCCGAGGGGCTGCGACCACTGGTCCTTCAGCTGGTAGTGGTCGATGTAACAGTAGGCGTTGGGGGTCATGATGACGCGGTGATGCTGTTTGGCTGCTTCGATGCCGCCTTTGATGCCGCGCCAACTCATGACGATGCCGCCCTCCGTCAAACCGCCTTCGAGCACTTCGTCCCAGCCGATCATGTCGCGACCGCGCTCCTTGAGGAACTGCTCAATCTCATGGTTGACCCATGTCTGCAACTGGTTCTCGATGCTATGCTTGCCGTCATCGACAAGTCCCAGTTCCTTGGCCTTGGCTTGGCACTTGGGGCACTCCTTCCAACGGTTCTTGGGGCACTCGTCGCCGCCGATATGAACGAACTTCGAGGGGAAGACATCGCACAGCTCCCCGAAGACCGTCTTCAGGAAGGTCATCGTCTCGGGATTACCGGCACAAAGTACATCGCGGCTCACACCCCAATGCGTCCAAACGGGGTACGGTCCGCCCGTGCAGCCTAAGTTAGGATAGACGTGCAGCGCGCCCAACATGTGTCCGGGCATATCGATTTCGGGGATGACATTGATGTAGCGTTCAGCGGCGTAGTTCACAATATCGCGGCACTGCTCCTGAGTGTAGTAGCCACCGTAGCGTTGACCGTCATAGACACCTGTGTTGCGCCCCAACACGGTCTGCTCTCTGATGCTGCCTTTCTTGGCCAAATCGGGCAGAGCCTTCACCTCGAAGCGCCAGCCCTGATCCTCGGTGAAGTGCCAGTGGAACTGGTTGCAGCCGTGCATGGCCATGAGATCGAGATACTGCTTGATGACCTCGACCGTGAAGAAGTGACGGGCGCAGTCCAGATGAACGCCGCGATAGCCGAAGCGAGGCTCATCCTGAATGATGGTGTAGGGAAAGGCCACCTCGACCTTGGCGAAGGCACCGCCGTCCGTCAAGCCTTGCTCCGAAACAGCCTTCTGTGCGATGGGCAACACGGGCAATGCCTTGCGCAACGTCTGTGCGGCACGGAAAAGTCCCACGTGTTTGCGGGCACAGATGGCTATACCATTCTTATCTACCGTGATGAGGTAGGCTTCCTGCTGCTGTTCTGTCAGCGTCAAGCCCTTCTTGTTCTTGATTTTCTTGTCCGACGGCAGCCCGAGGCGCATCTGGATAGCTGCCTTCTTGTCATCGGGAGTCATAGCGAGTTGGATACCCGTGAGTTCCTCCACCCACTGACGCAAGAACTGTGCGTTGCGCGCCATCTCAGGATCTGAGGCGTCGTAGGCAATACCCATACCCGTCGAGATGGTGAAGAACTGGGTCGAATCAGTCTGCACGCTCTTCGGCAGCGGAATGATGCGATAGTCCGCACGTGCAGCCCATGCGCCTACCGACACACAAGCCGCCAAAATCATTGCAAGAATCTTTTTCATAAGTGAAATCAGTTAGTTGGTTTTGCAGTTAAGCCGCGCGTTTCCGCACTTTTGCGCTGCAAAACTAATCAAACTTTCTGATATAACCTAAAAAAAACAAATTTTTATTCAAAATAGGTGTCAGGTGTCAGGAATTGAAGAAGAGAATGTGCCTATTGGACCACCGAAAGCTCCATTACAAAAAATTTCATCCAATTAGCGTGTGATTCTCAGATTTTATGTTTACCTTTGCCCCCGTCATCGAAGATTTTGCCTGTCTTGAATTGCAGCACGAAGGTAGGTGAAGTTCTGACATGGCAAAGAATTAAGAATTAACAACATGAAAAAACTAATGACTATTTGCCTATTGGCAATTGCAGGTATGCTGAGCATATCGGCACAGGGTATCTATGATATCAAGGTAAAGAATGATGTGGGCCAGGATGTGTCGCTTGCCGACTACAAGGGCAAGGTGCTACTCATCGTGAACACCGCTACCCGCTGCGGATTTACGCCGCAGTACAAAGAACTGGAGGCGCTTTATGGGAAGTACCGCAGCGAAGGGCTCGAGATTCTTGACTTCCCCTGCAACCAGTTCGGCGAGCAGGCTCCAGGTACAATTCAGGAAATCCACCAGTTTTGCACCGCCAATTTCGACATCCAATTCCAGCAGTTCGACAAAATTGACGTGAACGGAGCCAATGAATCGCCTCTTTATACTTTTCTGAAAGCACGAAAGGGCTTTGCTGGCTTCGACCTCAACAACCAGACAGGTAAGTTCATGGACGATATGCTCCGCAAAAAGGATGTCAGCTACGACAAGAAGCCGGACATCAAGTGGAACTTCACCAAGTTCCTTGTCAGCCGTGACGGGCGCGTCGTAAAACGCTATGAACCGACGGAAAGCATCAGCAACATAGAGGACGACATCCGCATGGAGCTGAATCCTGTAATCAGTGCGATTATGGCCCGTCGCAGCGTGCGAAAGTATCTTGACACTCCCGTTGAGCATGAGAAACTGGAAACGATTGTCCGCTGTGGCATCAACGCACCCAGCGGCATGAACGCCCAACCGTGGGCTGTCCGTGTCATAGAAAACCAGAAGCTGATCGCCGACGTGACGGAGGTGTTCAAGGCCAAGAACCCTAACATGGTGAACCGCGACCCAAACTTCAAGAACATGTTCCGCAATGCGCCTAACATCATTTGCATCTGCACGCCTGCAAAGGGCGGTGGAGAATTGGATGCAGGATTGTTAGGCGAGAACATGATTCTTGCTGCCCAGTCAATGGGTCTTGGAACCTGCTGTCTTGGCGGCCCTGTCCGATTCATCAACACCGAGCCAGAAGCCAAGTTCTTCCTTGACAGCCTCGAAATCCCAGAGGGCTATCAGCTGAACTACATCATTGCCATTGGCTATCCCGACGAGCAACCAGAGGCCAAGCCCCGTGATGCAAGCAAAGTGAAATACATCGTTCACGACTGAGCAACCACGCACAGACAAGCTGGGCCAGACAGGGTACATCTACTCCCTGTGCCTTTGCCCTTGGTCGTATGATTAGAAGACAGCACTTGATGTCTTCATTGTTGCCTTTGTCACGTTTTTAAAGGGCGTTTTGTAGCTGTTTTGTTCCTTTTTTGTGGCAAAAAACAACTTTTTTCCCTGAATTAACCTTTTTTCTCGCGCACGTACCTAATTTAAATAATTTTTTTCTTAATTTTGTCCTCGAAATGGGCATAAAAAGACTTCGTCCAGTCTAATTCACGCCCCAAAACTGGTGAATGCATGCCCAATATGACAATAATTGAATCATTATACAACGAGTGGAACGAGTAACCCAACTTGAGCATCCCCACAAGTACCCCCAAAAGTACCCCCAAAAGTACCCCTACAAGTACCCCAACAAGTACCCCAACAAGTACCCCAACAAGTATTGACATTATTAGAGAACTTGTACGGGTAATTGGCCGTGATGAATTAAGCGTCAAACAGATTTCACCTCGCCACCCCCCCGTCAGAAGTACCTGCTGACGGTTAAGGGAATAACGCTGTATAAAGGACTCATGTTGCCTCTCTCCGAGCCCCCCTTCTACCCAAACTAATGTCTGGCGATATTAAACGATAAATCATTATGCCTAATCCCAAGGATATCAACCTGAAACGATACGACGACGGTACGCCGAGCGTCATGCGGAAAGCAACGGTATATACCGAGCTGCATTTCTACCGCAAGAGTGATGTGCTGGTGCAACTTACCAAGGTGTTCTGCGAGCGCTTCCTGCCCAAATACGGCGACCGCACCGTTGACCAGATGGTGCAAGCAGCTCGTTCCGTCAAGCAGAACATAGCCGAGGGCCTCACTGATGGACAAACCTCGTTTGAGACGGAGATAAAACTGCTGGGCATAGCCAAAGGCAGCAATCAGGAACTGCTGGAAGACTATCAAGACTACCTGAAGCAACATAGATTGAACGACTGGGCGATGACAGAGCACCTGCGCCAACGCTATGACAAGCTATTGGCGTATTGCCGCACGCACAACGACCTGCCAGACTATGCACCTTTCTTTTCGAAATGGACTGACGAGGAGATGGCGAACACCGCCATCAGCCTCTGCCACATGGTGGACAAGGCCATGACAACCTTCTTGGAGAAGCGCGACCGCGAATTTGTGGAGGAAGGTGGTGTGCGTGAACGCATGACGGCCGCCCGCCTCGACATGCGAGGCACGCAGAAACAAATCATAGCTCAGCAAGAGCAAGAGATTGCAGCCCTGAAGGCCCGCATAGCCTCGCTTGAACGCGAGATTGCAGTGCTAAGGGGGAATGGAGATTCTTGAAATTCTAGAGATTCTAGAGATTCTAGAAAATCTAGAGATTCTAGAGATTCTAGAGATTCTAGAGATTCTAGATAATCTAGAAAATCTAGAAAGACTAGAGATGCTGGAAAAAACTGAAACTAAACAAAAATCAACATGGCAGGAATCACAGAAGCCGAATACGAGCTGGCTCTGATAGAACTATTCCAGAGCCTTGAAGGCATGCAGTACCGCTATGAGTACAGGCCTGATATAGCGCGTGGTTACACCAATCCGATACTGGATGATGTGTTGCAAGAGTCATTGCATCGCATTAGCTCGACGTTACCTCTCGAACGATTACTAAACAAGTATAATGATGGAATAAAGTTTAGCGTATTCTGCCCACACCGATTCCCAAAATATGAGACGTGTCTCACTAATTGACGTTGAACGATAAAGACTTGATTATATGGCACTACCGAAGTTTATCATAACAATGGATGGCTACTTGCGTTTGGGCATGGTCAATCAGCATAAGGATTTGCTGATTGGTGATGACCAGTGCATTGGTGGAGGATACTACCAGTTTGACTGGGCAAGTAATCGCCTGCTGCTTGACCGCGCATCCTATGACTTTGGCCGACCAAGATGGCATTTGCTCGAAACACTTAAAGTGCCGGCATCCTATCGCGGTCTCCGCATCATCTATCTCTACGATGATGATCATGAGGACTACATTGTGAGTGATGAGCTACACATTGAATACTACGAATAACATGAACATAGAGGATTATCCATGTGAATGGACACATGTTCTCGTTTTTCGATTGCGACAACTATAGTGTCATTACACTGAAATGCCAGCCTGACCGCATTGAGGAACTGAAAATGGAAAACAGTTGCATAGGTAAGCCATTCAATATGTCGCCCAAAATTGGATTGGCATTGATGCAACAACCACCCCAGATGGCCTCCTTCGTGAGCTGACACGCAACTCTTACGAGATTGTCAAAGCAAAGTATAAGAAGAATTGATGATCCAAGAAAGATTTTCATTGCCCATTGACCCATGAAAATCACTGTATATTTAGTTCTATATCAGATATTTCCGTTTTTGGGTTCCCGATACTCCGATGGGGTGATGCCGAACATCTTCTTGAACTGCGTAGAGAAGTTGCGGGCTGTAATGAAGCCGACACGGTCGGCAATCTCATTGATGGAGAGCTGGGTGCTGGCAAGCAGCTGGGCGGCTCGCTTCAAGCGGACATTGCGGATGAAGTCGGTGGGTGTGATGCCGAGTATGGTCTGTAACTTTTTATAGAGCGAGGCACGGCTCATGGCGACATCGCGCGCCAACAGGTCTGCGTTGTATTGCTCGTCATCGATATGTGCTTCAATGGCTTTCAGCATCTGAGACACTAACTTTTCCTCCTCGGCATTGACAGTTATCTTGTCGGGATCGATGTTGGCAGACTCGGCAAACTGGTGTCGGGCTTCTTCGCGCAG
>CAJORF010000009.1 GCA_905236985.1 uncultured Bacteroidaceae bacterium | reverse complement strand
TGTTACGGCAATCGTGTTGTCCTCGGCCAACACAGGCCAAGCCAACACAGCAATCAATACAAATGAGATCAAATTTCGCATAGTGTCTTTTCTGAAAACTTGCGCAAAGGTACATAAAACAAATTAGACAAGACCGTTAGTTGAACATTACTGCGATTATTTAACATTTTTTCTCGCCTTCTATCCACATTTTTCAACTATTTTTCTTAACTTTGTCCACAAATTGGGAAGAACGAAGGCTTGTGAAGGCTTTGCTTGATCTAGAGAGTAAGGATTTGAAGAGATGAAGTCAGTGATTCTTAATTATATAGAAAAGTCAAGACAAGAAAAATGATTTTTAAACATAAAGTTATGAGAAGACTATCATTCATCATCTGTTCACTATTCGTCGTGATGGCCACTGCCGTCGCACAGAACCCCTACTTGCCGCTGTGGGAACACCTGCCCGACGGCGAACCACGCGTGTTTGAAGACCCTGACAATCCGGGTAAGCTGCGCGCTTATATCATCGGATCACACGACACACACTACTCACAGTACTGCGGTAATGACGTCAGGATGTGGTCAGCTCCCGTTGAGGATCTGACACAGTGGCGCGACGAGGGTCCCATCTTCTCGTATTTCGTTGATGGTCGCTGGGACACCATGTATGCACCAGACCTCGTCGAGATCAAGGACAAGGTGACGGGCAAGAAGACCTACTGGCTTTATCCCCACTCACGCGGATGGCGTCGTGTAGGCATGGTATGCAAGAGCGACCGCCCCGACGGTCCTTTCACGCCCGTGAACCTTACTGAAGACGGACGCGCCTGCGTAGATGGCTCGCTCATCGACTTCGACCCGAGCGTATTCGTGGAGAACATCACCGACAAGAAAGACCCCGACTATGCCCGTGGCTTCCGTGCATACGTCTTCTACGGCTTCCAGCACTCCACCGCCTACCAACTCGACCAAGACAATATGTTTGCCGTTCGCCCTGGTACGAAGCTCATTGACCCATTCATCCCCGCTAGTACGCCAGACGGCAAGTTGCGCGACCCGGAGGGAACGGTGTTCACAGCTCTCTGCGAGGGTCAGAACCCGCTGGACTTCAATTTCTTTGAAGCATCAAGCATCCGTCAAGTCGGCAACAAATACGTGATGGTGTTCTCGGGCTTCAGCGGCAAGGAGTACGGCATTGGCTTCTCCAACTCTACGCTCCGCTATGCCTACGGCGACTCGCCCCTTGGCCCTTGGCGCGCTGGTGGTTGCTTAGTTGATAGCCGCGGTGTGGTCGTGAACGAGGATGGTTCAAAGATCACCACCTCAAACGCTGCCCACAACACCCACGGCTCGCTGCAGGAAATCAACGGCCAGTGGTACGTCTTCTACCATCGTCCCCCGCGCGGCTTTGCCAATGCCCGTCAGGCGATGGTGGCTCCCGTGAAGATCGAGTGGGACAAGAAGCCCGTGGCCAAGGGCGGTCAGGTGCGCATTACCGGCTACGATCCCTTCGCCAAGAACAATGAATGGACGGCAAAGGCTGCTGACGGCAACGAGTATCGCGGTGCAGAGGTCACCAGCGAAGGCTTCCAAATCTTCGGTCTGCCGCCTTATCAGTACTATAGCGCAGGCATCGCCTGCTACATGACAGGCCCCGGCTCCAACGAATGGCTACAGGACAACCACGACGTATGGTCGAACCACATGGATCTGGCCGGCATCAAGAACGGTGGCATCATCGGCTTCAAGTACTTCGGCTTCGGCGGCCTGGAGCAGACGCAGAAGGGTCTGCCTGCGTTCGAAGGGACAAAGCCCGGCAATCACACTCATTTCAACCTTTACCTCACCCCAAGCGGCAAAGGCGCTTTCAAGATTCGCGTGATGCTCGACGGCCCCTACGCCAACAGCACGTGGAATGGACGTGAGATAGCCGCCATCGATGTTCCTGCCGATGCTCCGCGCGAGCCTCGCGTATGGACGCTTCCCGTCGATGCCGTCGAAGGTCTCACGGGCAAGCACGCCATCTACCTCGTCGTAGAAGGACCTGAGATCCAAGAGCAACAGAACGAGCGTCCGCAGTGGGGACGTCGCCAACAGCCCCAGCGTCCCGAAGGACTCTTTGACCTTCACGGACTCGGCTTCAGCAAGAACGGCTCCCTCGAAGTGCCAGTGGATCAGTGGAAGGGCAAGGCCGCTGTCAAGGCAATCACCATCACAGCCGATGGTCAGCAGCTCGCTATACCCGCCACGCCCATCTACTCGGACAACGCTAACGGTTACACTGAAGCAACTCATTATCAAGTCTATGCCCCATTGAAGGACAACTCCGTGCTGAAAGCTACCTCCGAGCTGCCCGGCGTAAAATTCGCCATTAGTCCCATTGCTGACGGTCGCGCTACGGTGCGTGCCACATACAACGGCAAGACGAAAATCTTCTTGATTAACTAAAATTGTAGATGCATACAATTAGCCCTATTCTATCATAAGGAAATTGAAGTAGATTGTCAATCTGAAAAAACAGTATAATTCCGAACTCTAATTATAAATATGTCAACTGTCCAATGAAAAGACTCTTTATCTGTATTGCCCTCTTGGCTGGCACTATGAGCCTTAGTGCTCAGAAAGCCATGAAAGCTCCCGCTGGCGGCAAAGCCATCAGCGACGAATTGCTCGGTATCTTCTTCGAGGACATCAGTTCCAGCGCTGACGGCGGCCTCTACGCCGAGCTCGTGCAGAACGGTTCCTTCGAATACAGTCCCTCAGAGCGCGACGGCTGGGGGCCCGGCACGGCATGGAAAGTCCTGCGTCCGGGGCACTCGCTCGGTCGCCTCGAACCGCGCATGGATAATCCGATTCACCCCAATAACCCAACCTATATGCGCATCCTCACCGAGCGCGTAAAGGAATACTACGACTACGATGGATGGAAAGGCTTCGGCATCGAGAACAGCGGCTTTGACAGCATCAGCGTTCAAGGCGGTGCGCGCTACGATTTCTCCGCCTTCTTCCGCGAGCCGCTTGCCATGTCAGGCAAGACCGAAGTGCGCGTAGCACTTGTGGTGCCGCAGGGCTGGGGCAAGGCTCCCAAGCTCCTCGCTGACGCCACATTAGCTATATCCTCTAACGAGTGGAAGAAGTACGAAGCCGTGCTGACTCCCTCAGAAACAGCCACAAAAGCTGTGCTACAGATTCTCGTGCTGACGAAAGGTGTCCTGGACATCGATTTCATATCACTCATGCCGCAAGACACTTACAAGGGCCACGGACTCCGCAAAGACCTGGCACAGGCACTGGCTGACCTGCAACCCAAGTTCATGCGCTTCCCGGGCGGCTGCGTTGTCCACGGCGGCGGCGACGGTTTCTGGGACACCTACCGCTGGAAGACCACCATCGGCCCGAAGGAGCAGCGCCGCGGCCTGAAAAATACGTGGGGCTACCACCAGAGTATGGGACTCGGCTATTTTGAGTACTTCCAGTTCTGCGAAGACCTCGGCATGGAGCCTCTGCCCATTCTCCCCTGTGGCGTGAGCTGTCAAGGAGCCAACGGCGGTTGGAGCATGAAGGAGCAGGCACAGGATGTTGTGCCGATGACGGAGATGGACGAGTGGGTCAGCGAGGCCATGGATCTCATCGAATGGGCCAACGGCGATCCCGCCACCTCCGCTTGGGCTAAGATGCGCGCCGACGCAGGTCATCCCAAACCCTTCAACCTCAAGTATCTCGGCCTTGGCAACGAGGAGCGTATCTCCCCCGAGTTTGAGGAGCGTTTCAAATATATCTATGATAAGGTGACAGCAGCTCATCCTGAGATTGTCATCGTCGGAACGGCAGGTCCTGGCTCGCACGCAGGTAACCCCGACTTCGACAACGGATGGCGTTTGGCCGTCGAGACTGGAATGCCCATCATGGACGAACACTACTACGAGCCGCGCGACTATTTCCTCAGCAGCCGCCAATATGACAGCTATCCCCGCGACCGTAAGACGAAGGTCTATCTGGGCGAATACGCTGCCAAGGACAAGAAACTCATCGACGCTTTGGCCGAAGGTCTCTATCTCCTTCATGTTGAGCGCAATGGCGATGTGGTCTGTATGACCAGCTACGCTCCCCTCTTCGCCAAGAAGACCAACACGAACTGGAATCCCGACCTCATCTACTTCGACAATGAGCGTCCCTACCTGACGTGCAGCTACTACGTGCAACAGATGTTCGGCCAAAGCGCTGGTCAGTACTTCTACGGCGACTGCGTGACTATCGACAATCCTGACGCCGCACCGCGCTGGAGAGGCCTGTCCAAGGAGGCGAAGAGCGGCAACCTACAGGATCAGTCTGTCGTACTCAACACGAAGACGCGCCATCTCTACGTGAAGATCTGCAACGCCAGCGACAAAACCAAGAAGGCTACCGTCAACCTCAGCCGCTTCCCCCTGAAGAAGACTGCCGTGAAGACTGTTCTTTCAGGCGCAGCCGATGATGAGAACAACTACGAGGCTCAACCCATCGCGCCGAAGTCCGAAACCATCAAGGCAGAGAAGCGCTTCACCATGGACGTTGCGCCCTACAGCTTCATCATGCTAGACTATGCGCTGTAAACTATAGAGATTCAAGAAGTTCAATAGTTCAATAGTTCAATAATTCAAGCAATGATCATCACAGAACAAGACAAGACCTTCATGCGCGAGGCCATACGTCTGGCCAGTGCCAGCGTGCTTCGCGGCGGCGGTCCCTTCGGCGCAGTCATCGTCAAGGATGGGGAGATTGTTGCAGGCTCGGCCAACAGTGTGACCATCGACCTCGACCCTACGGCTCACGCCGAAGTCAACACGATTCGTCAGGCATGCCGCAAGCTCGGCACCTTCGACCTCTCGGGCTGCGTGATCTACACCTCCTGCGAGCCCTGTCCTATGTGCCTCGGTGCCATCTACTGGGCCCGCCTCGACCGCATCTACTACGCCAACAACCGCAAAGATGCCGCCGACATCGGCTTTTCCGACGATGACATCTACGAAGAGCTTGACCGCCCGATGAACCAACGCCATCTGCCCATCATCGCGATGCTTCGCGACGAAGCCCTCAGCTCTTTCCGCCTTTGGTCAGAGAAGGAGGACAAGACAGAGTACTAAAAAAACGCTTGGAACACTTTGGTGTTCCAAACGGAAAACGTGGGTTTTCCAAACAAAACACCTTAGTGTTCCAAACAAAACACCTTAGTGTTCCAAGCAAAACACTAAGGTGTTTTTGTTATTTTGACTAAGGAAAATCGCTCATACCTATCAGCAAATCCGAGATGAGGACTATAGTTGTTGAAAAGTTTTCTTGCGTCTGAGATAATAGGCGATAAGGAGACTGCCATCAAGCATCTCGGGAATCGGGTCAACGACTGTAGCAGCGAGATTCATGGCACGATCATCAGCGAAGACAGCTTTCATGCGATGGTAGGCGCGACGGCCTTGCCAAACAGATAGAAAGCTGCGTGCCTCACCCTTCATCAAAAAGACCACGGAGGCAAGAGCATCGAGCCAAAAGCGCAGGAACATAACGCGGCGCATACGGCGGGCGGGCAAGTTCTTGTACAAGAGGAGCAGGTTGTTGCGGAAGTTGAGGAACGTCTTGCGTGGATTCTCCTTCGGGAGGGTGCCGCCTCCGAGATGATAGACGACGGAAGCAGGCTGACAAACAATGCGATAGCCGCGCGAACGTAGGCGCCAACAAAGGTCTATTTCCTCCTGATGCGCAAAGAAACGTCCATCCAAGCCGCCTACTTTCCAAAAGACCTTCGCACGGATGAGCAGTGCAGCACCCGTCGCCCAAAAGACGTCAGCCACAGTGTCATACTGCCCACGGTCTTCTTCCACGGAGTCAAAGATGCGACCACGGCAGAAGGGATAACCGAGCGCGTCCATATATCCACCCGCAGCTCCGGCGTACTCAAAATGAGTTGGCGTGTGCTCGGCACGAAGCTTGGGCTGACAGGCAGCGACCTCCGCGTGAGCATCCATATAATCGAGCATCGGCTGCAACCAGCCTTCGGGCGTTTCCACGTCGGAATTAAGCAGGAGATAGTAGTCGTAACACTCCCCTACTCTCTTGAGGGCCTGATTGTAACCTTCGGCAAAACCATAGTTCTGATCGAGCGCAATCACTTCGACTGCAGGGAACTCAGCTGCGAGCACAGACAGCGAGTCATCGGTGGAGCCGTTGTCGGCAACGATAACAGTGGCAAGCTCCGCTGGAGTATGGTTCAAGACGGAGGGGAGGAAGCGACGGAGCATAGAAGAGCCGTTCCAATTGAGGATGACGATAGCTGTTTTCATTCGGCGATTAACGCAGTATGTTTTTCGTTCCAACCGGTAAGACGGAGTTGAAGCAGATGATTATCTTTTCCCGTCCCCCGATATTCCACTTTGATGTAGTTGTCTGTAAAACCGTTGTAAAGTCCCTTCGTGCGCGAATGCTCAAGGAGTACGGAGCGCGTAGTTCCTATGAAACGTTCGTAGAAATCATGGAGCTTCTGGTCGCTGATAGCTAGGAGCCGTTGGCTGCGCTCGTGTTTCTCATCGGGGCGCACAACATGAGGGATGCGGAGGGCGGCGGTGCCTGGACGCTCGCTGTAGCTGAAAACGTGCAACTGCGAGACGGGCAACGACTGGATGAAGCGTTCAGCCTCATCGAACAGCTCTGCGGTCTCGCCACGAGTGCCCACGATAACATCCACGCCAATGAACGCATCAGGCATCAACTCGCGCACGCGCGATACCTTATTATAAAATAAAGAGGTGTCGTAGCGGCGATGCATTAGCCGTAGCACCTCGTCGGATCCCGACTGCAAGGGAATATGGAAATGGGGCATGAAAGCACGACTCTCTGCACAGAACTGCAAGATCTCATCCGTCAGCAGGTTCGGCTCGATGCTGGAGATGCGGTAGCGTGCAATGCCCTCCACACCGTCCAAGGCGCGCAACAGGTCGAGGAATGACTCGCCCGTTGTGCGACCGAAATCGCCGATATTGACACCCGTAATGACAATCTCACGTCCCCCTTCAGCCGCCGCCTGCTCAGCCTGCGCCACCAAAGAGGCAATCGAACCATTGCGACTGCGGCCACGGGCAAAGGGAATCGTGCAGTACGTACAGAAATAGTTGCAACCGTCCTGAACCTTGAGGAAATAGCGAGTGCGGTCGCCGCAGGAACAGGAGGGGACAAATGGAAGTGAAGAGTGAAAAATGTCAGCTTCGCCTCCAAGTGAAAAATAAGGATTACCATCAGGAGTCGTTTGGTTCACCTGAGAGTCAAGTAATTTTAATTTTTCACTTTTCACTCTTCCATTTTTCACTTTTTCAATAATTTTTTCCACCACCTTCCCTTTCTCATCTTGCTTCAGAACCAACCCAACGCCCTCAATGGCTGCCATCTTCTCGGGTTTCAGCTGAGCGTAGCAGCCGGTGACTACAACGAGCGCACCAGGATGTTGGCGCACAAGCTTATGAATTGCCTGACGGCATTTGTGATCAGCCACTTCGGTGACGCTGCAAGTATTGACGATACAAATGTCTGCTATCTCACCCTTTTGAGCCTTTCGAACGCCCGCATCAGCCAACTGACGCGCGATGGTGGACGTCTCCGCAAAGTTGAGTTTACAGCCCAAAGTGAAATAGACGGCACTTTTGCCTTGGAGGCAGGACTCTGTGTTCATTGCATTATTGTGTAATTTGGGTGCAAAGATAGCGTTTTTCTGTGTAAATGACGCTTATATGGTATTTTTTAACATTTCGACATACAATTGATTATGAGCTATTTATAACAAATCGCCCGAAAAAATTAAAAAAAAGATGAAAAAAAGTTGGGAAAAATGAACGTCATATAAAAAAAAGTCCGTACCTTTGCACCGTTTTAAAAAGCACATGATTGTTTTACAGAATTAAAAAAGCAAAAAAGAAAATGAAAAAGGTTGC
>CAJORF010000008.1 GCA_905236985.1 uncultured Bacteroidaceae bacterium | reverse complement strand
TCTCTACTATAACCGTGCCACCGAGAACGCTGCACGTCCCGACGTGATGCTGCACACCCTCACCAAAACTTTCAGCACTTACCGCCGTGACCTGCGACTCTACATGAGCCTCAATCAAGGCCAGACGTGGTACGAGGTCCTGCAGTTACAGCCGGGTTATGCCGCTTACAGCTCTATGCAGAAACTGGCCAACGGCGACGTCGCCATTATCTATGAGGATGGCAGCCTTGGTAATCAGGACAAGATGGACTGCTATGCCATCAACTACATCGTTCTCAGTGCCGATGCCATCAACGCCCGCATTGATGAACTCAGCGAAGCCCTTCACCATCCTACAGCCACCATCATCTCCATGGGCGAGACCAACACCAGTGCTCCGTGGGGTTCGTGGACACCCTCCTCGGGATGGGCAAACAAGTTCACCACGAATGCTAACTCCGGCTTCGCTGGCGTGGAGATCTCTGCCACATACAATGCTTTCAACCGTGAATCGGACTACGGTCAGCGCGACTTTGTTATTAAGCCCAGTGCAGCAGGGGCAACCGATGTCTTCACCATCGCCGCTCCTCAGGGTTATCTCATCAAGGGCTACAGCATCGGGGGACATTACTTTACAGGCTCCGAGCTCTACACGCTCTCCTCTGCCGACGGCACACAATCTGCCGAGGTCAACACCAACAGCGGAACTCCCAATATGCTGACTGTGGACAACATCTATGCACCCACGACTACCTTCTCCATGAAGAGCAAGGGTAGCACCAATAACCGATTTGCCTGCATGATGCAGTTCACCGTCACCCTATCCGACAACAAGCCCATCACCCTCCACACTGTGAACAACGGACAGTCATACGCTACCCTCTACTTACCTTTCGACGTGACGACGGACGTCAACACAAAAGCATACTACATCACAACTGTGGGCAATGGTTATGCCTCACTGACAGCCACGCCCGACGAAGGTACGGAGATTCCTGCCCATACCGCCGTGGTGCTCGTCAACAGCGTAGCAGCCTCCGAAGCCACCGTCGGCGTATCATCTGGTCTTAGCACCGTGGTCAGTGAGGGGGATAACCTGCTGAAAGGTACACTCACGCCTATGCAGCTTGACCTCAGCGACGGAAGTAACTACTATGCCCTCGGTGTCCTCAACGACGAAATCGGCTTCTACAAGTTCCAGAACGAAGGGACGACCACAATCACCCTTGGTGCCAACAAGGCTTACCTCGAAGCACCGGCAAGTGGTGGTGTCAAGGGCTTTGCCCTCGACTTCGATTCCGATGGTATCGAGAGTGCACCAGATACTGAGGTGACCCCAGAGGCTATCTACAACCTCGCTGGACAGCGTCTGACACGACCCTTGCGAGGCGTCAATATCATCAATGGAAAGAAAGTTCTGATGAAGTAAAAGACCTACCCCCAACCCCTCCCATAAGGGAGGGGTGAGGGAGGCAGTAATCTATAAGTTCAACTCTAGTATTATGTTATGAAAAAGACTTATATTCTTCCAGCCATTGACTTCCAGCAGCTCACCAGTGCTGAACAGCTACTTACGTCATCCGTAAAGGTTGGCGGAACAGTCGATAAAGCGAATGACGTCGGATTCGCCAAGGAGAACTCCCACAACGATGACGATAAGTTCTGGGATCAGACCTGGGGCGAATAACCCATTCATGTTGAGGAATTAACGTTTTTCTCAACAAACATTTCATCAGTCATTGGCCAATTTGTGACGAGTTGGGTCAATGACTGATTTTTTGTACCTATTTTTATGGAGTAAGGCCGCAGAAAGTATAAGGATCGCAAGTCGTCAAATAATCGATTTTAGGTATTATCCATAGTACGGACATTCATCATGATTAGGTATTTTGGTTTTGGGGGTTGTATGGATGAAGAAATGTTAATATCTTTGCCATCGCAAAACCATAAATGACATGAATTACAAATGTTTGATGTTGGCCATTCTGATGTCGGTGGGCTGCATGAGCACATCGGCACAGGACGGCTCTGACTATGAGAAATTCCGAATCGGCAGCTACGGCGAGATGGTAGCTGCAATGAAAGGCTACGGCACAAGCCGCTTCAATGGCACCTCGACGGGTTCCCCCTACGAGCGGCGTGCCACGATCGCCATCCCCCGCTTCGTCATCGCTGGCGACTATAAGTTCAACAAGCACTGGCAAATGGGTGCTGAGATTGAATTTGAAGCCGGTGGCGTTGGCGTAGAGACAGAGATGGAGGCTTCGGAGAATGGCGAGTACGAGACGGAGATGGAGAAGGGGGGCGAGGTCGCCCTGGAGCAGTTCCATGTGACCTATACGCTCAACCGACATTTCCACGTCCGCGCCGGGCACATGGTATTACCCGTGGGGCTGATCAATGCTCACCACGAACCCATCCTCTTCTTCGGGACGACACGTCCGGAGGCCGAGACCACCTTCATCCCCTCGACATGGCATGAAACAGGTGTGAGCATCTTCGGCAAGTTGGGCAAGGACTACAGCCGCGTGAGCTACGAGGCTTTCGTCACGGCAGGCTTGAATGCTGACGGTTTCGGTCGCGACCACTGGGTGGCTGATGGCAAACAGGGTCTCTTTGAGACTGATAACTTCACGAGCCCTGCCTATACCGTGCGCCTCGACTATGAGGGCGTGCCGGGCTTGCGCATGGGCGCGTCCTTATATTATTGTAATGATGCAACGGCCAATGCCGACAAGCGCTACAAGTATTCGAGCATGGATGGCGTGAGTGTGACCATCGTCAGTGCTGATGCGCAGTACCGCGACCGCTACGTCACGGCGCGCGCCAACGTGCTGTGGGGGCAGATCTCCAACGCGCAGAAACTCAGCGGTGTGTCATTGTCCAATCTCTCGCCATACCACCACGGTGCCATGCGTCGCACAGCGAAGAATGCGCTGTCCTACGGTGCTGAAGTAGGCTTAAACCTCAACGGCATCTTCGGCAGAAACTGCCCCGTCATCTATCCCTTCGGACGTTACGAATACGTGAATCCGCAGCAGGCTGGCGAAGGCACACAGACCGTCGATGCCCGCTGTCAGGTGAGTAAATGGACGGGCGGCCTCAACTGGTTTGCACTGCCCAACCTCGTTGTCAAGGCAGATTGGAGCACACGCAAGATCGGCACCGCCGCCGTCTTCGGCCACAGCCGCTACCACCGTGAGAATGAATTCAGCATCGGAGTGGCGTACAGCGCGTGGTTCTGGAAGAAATAAAAGTCTTTTTTACAACTAATTAACTTATTTCCGCACTATGAAAAAGTATTTTCTTCTGGCAGCACTGCTGCTAAACACCGCAACAGCCTTCATGTCTTGCAGCAAGGAGGAACAGGAAACGCCCATTGACGATGACACACAGGCCGCGCTGGTCTGCGTGGAACAGATCATCGACGGCTGTATGGACATTGCTAATGAAGTAGGAAATGCCAAAATTGGCGATCCCTACGATCTGTACAAGAGCGGTCGCACGACGGAGGCACTTTATGCCGTCGAGTCGTGGTACAGTTGGCACAGCATTGATGACTATTCGAACAATATCCTGAGCATTCGCAACGCCTACTACGGTTCACGCAACGGACGTGTGGCTACTCACTCACTCGCTACGCTCATCGCAGCCAACAATACCACGCTCGACGAGCAGGTACGCGAGGCGATCCAGGCTGCTTATGATGCCATCCAGGCAATCCCCGCTCCCTTCCGCAATAATATCGGAGCGACTGAGGTACAGACAGCTATGCAAGCATGCAATGACCTCGACGAAACATTAGGCAACCTCAAGGGCTATCTGCAACGTACAACTGCCGTGAACAGTGACGAGGCCCTGCAACCGATTCTCCAGACCTACGTCAATGATGTGGTTCTGCCAACGTACAAAGACTTGGTCGATGCCAACAGCGCCCTCTACCGCGCAGCCCAGACCTTCGCCGCCAATCCCAGCAACGAGAACTTCACGGCTGCCTGCGAGGCTTGGTTCGATGCCCGCGAGCCATGGGAAACCAGCGAAGCCTTCCTCTTCGGTCCCGTTGATGCTCTTGGTCTTGACCCCAACATGGACAGCTGGCCGCTGGATCAGGACGCCATCGTGAATATCCTCAACTCGGGTAAGTTCGACAACCTCACGTGGAGCGACAGCGACAGCGACGACGAGATTGAGGCTGTGCAGAGCGTGCGCGGCTTCCACACGATGGAGTTCCTCATCTTCAAGAACGGTAAGGCGCGAACCCTTACCGACGGCAACAGCACGGATGCTGCCGATCTCGACTACACCAGTGCCAATGCCCGCTCATGGGGTAACTATATGGTGCAGGTAGGCTATCTGCTACAACAGGACGCCACTGCTCTCTACAACGCTTGGACTGTGAGCTACGAAGGTGGAAAGGCATACAAAGAGCTGTTCCTCAGTCATGAGATTGGAGAGGAAGAGTGAAGAATGAAAAAAAGAAAAAATAAATATTGATAAGTCGAATGAAGCAATTCATGAATTATCAAATTGCCCTTCTCCTCTTCCTCGCCGTAGGTCTCACAGCCTGCGATGATGAAGGGGAAGAGGCGTTCACGGAGGCGGACTTCGAGACACCAGCGGGTTACGCGATGTCAGCGGGCATCTCCACCATCTTCACCACATCGTCCTTCGCCTACGACAGCGAGGCCGACTGGGTGACAGGTGAGTTGAAACGCCGCTTCATGCGTGGTGACAAGCTCTACGATGATGCCCGCACAAGTGCCAACGGCTACGGCGGTGGCCTCGGCCCCGTCTATGCCGGCTACAGCTGTGGCAGCTGTCATCGCAATGCCGGTCGCACGAAGCCTGCACTGTGGGAAGAAGCCGAAGGCAGCGGAGCCTACGGCTTCTCGTCGATGCTTGTCTATGTGACCCGCAAGAATGGCGTCTTCTTCCAGGACTACGGACGTGTGATCCACGATCAAGCCATCTATGGCGTGCAGCCCGAGGGCAAGATTCACGTGACAAAGCACTTCCAAACCTTCCTGTTTCCCGATGGCGAGGAGTACGAGCTCTGCTACCCTGAATACAGCATCAGCGAGTGGTACGCTGACTCCATCAAGCCCGAAGACCTCTTCTGCTCGGTGCGCATTCCGCTGCGCCACATTGGTATGGGACAGATCATGGCACTTGACCCCAATGAGATAGAAGCTCTGGCTCGCAAGAGCAACTACCCCGAATGGGGCATCAGCGGACGTTGTAACTACATCACCGAACGTGGACGACGCCAGTTGGGCGTGGGCGGCAACAAGGCTCAGCACGCTGACCTGACCGTGGAGCTCGGTTTCTCGTCGGATATGGGCGTGACGAATAGTCGCTACCCCGAGGAGATCTGCGAGGGACAGCTACAGATGCAAGAGGGGTCGATGATGGGCCTGCTCTATGACGAACTGGACATCTCCACCGAAGATATGGAGGATGTGGATCTCTATCTCCAATGCCTCGGCGTGCCTGCCCGCCGCAACGTCAACAACCGCCTCGTGCGCCTGGGTGAACAGCTTTTCAACCAGGCTGGCTGCGGACTCTGCCACGCCTCGACGCTCCACACCCGCACCCGAGGAACCACGCTTCTCAACGGCACACAGCTGCCGTGGCTCGGGCGTCAGACCATCCATCCCTACAGCGATTTTCTCCTGCACGATATGGGTAGCGAGATCATGGGTGTGGGTCTGAACGATAACTACGTCAGTGGCTTGGCACGCGGCAACGAGTGGCGCACCACACCACTCTGGGGCATCGGCCTACAGGAAAAAGTCAACGGCCACACATATTTCCTCCACGATGGACGTGCGCGCAACTTCACCGAAGCCATTCTATGGCACGGCGGCGAAGCGGAGGCATCGAAAAATAAGTTCAAGAATATGACCAAGGACGAACGTAAAGCTTTGGTAAGGTTCTTGGAGTCGTTGTAGAAGACCCCAGACTCTCCCCCAGCCCTCCCTGTTAGGGAGGGAGCAAATACCATCAAGAATAGATAATCAAATTCCCATTCATAATGAAAAAGAAACTATCATTAATTGCTCTATTTTCACTTTTTATTTCTTCCCTTTCAGCACAAGAAACTGCTCCCTCCCTCGACATGTCCAACGGTGTCGTCCCTATCGCCGACAATCGTGGCTTTACTCTCCAAAGCAAGGACGGTCGCTTTGTGTTCAAGCCGTATCTGATGCTGCAAGGTTCTGCCAACTTCAATTGGTATGACAGCGAGGGCTTGGACAAGGCTTACAATCAGGATAATGTCGCTAACACGGGCTTTGCCATCCCCAATGCCATCCTCGGGTTCACGGGTCGTATGTTTGGCAAGATCGATTACAACCTCTGCATCAACGCCGCCGCCTCAGGTGCCGCCATCCTACAGCAGGCTTGGATTGACTACGGTCTCTCAGCCGCCGCCCACTTCCGTGTGGGTAAGTTCAAAACACCTTTTTCACACGCTTACCTCACCACGCTCGGAGAGACGCTCATGCCCTCATTGCCCAACTCCCTCACGCAGAGCATCATCCTCCCCTACTCTCTCAATGCCGTGACACCCACTTTCGCCACAGGTTTCGATCTCGGTGTGGAGTTTCATGGTATGACCAAGAAAAACTTCGGCTATGAAGTAGGCATCTTCAATGGAACGGGCATCAACACGAACCTGGCCTCCAAGACCTTCTCTGATGACCTTCATATCCCGTCGCTCCTCTATGCCGGTCGCCTGACGTATCAGCCTTACGGTGCTATGCCAACAACACAGGGAAATCCCAAGCTGCTGAACGAGAAGAAGATGCTCATCGGCATCTCGGCTAATTACAATGTCGAGAGCGAGAACGAATCGACCAACGACCTGCGCCTCGGAGCGGAGTTCGCCCTGCTGTGGAACCGCCTCTATCTCGCCGCCGAACTCTACTACATGCAAGTCGATTTCACTAAGCGTCAGAAGATCAACAACAATTACCATTATATCGGTGCATACGCTCAAGTCGGCTATTTCTTCACCAAACGCCTCCAGGCTGCGCTGCGCTATGATTTCTTCGACCGCAACGGCTTCGGTGCCACAGGAACAGGAGGTTTCCTCAATGCCCCAGCTATAGGACTTAACTATTTCATTCCCAGTTGTAATCTCAAACTCTCTGGAATGTATGAGTATGTGGGACGTTGGGGACATGACAGCCAGCTCGACCGCGACATCGATGACTTGGGCATTGCTACGCATAAGGGCGTGATCATGTTGCAGTATTCATTTTGAATGTTAATAAATCAAAAAGAATATGCAAATGCAGAAAAACAGCCTTATCTTTGCAGCGCTTTTTGGCATTTTCGGTCTTGTCGCGTGCGATGAAGGCGATATCATTGAGCAGGATGAAGCCGTGCGAACAGCAGGGAAGACTGCCTGTCTCACCGCTAACGTCACGGGATTGGATACATGGAGCTCGCCCTACAGCGTTGTCCTCGCAGGTTTCGCTGAAGGAGGTAGTAATGCTGTGGTGCAGAAGCAGTTGGCTTCATCCATCGCATCAGATGCTACTTCGGGAGCCATCACCACATCGCTCGCTCTGACGTCCGACGACATCGCCACCATCGAGCTGTGCGTCACCAACCGACTCCGCGAGCGCATTGTCACCTTCGCCAGTATGCCGGTCACTCAGACGACAGGTGACACCATACGTCTCAATGCAGGCACGGTGGATCTAAGTATGTTCAAGAGCATTCAGGATCTCGTGTTTACCACGACATGCGCCCGTTGCCACGGCCTCGGAGCCACGCCTGCCGGAGGACTCACCCTCGTGGAGGGACAGAGCTACGCCCAGCTCGTTGACTGCGAGTCACGACAGCCCCAACGCGGCATCCGCGTCGTACCTGGCAATGCCTCGCAGAGCCTACTACACAAAGTCATCCACGGCGATCCCACCGCTGGCGTGACCTTCGACCACTCTAATATGATCAAAGAGACAACCACTGTCGCACTCATCGACAACTGGATCAACCAAGGAGCAAAGAAATAAATGAAATACGAAAGCATCATTTTCAAGGAACTCGGCGTGAGAGCAGAACTGTCTTCCTTCAACCCGGAAGGCAAGACCACCGAGCAGCACGCGATCCTACACGTAGAGCCGCGTGGCGAGGACTTCGCCAGCCAGCTCAACCGCATCGACAGTGCAGAGTTGTCGCTCCTTGCCCTGCCTCAGTGCGCAAATTCGCAAGTCATCTTCAAACGTTATTTCCTCAGCGATGCCACTAACCAGCAGCCGCTGATTAGTGAAAAGGGAAAACAGAAAAGTGAAAAATCCCTTTCCTCCGTCAGCTGCATCCAGCAGCCGCCCCTTGACGGCTCGAAGGTAGCGGTGTGGCTCTACCTCGTTCAGAACATGGACATCGAGAACCACGACGGCCTCATCATCGCTTCGCACAACGGCTACCGTCACCTCTGGAAGATGGGAATGCACGAGCACAAGGGCGATAGTGCCTGGCAGACCGAGAGCCTGCTCATCGACTACGAAGAGACACTGCAGCGTTATGGTGCTACGCTCGCAGACAACTGCATCCGCACTTGGTTCTACGTTCGCGATGTGGATACACAGTATGCTGGGATGGTCAAGGCGCGTCGCGAGAACTTCGAGGAACAGGGATTGACCCAAAACACCCATTTCATCGCATCAACTGGCATCGGAGGTTCACCCGCAGACACGCGTGCACTGGTGCAGCTCGGCACTTACGCTCTCATCGGTTTCGAGCCAGAGCAGCAACGTTATCTCTACGCCAAGACACACTTGAACTCCACCTACGAGTACGGTGTGACCTTCGAGCGCGGCACACGCATTGACTACGGCGACCGCCGTCATGTCTATATCAGCGGTACAGCCAGCATTAACAACAAGGGCGAAGTGGTTCACGTAGGCGACATCGTTCGTCAGACCCATCGGATGTGGGATAATGTGGAAGCCCTCTTAGCTGAAGCAGAAACCTCCTTCGACGATGTGGCTCAGATCATCGTCTATCTGCGCGACATCGCAGACTACGACACCGTGCGCACCCTCTTCCACGAGCGATTCCCCGAGACGCCCTGCGTCTTCACCCTCGCTCCCGTCTGCCGCCCCACTTGGCTCATTGAGATGGAATGTGTGGCCATCCGCCCGAACGCCAACCCCGCCTTCCGCGATTTCTAAAAGCAGGATTCCATATTCCAATGTTTCAATCTTTTCAATTAGATAACGGCCTACGCGTTATCCTCGCACCCTCAGCTACCGACGTCGTGTACGCCGGTATTGCTGTTTCTACGGGTACACGCCATGAGCTCGACAGCGAGAGCGGTATGGCTCATTTCGTGGAGCACATGAGCTTCAAGGGTACGTCCAACCTCAGCTCCGTGCAGATTCTCAACCGCATGGAAAGCGTGGGTGGCGACTTAAATGCCTACACGGGCAAGGAAGAAACCATCTACTACGCCACCTTCCTTCGACAGCACTTGCGCCGCGCCATTCCCCTACTCTTCGACATCGTCTTCAATAGCACTTATCCGCAAGTGGAATTAGAGAAGGAGCGCGAAGTAGTTATCGATGAAATCGAGAGCTACGAGGACTCCCCCGCCGAACTCATCTACGATGACTTCGAAGCCCTCCTCTTCCCCAATCATCCCCTCGGTCGCCGCATCCTCGGCGATGCCGATAGCCTCCGTCGCTTCACCACCGCCGACCTCCAGGCCTTCACCAAAAGGACTTACAGCCCCGAGCGTGCCGTGCTGTTCGTGAAGGGGAAGGTGACGGAGGAAGAGATCTTTTCCATAGTGAAAAATGAAAGAGTGAAAAGTGAAAAATACATTTCAGCTCAAGAGTCTAAAGAACAACCAATTGCTGATAGTAATTCTTATTTTTCATCTTTCACTCCTTCACTTTTCACTTGTAAAAAATCCACCCACCAAGCCCACGTCATGCTCGGTGCCCGTGCATACGCCCTCACCGATCCGCGTCACGTAGGTCTTGCCTTGCTGAACAACCTGCTGGGCGGCCCTGCCATGAACAGTCGCCTCAGTCTGGCGTTGCGTGAACGCACTGGATTGGTCTATACCGTTGAGAGCACGTTAACGCCATATACCGACACGGGTGTATGGGCGGTCTATTTCGGTTGCGACCACGCCGACGTACGTCGCTGCCTGCGACTCGTTCACCGCGAACTGCGCCGACTCATCGACGCTCCCCTCTCACCCCGCGCCTTGGCGGCTGCCAAGCGACAGATGAAGGGGCAGATGGGGATTGCTGCCGACAGCTTCGAGAATGTGGCACTCGCCATGGCCAAGAACTTCCTGCACACAGGACAAGTGAAATCGCTCGATGAGCGTTTTGCTGAGATTGATGCACTCACGCCAGAAATGCTGCAACAGATAGCACGTGATGTGTTCGACATCGATCACCTCACTACGCTCATCTACGAATAAGCACCTCACTTCATTGCTTTATCGAATCACTTCAGATAAAGCAGACTCTCTGGGCCGAGGTTGAACAGCAGATCCACAATGCTGAGGTTAGGCAGGAAGCCTAACCGTTGACGGAACACCTGATAGTAAGGTTCTGTCGGGACAGGTAGTTCCTCGAAAGGAATGGGGGGAGCGTATGCCTCGCTGAGGGTCACGGGCGTTTCGAGGTCGATAAGCTGACTGACAACCATCCTTAAACCCTCGGTGAAATCAGCCAAAAACTCATAACGTTTCTCATAGAAAGGGGCAAAGTCATCTGCGTAGTACTCAAAGAAAGGACTCTTGCCGTAGGCTGTGCGTAGGGCACTCCAATGGTGATGACGCCAGTTGCCATGATCGCTGATGCGGATGTCGCAGAGAGCTGTGTGGTTAGGAGCCGCCACTACGGGAACAACCAAGTCTTGCGGCCCATCAGGCATAGCGATGCGACAGCGGTTGCGCCACGTCTGCTTCACGAAGTGCTCCTTCTGCTCCACCACCACCTCATCAGCGGTAGCCACTGCCTTATACCACGCCACTGGAGCCAAATACCCCATCGGCAACCTTATTCTTCCCATTACCTTGTTGACCATTTCATCATTCTCATTTTCGTCCGCAAAGATACATCCTTTTTCTGATTCATCAAGCTTTCTATCCATTTTTCCTTCTTTCTGGCCTCGAAACAATCCACTATGAACCATCGCGATGTCGATAAAAGCACGCTTTCACTTCACAATTGCCATCCTTCACCCCTTCAGCCCAAGTAAAAAGAACTCACCAGCGAGACGAGCCCGCTGGTGAGGAGATAGATGGATCTTTCACTTTTCACTCTTCTCAAGCCAGCCTGGAAGATGTTCGGCTTTTCGTCGAAGCTTCTCGTCAACAGTCTTGCCTTCCAGTTCAACAACAACGCCTTCGGTGTCCTCCTCAACCGTTTCTTCCCAGGTGGTCACATCGCAGGTATCTACGACAATGCCCGCAAGTGGGACGACAGAGCCATCTCTACCATCGGCGGTATGGTTCAGGGCGTGGCACAGCCCGTATTGAGGGATGCGGCAGCAGGAGAGTCTGGGCTTGTACCGGCTTTCCGC
>CAJORF010000007.1 GCA_905236985.1 uncultured Bacteroidaceae bacterium | reverse complement strand
TGATGGCGAGACCACCAAGAACCAGTACATCATTGCGGAACTGAAGAAGTACTGCAAGGTGACGGTTCTTGACTTCTATGAGAAGCGTCGCCATCCGTGGGTGTATGTCCAAGCTTTATGGGCGCTGCTCGCCAAGCCGAAAGCTACTATTATCTTCTCCACGTCGGCAAAGAATGTCTATGCCATTCTGCAGTTATTCAAGCGTCTGCACGTCAGGCGTGACATCATCTATTGGGTTGTTGGCGGCGCTTTTGCAAAGCATGTCAGAGACGGCAAATTCAGAGCTGATGTGTTCAACTATGTAAGATACAATCTTGTGCAGTGCCACAGCATGATAGACGAACTGAAAGAGGCCGGCGTGACCAATGCACGCTTCGTCTCTAATTTCAAGCCCATTCCCTATTATCCCGACATAGAGAAGGCGTTGGCAGCAAGGGCAAAGTGCGAGACCATACGCTTTGTGTTCCTCAGCCGCATTATGCCAAGCAAGGG
Organism: uncultured Bacteroidaceae bacterium; assembly: GCA_905236985.1. Classification (GTDB taxonomy): domain Bacteria; phylum Bacteroidota; class Bacteroidia; order Bacteroidales; family Bacteroidaceae; genus Physcousia. Next base: position 5,201 of record CAJORF010000007.1, on the reverse strand, counting down.
ATGCGATTATATTTTGGAAGCTGTTCGGCGGCTCAATGCTAAAGGACTCCAACCTCGTTTCTCCGTTGACTTCTATGGAAAGATAGATGCTGACTACCGCGAACAATTCCTGAAAGAGGTCGGTCTGCTGGAGAATGTGACCTGGCACGGTCTGCTGGACCTTCGCACCAATGAGGGCTACGACACCTTGGCCTCCTACCATGCCATGCTGTTCCCAACATTCCACCCCTCCGAGGGTTTCGCCGGCGTATTCATCGATGCCTTCATTGCCGCTTTGCCGGTGCTGGCTTCAGACTGGGCCCACAATGCCGAGGCCATCACCGATGGGAAACTGGGCATCATCTATCCTGTCCACAACGCGGAGGCATTGACGAACGTTATGGAGAAATGCATCTCAGGACAAGTCGCCCTACCAGCGATGGCACGCAATGCCCGAGCAGAGGCATCGAAATATGAGGCAAAGAATGCCCTGTCAGAAAATTATCTGAAAGGTATAGGATTAATTGAATAATAATGACCATGAGAAGAAAAGTACTTGCAGTAGCTTCGATAGGCGGCCATTGGGTACAATTGCTGCGTATAGTGAGGCCCTTGGAGGAACATTACGAGATGCTATATATGTGTACGCATCCCAAATGTGCTACGATAGTAGAAGGTAAGAAATACTATCTGGCTACTGACTTCAGCCGTTCAGACGCCTGGAAAATGATACCGGCACTCTTCAGGCAGTTGAAATACATCTGGAAGGAAAAGCCTGATGCCATCATCACTACTGGAGCCGGTCCGGGACTTATCTGTGTATTTGCAGGATGGTTGCTACGCAGGAAGACCATTTGGATAGACAGCATCGCCAACGTGAACCATCTTTCGCTAAGCGGAAGGATTGCAGCTTTGTTCGTATCCAGAGTCTATACGCAGTGGCAACACTTAGCTACAGACAAAATCCATTATGCTGGAGACATCTTTGGAGAAGCCCCCCAACCCCCTGAAGGGGGAGTAGAGCCTCACAGCGAAACAGCTCCCCCTTTAGGGGGCGGGGGGGGCTTATTCGTTACTATTGGCACACAGCTTCCTTTCGACCGGCTCATCGAGATGCTCGACCGCATTGCACCTGAGCTGGACGAGGAGATTTATGCCCAAATCCTAAAGGGTAAATACAAACCGAAATACATTAAAACCCTTGATTTTATTGAACCCGACGCGTTTGAAGATGTGTTCGTTCAAGCACGACTGATTGTCGCTCATGCGGGCATGGGCACGATTCTTTCTGCGCTGCTCAGGTCTAAACCGTTGATCATCTTCCCACGCATAGCAGCGTTAGGTGAGCATCGCAACGAACATCAGAGTGCCACTGCCCAGATGATAAAAGAGAAAAATTATGCATACGTGGCTACGAATGAAGAGGAGCTTCGCGAACTGCTCCACAAGGATCTCCGCCCACTGAAAACCATTGGCGAGTTTGCATCGGAAAGCCTCATCAAGTCTTTGGAAGACTTTATTGACTCTTAACGTGTGAACGAATTAATGAAGAACGTACGCTCTTTTCTTCTATTTGTTATACTCTTGCCTATAAGTAGTGCCGCGCAGGAGTATAACGGATTGACGGGTTTGCTGCATGTGCCCAGTGCAGAGCCCGACTCATCAGGTACATTTCGTGGGGAGCTGCGTTTTTGCATCGTAAGTTCCTGCCCGATAAATATTATGGGACCTATAATACTTTGGGTTATTATGTTGGCATCTCTGCATGGTCATGGATTGTTCCAAAACATCTATATTGCAGCGTGTAAACACATAGACATCCAAGGCTACGAACTCGGGGCTCATTTGTCATATCGCTATTATACCTCGAATCAAAACAAGAATCGCAGAGGGGTAGCTGGCGGACTTACCCTACGTCCCGCTTTCTATAAGCCGCTCCGTCTCATTGTGGAGTGGGATGGCGCAGGAGTTAATGCAGGTGTTGATGTCCTGCTCTGGCGTCATTTATTCCTGCAGGCCGGTTTGATACATGGCACCGGTTTCATGGGCGGTGTAGCTTATCATTATAGGATACCTTATTAAAGGTGAGTTAAGCATCTTGATTATATTAACAATTAAAAATTATATCTTATGTCAGACACAGTAAAAATTGATTTAGAAGACCTCGACGACCTGAAAGATATTTTAGGCGACGAAAAGAAAGGACCATTTTTTGACCTACAAAAAGTATTTGCACATCTGGTGCTGAACTGGCAATGGTATCTGCTTTCGCTCATCATCTGCATGTCCGCTGCCTATTTCTATCTGTACTCTGCTCAACGCACCTATCAGGTGAGCGCCAGAATGTTGGTCAAGGACGAGGAAAAGACACCGATTAGATCGGCCAAGCAGTTTCTCCCAAACATGGAGGACTTTGGCATCATGAACAACTCCAGCGGCTTCGATAATGAGATCGAGATACTGCAGTCGCCTGTCACGGTACATGATGCAGTGAAACGCCTGAAGCTCTATACGGAGTATCGGCTGGACGGGCGAATTAAGAAAAGACTGTTCTACCGAAATCACCCCCTCTGTGTAGATCTCGATCCCACCTCACTCGACACCCTCGACTACTATATGCTGGAGGCCAACCCCAAAATACAGATGGTTATCACCAAGAAAGGAAATGGTTATCATGCCGACGTCACACTGTTCAAGAACGGACAGATCATGACGGAGTACAATGAGGACTTGGATTCGCTGAATACATCACTCAACACGAAGTTCGGTACGCTTTTCTTCACAAGCAACCCCAAGTATACCATCAACAAGGAAAACGATTTCGAGAACGGAACTGCCCTCCTTGTCACCATACGTCCTCCCATGATGGTGGCGCTCGACTATATGGGACGCCTCCTCGTCGAGCCCACATCGCAGAAAACGTCCATTGCTGCCATCACATTCAACGACGAGAGCCCCAGGCGAGGCATTGACTTCATCAACATGCTCGTGCTCTGCTATAACGACCAGGCCAATATGGACAAAAACGAAATAGCACGAAGGACGGAAGAGTTCATCAACCAGCGCTTGGAGAAGATTGACGCCGAACTGGGAACGACGGAGAACTCTTTGGAGAGCTACAAACGGCGCAATTCGGTCACCAAACTGGATGCAGACGCTGCACAGTCGCTGCAACTCTCCGCCCAATATGCGACCCGTCTCGCTGATGCCAATACACAAATACAGCTGCTCGACTATCTGCGACAATATGTGAACAACCCAGAAAACCACTATAAGTTGATACCGACTAATATCGGTATGAATGACCAGGCATCCACACAGTTAATAGCCGAATACAACAAAAAATTACTAGACCGCACTCGAATGATTCGAAGTGCCAGTGAACAATCGCCGCAGATACAGCTGCTTACAGCTACGCTTGATGATCTGGAAATCTCCATCCAACAGGCTCTTACACAGGCACGCCATTCTGCTGAACTACAGCGTACTTCTATTCAAAATGAGTATGCCAGATATCAGGGACGCATCGGTAACACACCCGAGCAGGAACGCGTGCTCAACCAGATAGGACGACAACAGGAAGTGCGATCGGGACTCTACCTGCTGCTGCTGCAGAAACGCGAGGAAAACAGCATATCCCTTGCAGCAACGGCCGACAAGGGAAAGCTCATCGCCATGCCACTGCTCCGTGGAATAGTCGGCCCACGGAAGGGCAGGATTCTTATGACGGCCTTCATCATGGGTCTGCTCATCCCGTTTGTCATCCTGATGCTCAGACAGCTGCTGCGCTACCGCATAGAGGGACGAGAGGATATCAACTCCATCACCACAGTGCCTATCGTGGCCGATGTCCCATTGGCCAGCGAAAAGGTGAAGACTGCTGCGGGCATTGTGGTACAGGCTGACAAGAACAACCAGATTGACGAGGTGTTCCGCTCGCTGCGCACTAATTTGCAGTTTATGATGAAGGAGAACGAAAAAATCATCCTCTTCACCTCAGGCATCTCTGGCGAAGGCAAGACATTCATCGCCGCCAACCTCGCAGTCTCCTTTGCACTACTCGGCATGAAAGTTGTCCTGGTCGGATGCGACATCCGCAAGCCCGCACTCGGACGACTGTTTGGAACGTTAAACCAAAAACAAGGCCTTACCAACCTGCTCAGGGCTGAGCATGTCACGGCAGAAGACCTGCACCAGGAGATATGTAACTCCGGCGTACATCCCAATCTTGACCTCCTGACGTCGGGGCCTGTCCCACCGAATCCGACGGAGATGTTGAGCAGAAAGAGCCTGAAGACGGTACTCGACCTGCTGAGCGAGGAGTATGACTACATCATCCTCGATACTGCGCCTGTAGGATTGGTATCCGACACCTTCTTATTGGCCCGACATGCCAATGTATCCTGCTTTGTCTGCCGTGCTGACTATACGCCAAAGTCTAACCTCGCACTGCTCAACTCGCTGACTAAAGAAAACAGACTTCCCAATGTCTGCGTGGTACTCAATGGGGTGGATTTGTCGAAGAAGAAATACGGCTACTATTATGGCTATGGTCGCTACGGCAAATATGGCCACTACGGCCATGGAAAGTATGGCTATGGCAACTATTTTGGTAACTATGCAGCCTCCCATTACGGCAACAAGGACGATAATAGTATCAAGAAATGAAGTAACTACTCCGTCACATGAAAAAGAAATAGACGTTCTATATTATTTAAAAAAACATAAAATTGAGCATTTTCAGAACTTTAGATGAAAAACTTTAAAGCGGAAAGACGAAACTTTAAACAAAAATCCGTACCTTTGCGCGGTTTTTTTGAAGAGTGAAGACTAAACGCTAAACGTTAATCGTTAGACGAATGGTATATTGACGCAAAAGAAGAAATAGTAAATCGTAATTTGTCAAATCGTAAATTAACAAGATGAACGTAATCACAAAGACAGTCCAGTTGCCCGATGGAAGAGAGATTTCCATCGAGACTGGCAAGCTTGCCAAGCAAGCTGACGGTGCCGTGATGCTGCGCATGGGCAATACCATGCTCCTGGCTACCGTGTGTGCCGCTAAAGATGCTGTGCCTGGCACAGATTTCATGCCCCTTCAAGTAGAATATCGCGAGAAATATTCGGCTGCCGGACGTTTCCCCGGTGGCTTCACGAAGCGCGAAGGTAAGGCTAACGATGACGAAATCCTCACCTGTCGCCTCGTCGATCGTGCGCTTCGT
>CAJORF010000006.1 GCA_905236985.1 uncultured Bacteroidaceae bacterium | reverse complement strand
GCTGTTTGCTACATCTTGCTACAGAGATAAATAACAAGTGCTACTAACTTGATATGAGGGTATTTGGTGCAGTCCCGTACGCACCGCTGGAATCAAAAATTTAAGAGTGCTTTCCTTTCAAAGGTTAGCACTCTTTTTGTTGCGTATGTTCATTATAATAGGTTAAATTATCCAAATTAAGACAAATTAACCAAATTGTGCGGGAACTTTTAAAAAAAATAAGTACTTTTGTGCACTTTTTAAAGGATGCTCTTTATCCAAACATAGGTTCTGAAATGTGTTGACAGAGATGGTTGATGATCCAGTCTCAGGCGTCAAACAAATTTTGGTGACCGAACGGCAACTGAAATATGTTAATAATCAGTTGATTAGTCCAAGCTCATATAATGACAAGGACATGGCCTTTCTGTATATGGATTCTGCTCAGTCTGATATAACCATCCCAGTCCAAACAAATGACGAAGTCTCGCTCTACTGGCACGTATTGACTCACCTCAACCTCGAACGCTTTCGCACTTGGTTCGATGGGGTTAATGCTGCGCGCCTGAGCGAGGAAAAGCGAATAATCCAGTCTTTTTACCCTTACGATTTTTTTGGAGGATGTAATCGTGACAGACGTGAAGCTGTTGAAACGGAACATCAGGAAACTGCGGTCAAGGTCGATGCCCATAAAGTCTTACGTCGCTTCGTATTCCTGAAGGGTACAAAAGATGAAATCAGGGAACTATTGTATTCAGAGGCTAATCTGATGTCCTCTACGCGTCTCAGACGTTACCTCGATCCTTCGGGCGAACAAGCGTACATCAGTAATGATGAGATGAGCCGTTTCTTGCAGTCTTGCATTGAATATCGTGAGTGTTTTGAGCTTTGCCCCAGCGAGAATAGTATATCGGCAATGGACAAAGTGAGGATCAAAAAAGGTCTGTACAAAGGCTATGAAGCCACTGTAGTTCGAGTCAAGCTCTCAAAGGGACAACTGATTTTGGATCTCACTCTGCCGATGTTGACTGGGAATATTGACATCCTCATGAAGGGTGTTCTTGTTCGGGATGTGACTCCTTTGAGCCTCTTGGATGCTGCGGTGCTCCGTGAAGATTTCATCCGTCATGCTCAGGATAGTGTCTTGGAGATCCTCCACAATCGAGCATTCCTTCTCGAGAATCCCGATCATGAGAAGGTGAAGCAGGCAGATAACTTTCGCCGTGATGCCGACCTCTTACAGCAATTATTACGTTACCGTGACTACGAAATAGAGACTATTTCGGCCCGAGCTCATTTCAAGGCTTTGATGCTTATCTGTGCTCATCTCAGCAAAGATGCGAGAATGGAAGCACAGCTACGCCAGGATGCGCTGGAACTACTTGACCTAACTAAGAAGGACTCCGACGCTCACGCCTATCTTCTTGTTGCCCTGAAGGTTTCAACGGATAATCCTCAGTACCGCGATGATGTCAAAGACTATATCCGTCGCTGTCAACCCAAGTCCGAGCGTCTCCGCAGTTTCGTCAAGCTCATCTGCAAAAAAGTGCGCTATTAAGTAGTCCGTTTCAATTTTTAATTTGTTCATCTTTTATAACAAAATATTTTTTATGTCAGTATTTAAGGACAAAGTCCTCCTGATCACGGGAGGAACAGGTAGTTTTGGTAATGCAGTTTTGAACCGTTTCCTCCGCACGGACATTGGCGAGATTCGTATCTTCTCGCGCGACGAGAAGAAGCAGGACGACATGCGCCACGACTTTCAGGCACGCATGCCAGAGGTGGCGAACAAGATCAAATTCTATATTGGCGATGTGCGCAACAAGAGCACACTGAAGTACGCCATGAAGGGCGTTGACTACGTGTTCCATGCAGCCGCTTTGAAGCAGGTGCCTTCATGCGAGTTCTTCCCGATGGAGGCTGTGAAGACCAACGTCATCGGTACCGACAATACGTTGGATGCAGCTATTGATGCTGGAGTGAAGTGCGTCATCTGCCTTTCGACCGACAAGGCGGCGTATCCCATCAACGCGATGGGCATCAGTAAGGCCATTGAGGAGAAGATTGCCGTGGCCAAGAGCCGTCTCTCTGGCGACACCAAGATCTGCTGCACGCGCTACGGCAATGTGATGTGCAGTCGAGGAAGCGTCATCCCCCTTTGGATTGACCAGATACGCAAGGGTAATCCCATCACCCTCACCGAGCCCAAGATGACCCGCTTCATTATGAGCCTGGAGGAGGCTGTGGATCTCGTGCTCTTCGCCTTCGAGAACGGCAAGAACGGTGACATCTTGGTCCAGAAAGCTCCTGCTTGCACCATCCAAACACAGGCGGAGGCAGTCTGCGAACTCTTTGGTGGAAAAAAGGAAGAGATTAAGGTCATCGGCATTCGCCACGGAGAAAAGATGTACGAAACACTTCTCACCAAGGAAGAGGCCGCCAAGGCCATCGACATGGGCAACTTCTACGCTGTCCCCGCTGACAACCGCGACCTCAACTACGACAAGTATTTCAAGGAAGGAGACGTCAAGCGCGCCACCATCGAGGAGTTCAACTCCGACAATACTTACCGACTCAATCTCGAAGAGACAAAGGCTAAGATTGCCTCGCTGACCTACATCCAGAACGAGTTGAACGGCATTCCCAATCTTGTCTAGAGTTTAAAACATAGTTTTATGAAGATTCTCGTTACAGGTGCTAAGGGGTTTGTAGGTCGGAACCTCTGTGCTCAGCTCAATAACATTAAAGATGGCAAAGCACGTTGCTATGGCGATGTGACGGTTGAGGCTGTATATGAATACGACCTCGACAGTACGCCCGAAGAGCTCAATGCTTGGTGCAAGGAATGTGATTTTGTGTTCAATCTCGCAGGTGTGAACCGCCCGCAGAACACAGAGGAGTTCATGCAGGGTAACTTTGGTTTTGCCTCGACTTTGCTGGATACCTTGAAGAAACACGGCAACCGCTGCCCCGTGATGCTGAGCAGCAGCCAGCAGGCCAGCCTGACTGGCCGCTTTGGCAACTCCGAGTATGGCCGCTCAAAGAAAGCTGGCGAAGACCTGTTCCTCGATTATAGCAAGGAAACTGGTGCAAAGGTGTGTATCTATAGATTTCCGAACCTCTTTGGCAAGTGGTGCAGACCTAATTACAACAGCGCGGTTGCCACTTTCTGCAACGCCTTCGCCAACGACCTGCCTTACACGGTCAATGACCCGAGCGTTGAACTGGAGCTGCTGTATATCGATGACCTTGTTGACGAGATGATAGCCTGCCTCAAGGGCGAGGAGCATCGTTGCGAATTCGACGGTCTGGCCGTAGTGCCCTCACTATCAAGTGAGGGTCGATATTGCTTTTGCCCGGTAACCCACAAGGCGACCCTTGGTGAGATTGTCGAACTTCTCAAGTCCTTTGCCGCTCAACCCAAGACGCTGATGATACCCGAAATCCCGGCCAACAGCTTCGCCAAGAAGCTCTATAGCACTTACCTGAGTTATCTTCCCAAGGAAAAGGTGGCGTTCCCGCTTAAGATGAATGTGGATGACCGTGGTTCGTTTACGGAGTTGGTTCACACGCTGAACAGTGGTCAGGTTTCGATTAATATCTCCAAGCCTGGCATCACCAAAGGTCAGCATTGGCACAACACCAAGTGGGAGTTCTTCATCGTAGTTTCCGGTCATGGTCTCATTCAAGAGCGCAAGCTCGGAACAGATGAAATCATCGAGTTTGAAGTAAGTGGTGACAACATCCAGTGTGTTCACATGCTCCCTGGTTATACCCACAACATCATCAATCTCTCTGACACCGAAAACCTTGTGACGGTCATGTACTGCAACGAGATCTTCAATCCAAATAAACCTGATACTTATTTTGAACCTGTAAAATAAGGGAATTATGGCAGAATTTAAGAATAACGGGAAACTGAAGCTTCTCATCATCGTGGGAACGCGCCCCGAAATTATACGCCTTGCTGCGGTCATCAACAAATGTCGCGAGTACTTCGACTGTCTGCTGGCACACACAGGTCAGAACTACGACTACAATCTGAACGGCGTTTTCTTCAAGGACCTGAAGTTGGCAGATCCCGACATCTATATGGAGGCCGTGGGTGCCGACTTGGGCGAGACCATGGGCAATATCATTGCCAAGAGTTACCAGTTGATGGTGGAGGTGAAGCCCGATGCCGTCTTGGTGCTCGGGGATACAAATTCATGTTTGAGCGTCATCGGTGCAAAGCGCCTTCATATTCCCATCTTCCACATGGAGGCCGGTAACCGTTGCAAGGACGAATGTTTGCCGGAGGAGACCAACCGTAGGATTGTGGACATCATCAGCGATGTGAATATGGCCTACTCAGAGCACGCTCGTCGCTATCTGGCTGATTGCGGTCTGCCCAAGGAGCGCACCTACGTAACTGGCAGTCCGATGGCAGAGGTCCTGCATAATAATCTCAAGGAAATAGAATCGTCAGATATCCACCAGCGGCTTCGTTTATTGAAGAAGAATTACATTCTTCTCTCCGCTCACCGCGAAGAGAATATCGACACCGAAAAGAACTTTATGTCCCTCTTCAATGCCATCAACAAGATGGCTGAGAAGTACGACATGCCCATCCTCTACAGCTGCCATCCCCGTAGCCGCAAACGCTTAGAGGCTTCTGGCTTCCAACTTGATCCGCGCGTCATCCAGCACGAGCCCCTTGGCTTCCACGACTACAATTGCCTCCAGATGAACGCCTTCGCGGTGGTTTCCGACAGCGGCACTCTCCCAGAGGAATCCAGCTTCTTTACTTCTGTTGGCCATCCCTTCCCTGCCATCTGCATCCGCACTTCTACCGAGCGTCCAGAGGCCATCGACAAGGCATGCTTCATCATCGCTGGCATTGATGAGAAATCATTGCTCCAGGCTGTAGATACTGCTGTCGAGCTGAACAAGGATGGCCAGCACGGTATTCCCGTTCCCGACTACGTGGATGAGAATGTAAGTACCAAGGTCGTGAAAATCATCCAGTCCTACACTGGCATCGTCAACAAAATGGTGTGGAGAAAATTTTGATTGAGTATCAAAAGTCTCTCCAAAGGGTGCAGTTGTCGGCTGGTCAAAAGGCTGAGGTGACGAAGCAGGTATGAACTGACGGTAACGACAAAGGGGACTGGCGGAAGTTTTAATTGAAAATCAACAAAGGAAATAGTATTGAATGAACGATAATTTGAAAATCGCAGTAGCAGGAACAGGCTACGTAGGATTGTCCATAGCTACCCTGTTGGCGCAACATCATCAGGTAACAGCTGTCGATGTTGTTCCTGAGAAGGTGGAAAAGATCAACAACAAAATTTCCCCTATTCAAGATGATTATATCGAGCAATACCTTGCTGAAAAGCCGCTACAGTTAAAAGCCACCCTTGACGGAAAGTCGGCCTATTCCGATGCCGATTTCGTGGTCATTGCGGCTCCCACCAATTATGATCCAGTCAAGAACTTCTTTGACACTCATCACATTGAGGACGTGATTGACCTCGTATTAAGTGTCAATCCCGATGCGGTAATGGTCATCAAGAGCACCATTCCCGTGGGTTACACGGCCAGTGTCCGTAAGAAATTCTCCTATCGCGAGCGGCAAGCTGATGGCACGTTCAAGGTGGTCATGCCAAAGATTATTTTCGCGCCAGAATTTCTCCGCGAGAGCAAGGCACTCTATGATAATCTCTATCCGTCACGTATCATCGTCGGTTATGACGAACCAGCACTGGAGGAAGCTGCCCACACTTTTGCTGCATTGATTAAGGAAGGGGCCTTGAAGGAGGATGTGCCTGTGCTCTTCATGGGAACAACTGAAGCTGAGGCTGTCAAACTATTCGCTAATACCTATCTGGCCCTCCGTGTGAGCTACTTCAACGAGCTGGATACTTACGCTGAGATGAAAGGCCTTGACACTCAAGCAATCATCCAAGGGGTATGCCTCGATCCCCGTATTGGTACGCACTATAACAACCCGAGTTTCGGTTATGGAGGATATTGCCTACCTAAAGACACCAAGCAGTTGTTGGCCAACTATGCTGCTGTTCCGCAGAACATGATGAGTGCTATTGTGGAGAGCAACCGAACCCGCAAGGACTTCATTGCCGATCAGGTTCTCCGCAAAGCGGGATATTATACAGAATCAAGTGCATACGATGCTACTTCCGAGAAAGAGTGTGTGATTGGTGTTTATCGCCTGACGATGAAGAGCAACAGCGATAATTTTCGGCAAAGCAGCATTCAGGGTGTGATGAAACGCATCAAGGCCAAAGGCGCCAAGGTCGTCATCTACGAGCCCACCCTTCCAGACGGTAGCACGTTCTTTGGATCGGTGATAGTCAACGACTTGGAGAAGTTCAAGGAGATGGCGCAGGCTATCATTGCCAACCGCTATGACGCTGTGTTGGATGACGTAGCTGAAAAAGTTTATACACGTGATATCTTTAAGCGCGACTAACCTCTTTATTTCGCTTCACATTTTTACATCACGATATTATGGCTCGCCATAATGATTTCGGAAAATGGGGAGAAGAGGTCGCTGTAAACTATCTCATTCAACGTGGATTTGAGATCCTTGCTCGCAATTGGCGTCACGGTAACAAGGAGATAGACATCATTGCACAGTACGAAGGTAAGTTATACTTCATTGAAGTGAAGACACGCCATGGCGAGGAGTGGAAAGCAGAAGAAGCAATATCCGTAAAAAAACAAACGCTCATGTGGCGAGCCATGTTGGGATGGAAATACCAACATCCCTCTCTCATGCCTGTATGCTATTCCGCCATCGCAGTAGTCATCCATAGTCCATCAGAACCACCTGAGATCCGTTGGCACGAAAACCTGTGTGATATTGTCCTATAGACCCTTACGTCGAGTCATACCAACATAACAGGAAGACGAGAGTCAAACAAGAATACCTGCGCCCGGAGAATGTATGCTGGCCCATCTGTCACTTGTACGACCTCATCATGCAGCAGTGCAGAGCTATTACAGAAGGGTAAGCCTTACCGGCTTCATCACTAAGTAAGTTAGGATTTTAATAGATAAAAAGAGACTAAGGGTTATTGAGGGGGCAAAAAGTTCCTATTCCCATTCGTGTTCGTACCCATTCAAAAAGTACATATCGGTGTGTTGCTGTCAGGATATATCAACGCCCCTAAACTTATATTCCTGACCCCGATGGTAAAGTTTAGCTATGGTGGCAAGTGCTTCCCCAAGGATGTCAATGCCTTTTCAAAGATGACAAAGGATACCCCGCTCGGTACACTATTGGAGCATGAATGTTCATTTTAGTGGTTTCGATATACATATTTAGAGTTTTTTGTGTAGTCAAGGTTCAAAGAGCTGAATGCATACATCCTGGATCTTAACCTTGACACTTGCAACCATACTTCAATTCTCATGACCAATATTCGCTTATTCATTGCATCTTCTTTCGACACGGCACATGAACGCGCCGTGGTTGGCGATGCTGTGCGTAGGCTGAATGATAGGTACGAGCCGCAAGGCTGGCGCATAAGGCTTCAATGCTGGGAAGACTATGAGCCAACGTACAGGGGACTGAGAAAACAGAGCGAGTACAACGAGGACCTTATCAAGAAGAGCGACCTCTTCATTGCCCTCTTCCGGAGCAACTGCGGACAATACACACAAGAGGAGGTACAAGTTTGGACAGATACGCTTCATCGTGTGCCGGTAGTGTTTGACATTCAAGATCCTGCCGCTAATAAGGCAATTGTCAACAGCTACCTGGCAAGCCAAGGTCTCACACCTATAGCCGTGTCGGGCGATGAGGACATCTATATACAAGTGGAAACGCTTGTAGTAAACCATATCGTATCACACCCTACCGGACTCACGCCTGTTCACCCTATTGTAGCCAAAGAATTGTATGCCACCGTTCCAGATGACCGTTCCTCTGAACGTGCCCCATTTGGCAACCTGGTTCGCAGCGTGGACGATTTAGCCGAGCGCACCTTCCATAGCCGATGTCGTCTCACCACAGACGACAATACCAAGATACCATCCAGTGATTATTATGCGGCCATCCTCAAAGATACAGTCAGCCCGGCTGAAGAGGCCGAAATCCTTACCGCCATCAATAGCCGCAAATCAGGTCAGAGGCCTGATGTGGCCCTGTACTACAATAATGGCGATGCCATCTGTGCCAATCATCCCCAGATTAGTGCCGCCGTCAACTGCAATGGTATCTTCAACGAACCCTTCGACACCCTTTTCCGTGTCAAGTTCAACCTCGTCCGCTGGCTGCATCAGCAGAGCATACTCAGCGTTGAACTGAATGCTGGCATAGACATTCAAGACGGGTGGTTCGTGTTCTTCAAGTTGCCCGTCATACCACTTGCCACACTTGGCATCAACGGCGGTACCATAGCCCAGCAACTTGCAGCATTGGTTAGGCTGTTCTCATTCGCCGTTTTGGGCGTGAACACCCAGGTCGCCAGTCCTTCCGGCGATGTTGACCTTGACGCCCTTGATGAGCAGATGAGCCGTGCGGATGCGGTGAGCGATGTCATTCACGATGTAGTGCAAGAGATTCGTGGCAGAAAGGAAACGTGGTTGTGTCAGCTTTCCGACAATATCGACACCCTGCTTTCCGGCGGGATAAACGATACAAATATAGGCCGCCTCACCGCCTTGATAGAGCGTAAAGAGCAGCTGCAGGCATCCCTCGCTGTCCAGCCAACAGAGCTTTTGCGCACCCAGATGTTGATGGTGCAGGTCAGCGACACCTATCCCGCTCCTTTCGCCACTACTGGCCGCGATGCCGATGCCCAGTACCTGAAGGTGGCGCAGACCGCCGACCGATATGAGGTAAAAGACCCCACGGTGGAGATGATGCGTATGAACTACGCCAACTACCTGCACCGCCAGAACCGCAACACAGAGGCCTTGGCCTTCTACGAGAAAGCAATGGAGAATATAGAGGCGTTTGACCACCATTCCGAACTGATGCGTCACTATATCATGCACCTCTATGTCACCTATATCAACTTTGTCTCATCCCTTGGTGTGAATCATCGGGCAATCGGAGCAATACAACGACTCATCGGGAAAACAACTGCATGGAAGAAGCAAGGAATTCCCCAGATTGAGGACTTCGCCAACCGCAGTCAGATACTGGCCTGTCAGCTAAGGATTCGCCCCTTGCTGGGCAATATAATCGATTTGCTCGCCCAGGCTTCGGAAACCTACAAGAAGGCCATCGCCCTGCCGCAGGAGGCCTTTGACACATCCATCCGTACCGATGTCTTTTGCGACCTGCCTAATTGCATAGCAGCCGCCACGATAGATGCCGCATCTATTATGAACATGGCACCTGACCGCATCAAACACGATGTAGATTTCCTGTTGGGTCAGGTCGTAGAATATGCCACGAAACATCAGGAAGACCCCAGTAGCCTGTTGTATCTTTCGGAAGCCTATCACAATTGGGCGTTCTTCTATTCAGACCAACTTGGCGACCAAGCTAAAGCCTGTGAGCATTGCCTCAAGGCACTGACTGCAAGGCGGCGTATCTATGATGATTGTAAACACCCCGAAAAGCTATACGAAGTAGCCCAGTCGCTGCTATTGCTTGGGGCCACATACGTCAACGGCATTATAGCCCCTCTGAGCGAAGCCGACTTTCACGCCGCCATGCGTTATGCCGAAGAGTGCTTGTTGCTCTATGAGAAATTGAACACTGAGCATTATCTTGAACAAGAGACCCGTGTCCATCAAGCCATTCAGTTAAAAGGCAGCATTCTGTATTTCGGAGGCTTTAGGGAGGAGGGCCTCGTCTTATTGAAGCAAGTCTGGGATTGGCACCTGTCGCATCCCAATAACAGCTATGCCGCCCAATTCCGTGGCGTTGCGGGAGAGATATTGGCTAAAGAAGGGATTATTTGATCTTTGTCTATACAACTCAACTCATTCAGAGCGCTTTCGAAGTGCATCACGATGCTGAACACGAATTCGCCTTTCAAGGAAGTGTGTACCTCTATTCTCTATCGCGCAGTCTCTCCCCCATAAAATATTTCTCCAAAAGGACTACTTTCCTCAGATTCTATATTTACCTTTGCCAAGCAGAAATAGAACCATAAAAATTCAATGAAAGGAATAGTACTTGCCGGAGGCTCTGGTACCAGACTTTTACCTATTACCAAGTGTGTGAACAGCTCCTCCCCCATCTTTGACTCACCTCTCGATCCTTAAACAGGGGCAACGTCCCCTCCTCTTCACTCTTAGCTTGGCCCAAAGGGACGCTTGATACTTCAAGAACTCTTAATTATTAACTTTTAATTCTTCGCTCGGCACTTGCGACGCTTCACACTTGAAGAATTGTCAACTGTCCGAAGGACTTCCCCTCTCGCCTCTCGCCTCTCGACAAGGCCTCTGGCCCTCTGGCCCTCCCTCTTGACTCTCGACAAGTCAATGCCTCTCGACCCTTGACCCTTGACTCTTGACTCTCGACAAGGCCTCTATCCCCTCGCCTCTCAATCCTTTTAAAATAGATTTAAGTTATACGATGAACGATACAAGAAAAATAATACAAGCCTTGACTTATATAGCCTATCAGCAGCCAGGACATAAGATAAACAGCATGAAGGCATACAAGTTGTTATGGTTAGCAGACCGATATCATCTGCGCCAGTATGGCCGTACTATCACAGGTGACACATTTTTTGCACTACCTCATGGAGTGGTTCCTTCGGACGCCAAGAATGTGGTTGAG
>CAJORF010000005.1 GCA_905236985.1 uncultured Bacteroidaceae bacterium | reverse complement strand
GATGAACGTAATGCCCAGACCCTGCAGGGGACGTGGCACGTCGGTGTAGGCCATCTTCTCGCGAATGGCAGCCAGACAGGTGATGGCTAACAGCCAGCCGATACCCGAACCAAGGGCGTAGGCCACTGCGTCCCAGATGCCAGTGATGGCCTGAGAGTTGGTGTCGGGCATGGTGATGCGCTGCTGCATGAACAGCGAGGCACCCATGATGGCGCAGTTCACGGCGATGAGGGGGAGGAAGATACCGAGGGCGGCATACAGCGAGGGGCTGAAGCGCTCCACGATCATCTCCACCAGCTGCACGATGGCTGCGATGACGGCGATGAAGAGGATGAACGACAGGAAGCTCAGATCTACGCCCTCAACCAAACAGTTGGGGCCAAGGACATAAACTTGCAACAGGTAGTCAACGGGAACGGTGATGAGCAGCACGAAAGTGACTGCCACGCCGAGGCCGAGAGCTGTCTTCACGGTCTTCGACACGGCCAGATAGGAACACATGCCGAGGAAGAACGCGAAAATCATATTGTCCACAAAGATGGAGCGGACGAATAGGCTTAATAGATGTTCCATAATTCTTTGTTTTAATTCATAATTATCAATTCATAATTCACAAATAGTACGCCGTTCAGGCGTTTAAGGTCAAACGTCGGGAGTTCACCGCGCAGCCAATTATGAATTTTGAATTATGCATTGTGAATTAGACTAATTCTTTGTTATAAGCTCTGTGTGCCCAGATGACACAGCCGACGAGGATGAGGGACATCGCAGGCATCGTCATCATACCATTGTTCACGTAGCCGTGCTCATAGCACCAATCGGGAATGACCTGGAAGCCGAGCAGTGTGCCGGCACCGAGGAGCTCGCGGAAGAAGCCCACGATGATGAGGATGATGGCGTAGCCGATGCCGTTGCCAATACCGTCAAGGAACGAGGGCCAGGGTTTGTTCATCATCGCAAAGGCTTCGAGACGACCCATCAGGATGCAGTTGGTGATGATCAAGCCGACATAGACGGAGAGCTGCACACTCACGTCGTAGGCGAAGGCTTTCAACACCTGCGAGACGATGGTCACCAGCGCGGCCACGACCACTAACTGCACGATGATACGGATGCGGTTGGGGATGGTGTTGCGGATGAGGGAGATAATCAAGTTGGAGAAGGCGGTGATGATGGTCACGCTAAGACCCATCACAATGGCAGGCTCCAGCTGAGCCGTGACAGCCAAGGCTGAGCAGATACCGAGCACCTGTACGACCACGGGGTTGTTCAGGTTAAGCGGGCTGATCAGCGCCTCCTTATTAGCTTTGGAAAACATACTCATACTTACGTATAGTTTAATGTTTAATGTTTAATGTTTAATGTGGTTTGTGATACTGCATGTGAAGTCTGCTGTTGAAGGTAAAGTCATAAAACTTTAAACCTTAAACTTTATACTTCGCGCGCAACGCGAGCTTATCGCTGTCCGCAACAGGCTTTGTCGCCATCGCAACCGGGTTTGCCACAGGAACCACTCTTATCGCATGTGCCGCTCTTGCAGCAGTCGTTGCCGCTCTTGCACTTGTGCGGAGCTTCGGCACCAGCCTTCTCGGGGCAACCGCCAAATTCGGCCTTGCCTTCGGGACAACCTTCGTGCTTGCCACAGCCTTCGTGTTTGTCGCAACCCTCATGCTTGTCGCAGCCTTCATGCTTCATCTCGCAGGGAGCTTTTTTCTCGCAGCAAGTGCAGGGACATTCTTCGCGGGCGCAGCACTGAGCATCGGAGGCGCAGTTGCAGGCGGCATCGCCGCAGCTGCCGTCCTTGCAGGCACAGCGTTTCTTTTCAGGACATTTGCAATCAGGCTTTTCGCAGCACTTGGGAGCGTGTTTGCCGCAGCCGCCAGCGGGTTTGGCGATGGCGCCTTCGATACCCTTGCTGACAGCATCAACATATTGCTGGATGCCGCTGAGTACCATTTCGCCAACGCCCTTGGACGTGAGCGTAGCACCCGTGACACCATCAACCTGTGTCTCTGCTTCCGAGGCTCCTTTCTTGACCACGGTGAGAGCTACGTTGCCATCTTCGCCCATGACGGGACGACCGATGAACTGTCTCTGGAAGGCTTCTTCCTTGATGAGGGCACCGAGACCAGCGGTTTCGCTCTCATGGTCGAAGTAGGCACCGAGTACCTTCTCACAGTCGAGCGTCAAAGCCACATAGCCCCAGAGACCGCCCCAGAGGCCGCGGCCTTTGAGTGGGAGCACGTATGCGTCCTCACCTTCGGCAGTCTTGGCCAGATAGATGGGGAACTTCTCGCCGATCTCCTTGGTCTCAACGTCGAAGGCGTTAGCTCCTTCAATCTGTTGACCATCGGGGGTGAGCACGAAGGTTTCCTGAATCAATTCGTCGTACTTGGCTTCAACGTCGCTCTTGGCAATACCGCGCACGTTGAGGGATGCCAGTATCTGTTTTTTCTTATCAATAGCC
Source organism: uncultured Bacteroidaceae bacterium (assembly GCA_905236985.1). Lineage (GTDB taxonomy): Bacteria > Bacteroidota > Bacteroidia > Bacteroidales > Bacteroidaceae > Physcousia. The sequence continues at coordinate 90 of CAJORF010000005.1, read as the reverse complement.
ACATTGGCATCCTGTGCAGGCTTCAAGGCACTGCTCACGAAGGCCAACAGGAAGGCTACGATCACCACCATCACAGCTGCATAGCAGATG
>CAJORF010000004.1 GCA_905236985.1 uncultured Bacteroidaceae bacterium | reverse complement strand
CTGCTGATCAGCAGGGAGAGAGGTGAAATAGGCTTTCCAGCCCGGACAGAAGTTGATGTGCCAACGCCAGAAGCGTCCCATCAGCGAGTTCGGTTTTCTGTCGTAATTAGCTCTAAATTTGCAATTCTCACATTGATGTGCCATAATTACTTTATTTTTTTAAGGTGTCAATTATCGAGTCCAGTTCCTGTGCCAGACGCTGATAGTCTTCGAGTTTCAGCGGACAGACAGAGAACTGTTGGCCCATGCTGGGTGGAATCTGTGCGAAAGCCTCTTCCTCCAGTTCCTTGCCCTTTGGGGTCAAGCTGACAATCTGTTGGCGCTTGTCCTGCTCGCCCTTCTTGCGGCTGACGATGCCGAGCTTCTCCATGCGCTGGAGTAGGGGAGTGACAGTGTTCGTCTCCAGGAGCAGCCGACGGGCGATGTCGTTCACAGGCTGGTTGTCTTTCTCCCAGAGCACCATCAGCACGAGGTACTGCGGATAGGTGATGCCCAACGCTGTCAACAGCGGGGTGTAAGCCTGCGTGACCAGTCGTGCTGCCGTATAGAGGCGGAAACAGATTTGATTGTCGAGTTGTAGCTCAGCGTACATTTTTTTAGTTGACGAGTTGACAAGTTGACGAGTTGACGAGTTGACGAGTTGACAAGTTGACGAGTTGACAAGTTGACGAGTTGACAAGTTGACGAGTTGACAAGTTGACGAGTTGACAAGTCCTAAGCGAGCATGGCTTCGATGTCCTTCTCAAAGTCCTTCGGCTCTGTGGTGGGAGCGTAGCGCTTGACGGTCTCGCCATCCTTGGAGATGAGAAACTTGGTGAAGTTCCAAAGGATGTCGCTGTCCTTCTCCACGCTCTTACTGAGCGTCTTCAAGAGTGTATGGGCGGCTTTTGCCTTCAGACCCTTATACTCTTCGGTGGGAGCCTGAGCCTTCAGGTACTCGAAGATGGGTTCTGCAGCAGCACCGTTGACATCGACCTTCTTCATGATTTGGAACGTCACGCCGTAGTTCAGCTGGCAGAAACCTTCAATCTCGCTATCGCTGCCCGGATCCTGTTCCTTGAACTGGTTGCAGGGGAAGCCGATGATGACCAGACCTTTGTCCTTGTACTTCTTGTTCAGCTCTTCCAGTCCTGCGAACTGAGGGGTGAAACCGCACTTGCTGGCGGTGTTCACGATTAAAAGCACTTTACCTTCGAACTGGGCGAAATCCAGTTCCTTACCTTTGCTCGTCTGAGCCTTGAATTCATAAATCTTAGCCATACCTTATTATATTTAAATAGTTATTTCTATCGTTTGCGATGCAAAGGTACGATGATTATTTTATATCGCAAGCGATTTACCTTAAACTTTAAGCTTGTTTAACAATATGTCGTGCACGACATGATTTACATTCCGCTTCGTCTTCGTCTTGGCATTTGCTTGTTATTCAAGGCGATAGCACTATTTGTCAAAAATCACTTCAATGTCGCCGAAGGCCATGCGCTCGCCCTCAGCCAGACGATCTGCATCGAGGCGCAGGATCTTGGCTTTGACGGGCGTGAACTTGATGGTCTGCCAGATGGGGTTGTTCACGATGTTCGAAAACTCGCCAGAGGCCAGTTTCGTCCACTCCTGCCAGTTGGAGGAAGCCCAGAGGGTGTAGTGGGTGATTGTGCCCTCGTGCGTGGTCTGTGGAGGCAGGTAGCGGAACGAGGTGATGGTATGCTCCGTGTCCCAGTCAATCATCATCTGCCTGGGATTGCTGAAAAAGTAATGGAGCTTGCTGCTGTGCTTCTCTCCCGAACCAGGGATGTCTGCGGTCAGCTCAGGAGCCAGATAGACAGAAGTGCGTTGGATGATAGGCGTGCACTTGGCGTCAAGGACGGTGAACCGCAGACGCGTGGCTTTGACGGTGGGGAAGCAGATGATGCGGCGATGGCCGATGGTGGTCAAGCCATCTCCATTCTTCACCCACTCGTCCTTCAAAGGCACCCATTGCCCATTGACCTCAGCCTCTAATGAGAACTTCTTCACCCGCTGTCCGTAACGAATATCCTCCTCCACCACGAAGCGGTTGAACTCTGTAGGTTGGGCCCATTGAAGGTCGAAGGTTGAGGCTTGAGCGGTCAATTGGGCCTCCTTGGCCAAGTCTGTCTTAAACACCTCGTCAATCATCTTCTTGAAAGCAAGGCCACGTAGGGAGTCTGTGGGATGGATGCGTCCGTTGGGTGCGATGGGGATGTTGAGGAGCAGGCAGGAGTTGCGTCCAACGCTCTTGTAATATGTTTCCATGAGTTTCGACAGGCTCTTCACGTGTTCGTCCTCCGTCTTGTGGTAGAACCAACCTGGGCGGATGCTCGTGTTCGTCTCGCCTGGAACCCATGAGTCGCCGTCTTCCACTCCGTAGTGCAGCATAGACCGAGTGACCTCGCCGTCGTGGTTGAGCAGGCTCCAGTTGGTCTCGCCAATTTCGCCAGCCTCCGTTCCTACCCAGCGCAGATCGCCTCGACTGCTGCCGTCGTTCCAGATGAGGCACTGCGGCTGCAACTTTCGTATCATGCGGAAGGTCTCAGGCCACTCGTAGTAGGTGGTGCGGTCTATCTTGCGTGTCTCGTTGGCTCCGCCATACCAGCCGTCGCCGCCGTTGGCTCCGTCGAACCACACCTCAAACATCTCGCCGTACTCCGTCAGCAACTCGCGCAGCTGATTGCGGAAGTAGGTCACGTATGCTGGTCGTCCGTACTCAGGATGGTTTCTGTCCCAGGGCGAGAGATAGACAGCAAACTTCAGCCCCTCCTCGCGACAAGCATCAGCCAATTCACGCACCACATCGCCCTTACCGTTCTTCCACGGCGAGTTCTTCACCGAGTACTCCGTGTATTTCGAGGGCCACATGCAGAAGCCGCAGTGGTGCTTGGCCGTGAAGATGATGCCCTTCATGCCAGCCTGTTTACAAACACGCGCCCACTGGCGGCAATCGAGGTCCGAAGGGTTGAACAGCTGTGGATCTTCATTACCAAAGCCCCACTCCTCATCCGTGTAGGTGTTCAGCGAGTAGTGGATGAAGGCATACATCTCCATCTCCTGCCACCGTAACTGATTCTCTGTCGGCCTTGGGCCGCAGTTGACGAGCGGCTCAGCGGCAAGCATTCCATTGCATACGGCAATGAGTGCCAATAGTACTATTTTACGTGTCATCGTTTTATTTCTCTTGAATCATTTCACAAAAAAACGGCTCAAATATACAAAGATTCCTCCATGTCATAGCAAGACAGAGGAAATTTTTATGTTTATTTATGAACCCTCTTGGCATTACGTGTTTTCATCATGTAGCAACTTGCGCCTTTTGGTGTCCGTCAACACCCCAGATAGCTTCATCAAGCGAATGATCCAGTATAATCGTGTCATTTTTCGTAAATAAATCCGTAAAGATAGTAATAATTACGGAATTATCGCTAAATTTGCACTCAGAATGAACATTGTTTATCAAGTAACACACAAAAAAGAACATGATGAGACTGAAAATTGCTACAATCCTGGTGCTCATACTGTGGCCGATGATCTCACAGGCACAGTACAAGCAAGTTAATGACATTCCCTATACATCGTCTGCCGACGCCTACGCACAGGAGCGCTGTAAGCTCGATGTCTATTACCCCGAAGACCAGAAGGACGCGCCCGTGGTGGTGTGGTTCCACGGCGGCGGCATCGAAGGCGGCAACAAGCACATCGACGGGCAATTGAAGAACAGCGGCCTCGTGGTCGTGGCTGCCAATTACCGCCTGCTGCCCAAAGCGAAAATCGACGACATCCTGGACGATGCCGCTGCGGCCGTGGCCTGGACCTACAAGAACATCGAGAAATACGGTGGCAGTCACCGCAAGATTTTCGTAGCCGGACATTCCGCAGGAGGCTATCTCTTAGATATGATTGGCCTCAACAAGAAATGGTTAGCGAAGTACGGTGTCGATGCCGATTCCTTGGCCGCCCTCGTGCCCTTCAGCGGACAATGTATCACGCACTACAACATCCGCAAGCAGCAGGGCATACCGCCCTTGCAGGCCACCATCGATCAATACGCCCCGCTCACCTACGTCCGTCCCGACGCCCCGCCTATAGTCATCATCTCCGGTGACCGCGAACTGGAGCTCTATGGCCGCTATGAGGAGCAGGCCTACTTCTGGCGTATGCTGAAGCTCGTAGGCCACAAGGACGTAACGCTCTACGAGATGCAGGGCTACGACCACGGAGCCATGCCGCAACCTGCCTACAAGATTCTGAAAGACCATATCCGGCGCCTGACCGCCAAGAAATGAAACTATGCCCATCCTCGCGATATTCAAAAAGAATAACTACAACACAAACTTAACAAAATGAAAATGAAGAAAGTAATGATTCTGGGTGCCCTTGCAGCACTGTTGGCCATGACTGGCTGTAATGAGAAAAAAGAAGCGTCGAAGTATGTTGTTTCATTCGACGAAGTACTGACAACAAGACGAAGCGTCCGCAGCTACGATGCCTCGAAGAAGATTTCGGAGGCTGAAGTCCGCGAGCTTCTGACGGCTACACAGGAGGCACCGTCGTGGGCCAATCAGCAGCCCACGAAGTATTATGTGGCTATCAGCGACGAGAAAGTAGCCGCCGTTCAAAATATGGTAGGAGGCAACAAGGATCGCATCAAGAATGCTCCGATTCTGATTGTCTCTACATTTGAGCGGGGCAAGTCGGGTTTCTTCCAGGGCAACCAGACCAACGAGGTGGGCGACGGATGGGGTGCCTACGACAATGGCCTGAGCAACTGCTACCTGATTCTGAAGGCGCGCGCCATGGGCTTCGACACGCTCATCATGGGAATGCGCGACGCTGACGAACTGCGTAAGCTCTTCGACATCCCCGAAAATGAAACGATTATGGCGGTCATCGCACTGGGCTATAGGGCTGGTGAGCCTAACCGTCCTCAACACAGACCCCTGGATGACATCGTTAAGTTCTACTAAGAAGATGTTAGGATAGCATTCGGGCCAGCAGGCCGATGAGTGCCATGTGGGCCGGATAATAATAGTAGAAGAATTTGCCGAGCCAGCGACAGCGGCCTCGCTGATCGTTGTACATCGCCAGCAGTGGTACCGCCAGCCAGCAGGATAAATGAACCATGCCGTATGTCGGGCTGTGGAAGATGAAGAAGGCAACGGCGTAGATCGAGATCATCAGCATCATCCAGAGCATCTGCTTGTAGAAATCACCCCGACTGCGCCCAATCATGAGTATGGCCAGTGGGGCGGCACAACTCCAGTCGGACGTGCAGGTGAGTAGGCAAGCCACCAGGGTGACAGCCACTTTTTGCCAACGAGCCAGCCGCTCCATGTCCCATACCTTGAGCAGTACCAGACCCCACAGGAGTGGCCAGGCGATGCTTGTGGCATTGAAGAGCAGGTTGTTCAGCGGATTAAAGCCCGACATGTTGAAGTAGCAGAAGGCGAAGTGGCTCACCACGGCCAGCATGAGCAAACGGTGCAGGTAGCGGCGGAAGTCATGCGTGTGGTGATAACCCTCGGCCACAAAGAAGATCATGATCGGGGCGGTCAGCCGTCCAACGCAGTGCAGGAAAATTTGCGCTGGCGTTTCCGCCTGCTCGTAGGTTTCGATGCCCACCCATGCCAGATGATCAATCGTCATGGCGATGATGGCAATGATTTTTAGCGCATTTCCGCTCAAAATCGCTGGCATATTCTTTTCGTTTTGTTGTTTACAGCGGCAAAGATACAAAACTTTCCACAGATTAAGTCCTTTCCCTTTGTAAAATTTACAAATCGTCACGAAAAAGAGAGGGGAATGCCAGTCACTTGACGCCACAGCATCATTCGTGGAGATAGCAGATTATTTATGTATATCTACACATAGAATACCAAATTTTCCTAAATCTTGAGGATTTCGGAGAAAATACTTTAATAATTTTTGAGGGGATGAATTATAGCATTACCTTTGCACAAAAATCAAAGCGGCATGGGAAGAATAGACGGAATAAGAATCATCAGCTAAACATTTGAGGATATGAAGAACTTTTGGAAAAACGACGAGCTGCGTCTGCAGTGTAAAAAGGTCTTGGCTCTATCGACGCTCGCCTTCACTGTGGCAATCGCCACAATGGCACAAGAGGTGCCGCAAGTGACGAACGTAATGAACCGTGAGACGCTTTCGCTCAACGGCGACTGGCACTATATCGTGGATGTGCAGGAGGAAGGTTACTACGACTACCGCATGAACCCAATGCGCTGGGGATTCTTCAGTAATGCCAAACCACAACGTCCCGAAGACCTCATCGAGTACGACTTCGATGCGGCTCCGACGATGCGCGTACCGGGCGACTGGAACACGCAGGACGAACGGCTGTTCTTCTACGAAGGAACGGTGTGGCTGCAGCGATACTTCGAGGCCCCCAACCCACTCCCCCGAGGGGGAGGGCGTGCGCTGCTTTACTTCGGTGCGGTGAACTACGACTGCCATGTGTATGTGAACGGCAAGAAGGCCGGGCATCATGTGGGAGGCTTCACGCCATTTAACTTCGACGTGACCGACCTGCTGCACGAGGGCAAGAATTTCGTCATCGTGAAGGTTGACAACAAACGCAGCGCCTCGGCTGTGCCTACGCAGATCTTCGACTGGTGGAACTATGGCGGCATCACCCGCGACGTGATGCTCCTGAGCCTGCCCGCGACCTATATCGAGGACTACTCGCTGCAACTCAACGCACTCCCAGGTGCAGACGGCAAGAACAGCGTGATTGACTTCACCATGAAATTAAATCGCCCCGCAGCAGGAGAATCGGTAACCGTCACTTTCCCAGAACTGAAAATCAGGCGGACATTCACTACCGATGAGAACGGACGCATACAGGAAAAGCTCTCTACGAAGAAATCGAAACTGGAACTTTGGTCGCCAGCGCATCCCCGACGCTATCAGGTGTTGCTGGAGTGTGGAGGCGAGACCCTCAGCGACTCCATAGGTTTCCGTACCATTGAGACACGAGGCAAGCAGATTTTGCTCAACGGCGAACCCGTGTTCCTGAAAGGGATTTGCCTGCACGAGGAGAAACCGAACGGTGGCGGGCGTGCCAACTCCGCTGAGGATGCCCGCACGCTGCTGACGTGGGCAAAGGAACTGGGCTGCAACTTCGTGCGTCTGGCTCATTATCCTCATAACGAGTATATGGTGCGCGTGGCCGAGCGGATGGGTCTCATGGTATGGAGCGAGATTCCTTGCTATTGGACCATCGACTGGAAAAACGACGCTACCTATCAGAACGCCCAGCGACAGCTTACCGACATGATTGCCCGCGACCGCAACCGTGCTAACGTCATCATCTGGTCGATAGCCAACGAAACGCCACACTCCCCTGAGCGCGATGCCTTCTTAGGTCGTTTGGCACGTTATGCCCGCACTCTGGACAGCACCCGCCTCATCTCGATGGCAATGGAAGTGACGGGAGCTTCGAACTATGTGAACCGCCTACAGGACAACATGCACGAGTTAGTCGATGTGGTCAGCTTCAATCAGTACGTCGGTTGGTATCGCGACGTGAACGATGCCCCGAAGATGCGGTGGGAGATTCCTTACAACAAGCCCGTCATCATCAGCGAGTTCGGCGGCGGTGCCAAATATGGCCTTCACGGAGCGAAGAACCAACGCTGGACAGAGGAGTTCCAAGAGAACCTCTATCGCGAGAACCTCGCCATGCTCGACAAGATTGATGGCCTCGCGGGTACCACGCCTTGGATCCTGAAAGACTTCCGCTCACCCCGCCGCGTGCTCACTGGCATTCAAGACTACTATAATATGAAGGGACTTGTCAGCGACAAGGGCGAACGTAAGAAGGCTTGGTATGTGCTGCATGAGTGGTATGAAAAGAAGTGATGAAGTGATGACAAAAAAACAATATGGAGGTACTATGAAACGACTTATCACGATACTCTGTTGCATCACCCTGTCAGCCATGGGCATTAGGGCGCAGGACGATTCGGACATCCCTGAGACGCGTAGCATGAACGAGGTTATTGTCCTGGCTGATGGTCAAACCTTTGAGGAGTACTTGGTCAATCAGGTGTTAGAGAACGCCAGACCGCTGAAGGATCACATACAGACATTGCGTTATACGGTGACGACCAGCATGGAAAAGGACCTCGACTTGAAACAAATGCCCAGACGACGAATGATCACCTTTGCCGCTAAGCTGGCGGGCTACGGACAGATAGCATCGGCTCTCTTAGATTACAAAGCTTTTGGCATCACCATGGCTGAGGACGTGCTGTTCTACAATGGCAAGCTCTACCCATCCAACCCACGCATCGTTGAGTCGAAACAGAAACTCACGGACAAGCAGGTGAAGTCGTTTCTCAAGCACGACGGCATGATGGGAGTGAACATTTATGACAAGTTCTATGACAAGGTGCGCAGTAAGGCCAAGGAACTGAAACGCAAATACAAGAAGAAACAGGCTACAGGCATGACGTACATCGGCAGCTACACCTCTGACGGCTGTACAATATACAAGGTGAAGCTAGGAAATATGCTGGTGCACATCGTCGATGGCTGCTGGCAGATCAAGGCGTTAGAATACTCCGAGGGTCAGAACCAGATGCACTTCGAGTGCAGCGAAGTCAGACCTGGTCTGTTCGTGCTCTCAAAGGGCACCATCAAGATGTATATCGACCGCCAGAAATGGCCGCAAGGCTCTGTCGCCATGCAAATGACATACG
>CAJORF010000003.1 GCA_905236985.1 uncultured Bacteroidaceae bacterium | reverse complement strand
GAATCTACTCAGTTTATATTCGATAAATGGATTCTTCTCTCTACTCGCACTTTTAGCTTCAACGGCCTTATTATAGGTGGCTCGAAGTGTACGGAAATAGTAGCTCATCGTTGTATCTTCATACTTATTTTTCCGCATCCAAGCTTCAAACCGATTACAAAAGGCTATATCGACTTCATTAAAGGTAAAGGTCAGCTTCTTGCCATAGAAATTTCTTAAAGTAGTTCGCAGGTTCAAGTAGGCATAGCTATTTCCCACTTTGCCGCTCTCTCTTAGCATTAGGATATGTGATGTTAGAAAGTCATCAACATATACTCGACTTAGGGACTGCTCCCTATCTTCAATGATGGAAGATACACTAACATCCTCCCCTTTCGACTTCGCCTCAATCGCACGACCTTGATACATAGATAAGGTCTGCGATATGAGTTTCATTAGTTCTGCTCTATTCGGGCAGTTCTTCTTTGGACAGTTTTTCGTGAAGTCCCAATAGATTGGATTCACAGAGACTCCAAGACTTTTCATTGATCTCTTACCGTCCTTGGCCGCTCTCACCATAAGAGGGTGCTCACCATTGCTCAACGTTTTGCTCTTGTAACAAACAACTGAAATAGCTGTTTCCATACTTTTGGTTGACTTCTTGGTTTACTTTTCTCGTCAACCAACACGTCAACCAGCTCACTTTACGGGAATGTGGCATAAAAAGGGAAACAGCCGATAACTTCAGTTATCAGCTGTTTCTTTCTGTGTCGGGATGACTAGATTCGAACTAGCGACCCCACGCCCCCCAGACGCGTACTCTAACCGGACTGAGCTACATCCCGAAACTGGGTGCAAACGTGAAAGAATGTATTCTTTTTCGATTTGCGGGTGCAAAGGTAGGCGTTTTTTTTGATACGTGCAAACTTTTTTCTACTTTTGTGGCGGTTTTTCGACATAATAGCCCTTTTTATATGATATTTCGCATCAAAAAGCCTCAGAAATTGGACATCGACGTGCATCTGCCCGCCAGCAAAAGCATCAGCAACCGCGCGCTCATCTTGAACTCTCTCAGTGGTGCGCCCATGGGACTGCTGAGTAATGTTTCGGACTGCGATGACACGGTGGTGATGATGGACGCATTGTTTCTTTTGGACATGGAGCGGCGCGACGGTGCCGACTGCATGATGCCACCCATCGTCAATGTCAAGGCAGCCGGCACAGCTATGCGTTTTCTCACGGCTCTGCTGTCCGTGAGCCCCGGCACGCACACCATCACAGGTTCAGAACGGATGTGCCACCGCCCCATCGGCATCCTCGTAGATGCCCTGCGCAGCTTAGGTGCTCAGATCGAATATCTGGGTGAGGAAGGTTTCCCGCCGCTTCGCATCACTGGCTCACGTCTGGGGGGCGGTGAGCTGGAACTCAAGGGCGATGTCAGCTCGCAGTTCATCTCTGCCCTACTGATGATAGCCCCGCTCTTGGGCAAAGGACTGACGTTGAAACTGAAAGGCAAAATAGTCAGCCGTCCTTATATCAGCATGACACTGGCTATGATGTGCGAGCATGGTGCTCAAGCCAGTTGGACGGACAGGTGTACACTGCGCGTTGAGCCGGAACCATACCTGCCAACACCTTACACCATCGAGTCGGACTGGAGCGCAGCCTCGTACTGGTATGAGATCATGCTCCTGCAAGAGCAACGCAACCTTACAGCCAGGCTTCGGGGACTCTTCGACAAGAGCCTACAGGGCGACAGTGCCGTTCAGGATATCTTCAGGTGTCTGTCCGTGCGCTCCGCCACACTGGACGACCACGAACCGGAAACCGTTCTCATCCGAAATGGTCGTTTGCCGAGGCAGCTGGAACACGACTTCACGAAGACTCCCGACCTGGCACAGACTCTCGTCGTAACTTGCGCACTGAAGGGCATCGCTTTCCGTTTCAGCGGCTTGCAGAGCCTGCGTATCAAGGAGACAGACCGCATCGCGGCCTTGAAGACGGAGCTGGCCAAGCTCGGCGTTCGCGTGGAGGTCGAGGGGGACAGCGTGATGAGTTGGGCTGGTCCAAAGAAGCAGCCTGCTGGCGAAATACCCTACCTGCAACCACTGCCCGGCACAGCCATCGACACCTACGATGACCATCGTATGGCCATGGCCTTTGCGCCTGCTGCCTTGGTGCTCGGAAGCATTGACATCAACGACCCCGAAGTGGTCACGAAGTCCTATCCCAATTTCTGGGAGGATTTGAAGGGAGCGGGATTTGAGGTAATGCCCCTCCCCCAACCCCTCCCATAAGTGAGAGGAGTGCCTGTCCCCTGAAATGAGAAATAGCAGATAATGAAAAAAACAGATAACGACACTTCGCGCCAGCATCTCCCCACCCTAACGGGAGGGGATGATGGAGGCATTTGTTGCGGGCAGCACGCGGTTTGCGAGAAGGAACTGCTGATGAAGGCTGTAGCGGAACCCATCGAGTACTTCGATGACGAGGAGCTCGACCGCTTCCGTGGTCGTGAGGCTGATGCCTATCAGTCCGAGGAGGAGGAGGAGTTCCGCGAAGTGCTCTACACCACGCTGCCACACGAAGTGGGCGATTGGCTCAGGAGCCTCCAACTGCGAGGTATTGAGCTGCCCGAAGGTGTTCGCGACGAAGCATTGCTCATCATCGCACAATAAATGAAGGATAGATACGTTATATAATAAGGTATGAGACGCGCGCGTAATATAGCATTATGGTTGCCGCTGCTGATGGCAGTGGTGATGGCGGCTTGTTCCACCAAGAAGAACACTTCGGCAACACGCTTTTACCATAGTGCCACCGCCCATTTCAACACCCTGTACAACGGACGTATAGCCTACGAAGAAGGTGTGGAAGCACAGGACAAAGGTCATGTCGATAACTACACCGAAGTGCTTCCCATGTTCGTCGTGGCCAACAAGAAGACGGCAGGCTTGGGGAAAGGTAACTTCGAGACGGCCATCGAGAAGAGCCAGAAAGCCATCAAGAAACATAGCATCAAGCGCAAGCCCAAGAAGCCATCGGGCAAGATGAGCGACAAGCAGAAAGCGTTCTTTGCCCGCAAGGAATTCAACCCTTATCTCCATCACGCATGGATGATGATGGCAGATGCTCAGTTCCAGAAAGGTGAGTTCATCGAGGCTGCTGCCACCTACAACTACATGCTACGTCTCTATGCCGACCAACCGGACATCGCCAGTGTGGCACGCGCCAAGCTGGCACGTTGCTATGTACTTTTGGAATGGCCCTACGACGCAGAGGATGTGTTCAATAAGATTCGCCGCGACAGCATCTCGCCAAAGGGTCAGCATGAGCTGGACGCTACGCGTGTGGCCTATTTCATAGCCACGGGACAGCCACAGGAGGCCATCGCACCGCTCGAGAGCTGCGTGAAGTACAGCAAGGGTAAGCTCTCCAAGGCGCGCCGTTACTACCTGCTCGGACAGTTGTATCAGCAAGCGGGCAACAAACAGGCGGCTTACAAGGCGCTGAAAAAGTGCATCCGACTGAATCCACCCTACGAGCTGGCGTTCAACGCCCGCATCCTTCAAACCGAAGTAATGGCAGACGGACAAGGGAAAGCGATGATTCGCAAACTGCGCCGTATGGCAAAAAGCCCTAACAATGTGGACTATCAAGATCGTATCTACTACGCCATAGGTAACATCTACTTGGCGAGTCGCGACACGATGAACACCATCTATGCCTGGAAAAAGGGCATCGAGGAGAGTTCACAGAACGGTTTTGCCAAAGCCGTCGTGCTCAAGCATCTCGGCGAACTCTACTGGGAACGTGAGAACTACATCGACGCCACCGACTGCTACAACCAGCTCGCAGGTATCCTGGACAAGGAACACGCAGACTATCAGGAGGTGCAGCAACGAAGCAAGATACTGACAGAGATAGAGCCTCACCTCTCTGCCGTGAAGCTACAGGACAGCCTGCTCATCCTGGCGAAGATGCCAGAGAAGCAATATCTGGCCGTCATCGACAGGGTCATCTCAGAACTCAAGAAGAAAGAGAAAGAGGAAGAGAAACGACTGGAGAGACAAGGTGCCACCGCCGAGCGTAAGAGCAACGCAGCAGCTACCGCCCAGCCTGGTGCAAAAGGGCAGACGGGTGCTGTGCGCCGAGGCACGCAGTCCACGACCTTCTATTTCTACAACGCGCAGACCGTCAACCGCGGCAAACAAGACTTCCAACGCAAATGGGGCAACCGTCCCAATGAGGACAACTGGCGCTTCAGTAACAAACAGTCGCTGGGCGGTCAAACATCCGAGGACGCAACTGACTATGCTGCATTAGACAGCTTGTCCGAGATGGGCGAAGGTCTGGGCGGCGAGGAAGTTTTGAGCGAGGAAGAGCAACGCTTGAAGGACTCTTTGGAGAACGACCCGCACCACCGCGAGTTCTACCTCAAACAGATACCGTTCACGGAGGAGCAAGTTGAGGAGTCTCACGCCATGATCCTCGACGGACTCTACCACGGCGGCATCATAGAGATGGAGAAAATCGGCAACTACACCCTCTCGGAGAAAACTCTGAAACGCCTCATCGCCGACTACCCCGACTTCGAGCAGATGGACGATGTCTATTACCATCTCTTCCTGCTCGCCATGCGACGAGGCGACGAGGAGTCCATGCAATACTACCTGTCGCTGTTGCAGGAGTCATTCCCAGAGAGCGGTCTCACGAAGGTCATCTCGAATCCGCGCTTCGTGGAACTGGCACAGTTCGGTCGCCACTACGAGGACTCTCTTTACGCCGAGACCTACGATGCCTACAAGGAAGGCAACTACTACTTAGTGGATCAGAACTGCCGTCAGAGTGCCGAGGACTTCGACGATGGGGCGCACCGCGCGAAATTCCTCTTCATCCATGCGATGACACAGCTCTACACCGGGCATCGCGACTCATTCTTCAACGAGCTGAAAGTGGTAGCAGAGAAATACACCAAGGATGAGATAGCCGAATTGGCCAAGGCGTATGTCAAGGGCATCCAGGAGGGACGTCTGTTGGCATCTGACAAATGGGATGCCTCCTCCATCTGGAGTGCTCACGCCTTGGATGTCTCCAACGACAGCACCGCCACGGCAGACACACTCGTCGCGGACCCCGCTGTGCCATACGTTTTCGTGCTGGCCTACCCCACTGGCGAACTTGACGAGGATGCGCTCTTGTACGAAATGGCCCGTTTCAACTTCACCACTTTCATGGCTCGTAACTTCGACATCGAGATCGTGAAGTCGGGCGTCATCTCCCAACTGCGTGTGACTGGCTTCCAAAGCTACGACGAAGTGCATGCCTACGCGCAACAGCTTTATGGTGACAGCCACATGCGCGAACGCTTGGAGGGCATTCGAGCTATCCTCATTAGCGAAGCCAACCTGAAGCTGCTCGGCACACGCTACAGCTATGATGAGTATGCAGAGTTCTACGACGCAGAGCTCTCGCCCATCGACGTGCCAGAAGACCTCATCCTCGACGAACCCACCGACCACTTCCCGACCGACATCGATGACATCCCCGAGAAGAAGGATCCATCCGATGAAACCGAAGAAGCAGAAGAAGAGGAAGAGGATACGCAGGACGATGAGGACTGGCTGTATTGAGAGAAAAGCGAATAGTTCTGATATATGACTAATGGAAGATTACTTTGGGTAGATGACGAGGTTGAACTCCTCAAGGCTCATATCCTGTTCCTGCGGAACAAAGGGTATGAAGTAGATACTGTAACCAATGGGTTTGACGCCCTCGACCGCTGCCGCCAACAGACCTACGACCTGGTTCTCCTCGATGAGAATATGCCAGGCATCAACGGACTGGAAACGCTGGCACGCATCAAGGATGTCACACCGACGACACCCGTGGTGATGGTGACCAAGAGCGAGGAGGAGCATATCATGGATCAAGCCATCGGCAGCAAAATCGACGATTACCTGATCAAACCGGTCAACCCGACACAAATCCTTTTGACGCTGAAGAAGAACATCCACCAGCGCGAAATCGTCACCGAGCATACGCAGACGGCCTACCAGCAGGACTTCGGGAAGATGGGTATGCTCATCGACGATGCCACCTCCATCAATGACTGGATAGAGGTCTATCGCCGCCTGGTCAGCTGGGAATTACAACTCTCAGAAACGGACAGTGCCATGAAGGATATGCTGGCGATGCAGAAGAGCGAAGCCAACAACCGATTTGCCCGTTTCATCGAGAGGAACTACCTCAAATGGATCAACGATGCAGAAGCCGAAGGACGTCCCGAGGTGATGAGTCCCGACATCTTCAAGCGCTGTGTGTTCCCCCAGTTAGATGCCGACAAGAAGGTCTTCCTCATCGTCATCGACAACTTCCGCTTCGACCAATGGCGCATCCTCATGAATGAGATTGCCGACCTGTTCCTCATCGATGAGAACCTCTACTGCAGCATCCTCCCCACTGCCACACAATACGCCCGCAACGCCATCTTCTCCGGGTTGATGCCCAATATCATCGCGGAGATGTTCCCTGATCTGTGGGTGGACGAGGATTCCGAGGAGGGTAAGAACCTCAATGAGGCTCCGCTCATCCAGACACTCTTCAACCGCTACCGCCGTCATCATACCTTCACCTATAATAAGGTGAACGACTCCGTTGCCGCCGAGCGTCTGGTGCAGAAACTGCCGCAGCTCGCAAAGTACGACGTCAACGTGTGCGTCCTCAACTTCATCGACATGCTCAGCCATGCCCGTACCGAGAGTCGCATGGTGCGCGAACTGGCTTCCAACGAAGCCGCCTATCGCAGCATCACCCTCAGCTGGTTCCGCCACAGTGCCGTCGGCGATCTCTTCCGAGCCCTCGCCGCCAGCGACTATCATATCATTCTCACGACGGATCACGGTAGCATACGTTGTCAGAACCCCATCCGCGTCAAGGGCGACAAGAACACCAACACCAACCTCCGCTACAAGCTGGGCAAAAACCTCGACTACAACGCCAAGGAGGTCTTTGAGATCACTGAGCCACGACGCGCCATGTTGCCCTCGCCGAACCTCTCCACACATTACATCTTCGCGCGTGGCAACAGCTTCTTTGCCTATCCCAACAACTACAACTATTACGTCAGCTACTACCGCGACACCTTCCAGCACGGAGGCATCTCCATGGAAGAGATGCTCATTCCGTTGATTGGGCTGACGCCAAAGAGGAGAGGATAATTGATTATGGATAACGTGAATTTGATAGATAAGGTGAAAATAGAATTGAGAAATCTTGAAGAGATTGAGGGCAAGGCCCAAGAATTCATCACGTCACTCGGCGACCGCCACATCATCGCCTTTTACGGACAGATGGGAGCCGGCAAGACCACATTCATCCGTGCCATCTGTGAGGCACTTGGCGTGCGGGAGCCTGTCACGTCGCCGACCTTTGCCATCGTGAACGAATATGCCGGGCTTGACGCAGAAAAGATCTACCACTTTGATTTCTATCGGCTTCGTCGTATCGAGGAAGCATACGACATGGGCTTCGAGGACTATTTTGACAGCGGTTATCTCTGCCTCATCGAATGGCCAGAGCTCATCGAGGACTTCCTGCCCAGCGACACTGTCCGCGTCCATATCACCGTGGACGATAGCGGAACGCGCCACATCAGTTGGTGATGCACCAATTCACAAGGACTGACAAAGAACAGGGCTGTGTCGATGGTTTTGACACAGCCCTGCATCTATTTAATAAGGTGTATTAATCGGGATAGACGTTTAGTCCTCGTGGTGGGGACGACGTTCTCCACGGTCGCGACGTTCGGGACGATTACCGCGTTCAGGACGCTGACGGGGCGGACGCTCTACATAGCCTTCGGGCTTCGGCAGAAGCACACGGCGTGAGAGCTTGAACTTACCCGTCTTGGGGTCGATGTCCAGCAACTTCACGGTCATCTTGTCACCCTCCTTGATGCCTGCTTCCTCGACAGTCTCGAGGCGCTTCCAGTCAATCTCGGAGATGTGCAGCAGACCGTCCTTGCCCGGCATGAACTCCACGAAGCAGCCATAAGGCATGATGGAGCGCACGGTGCCTTCATAGACCTCGCCCACCTCGGGCACAGCCACGATAGCGCGAATCTTGGCGATAGCGGCAGCAATGCAGTCGGCATTGGGACCGCTGACCTGCACCTTACCCACGCCGTCCTCTTCATCGATGGTGATGGTGGCACCGGTATCTTCCTGCATACCCTGAATAATCTTGCCGCCAGGGCCGATGACAGCACCGATGAACTCCTTCGGAATGATGAGCTGTTCGATACGGGGAACATGGGGCTTCAGTTCGGGACGCGGTTCGGGCATGGTCTCGAGGATCTTGCCGAGGATGTACTCGCGAGCCTGCTTGGCCTGCATGAGGGCTTTCTCAAGAATCTCATAGCTCAAGCCGTCGCACTTGATATCCATCTGCGTGGCGGTCAGACCGTCCTTCGTACCAGTGGTCTTGAAGTCCATATCGCCCAGGTGGTCCTCATCGCCAAGGATGTCGGAGAGCACAGCATACTTGTCTTCACCCGGGTTCTTGATGAGACCCATAGCGATACCGCTGACGGGTTTCTTGATGGGCACACCGGCATCCATCAGAGCGAGTGTACCGGCGCAGACGGTAGCCATGGAGCTGGAACCGTTGCTCTCGAGGATGTCGCTGACAACGCGGACGGTGTAGGGATAGTCTGCGGGAATCTGACCCTTCAGGGCGCGCCAAGCGAGATGGCCGTGACCAATCTCACGACGGCCTACGCCACGCTGAGCCTTGGCCTCACCCGTGGAGAAGGGCGGGAAGTTGTAGTGGAGCAGAAAGCGCATATAGGAGCGGTCGAGGACATCATCCACGAGCTTCTCGTCGAGCTTCGTGCCGAGGGTAACGGTGCTGAGTGACTGGGTCTCGCCACGGGTGAAGATGGAGCTTCCGTGAGGGCCTGGCAGGGGGCTCACCTCGCACCAGATGGGGCGGATGTCAGTGGTGCCGCGACCGTCGAGGCGGATGCCTTCGTCGAGGATGCAACGGCGCATGGCGTCGCGCTCCACATCGTGGTAGTAGCGGTCGATGAGGGCATTCTTCTCTTCGAGCTCAGCAGCCTCCATGTCAGCGTGAGCCTCAGCATAGCGCACCTTGAAGTCCTCGCGTACCTTCTCGAAGGCTTCTGCGCG
Organism: uncultured Bacteroidaceae bacterium; assembly: GCA_905236985.1. Lineage (GTDB taxonomy): Bacteria > Bacteroidota > Bacteroidia > Bacteroidales > Bacteroidaceae > Physcousia. The sequence goes on along the minus strand of CAJORF010000003.1, from coordinate 588 downwards.
GGTGTGCTTCTCCAGTGCCTGCTTGGTGATGTCGTAAGCGGGTTGGTAGCACTCCTTGTTGACCTGCTCGCGCAACTCCTCGTCATTGATCTCGTGGCAGTACTCGCGCTTGACGTCCTTGCCAAGCTCCTTGGCGAGCTCCTTCTGCAGGCGGCACATGGGCTTGATGGCTTCGTGAGCGACCTTGAGGGCTTGGAGCAGATCCTGTTCACTGACCTCCTTCATCTCACCCTCCACCATCATGATGTTCTCTTCCGTAGCTCCGACCATGATGTCCATGTCGGCTTCCTTCATCTGCTCGAAGGTGGGGTCAACGATGTACTCACCGTTCAGGCGAATGACGCGCACCTCGGAGATGGGACCTTCGAAGGGGATGTCGCTGACGCTGAGTGCAGCACTGGCGGCAAAACCTGCGAGTGCATCAGGCATATCCACGCCGTCAGCACTATAGAGGTTAACATTCACATACACCTCAGCATGATAGTTGCTGGGGAACAACGGACGAAGCGCACGATCGACGAGGCGACAGGTGAGGATTTCGTCATCGTTAGCCTTACCTTCGCGCTTCGTGAAGCCACCGGGGAAACG
>CAJORF010000002.1 GCA_905236985.1 uncultured Bacteroidaceae bacterium | reverse complement strand
CAAGCAGCCGTAGGTGATGTCATAGACGTGGGCGGCGAGGTCGTTGCGGGCTCCTGCCTCGGTGATGAACGTGCGCAGCTTGATGTCTTTCCACGCCACCTTCTCTGTCCGCACATCGAGCCCCAGCCGACGGAATCCTTCCACCATACCGTAGAAAGCTACCTCGGCAGTGTTGGGGATGAACGAGAACACGGTGTGCTCGGTATCGATGTCTATGGCTCGGAGGATGGGCTTGGTCAACTGTTCGCCCAAGCACTTGCGCTCCAGATAGATATCGCTGTCGGAACCACGACTGAAATAGATGCGCTCGAAGCTGCACTGGCTGTCGCCGCGCCGTGGTAGGATGGTCTCTGTCTTCGTCTGCCCATGCCTGTTGACAATCAGCGCCTGGCCCGGAACTATCTCATGGACTTGATCGGTCGAGAGGTCAAAAGTCGTCTGTAGCACAGGCCTCTCACTGGCCACCGCCACTACCTCATCGTCCTGATAGAAAAACGCCGGACGTATGCCCCAGGGGTCGCGCACGGCAAACATCTCACCACTACCCGTAATACCACAGAGCACATAGCCACCATCGTAGTCGGGCAGTGAAGTGCGCAGCACACGAGCCAAATCCACATGGTCGTCGATATATTGAGTGATATCCGTATCCTGCAGCCCTAAGCGCTTGGCGTCCTCGAAGTTGCGTTCCACCTCACGGTCAAGACGATGGCCCATCCATTCGAGGGTGATGTAGCTGTCGCCAAACATACGTGGCGACTGTCCCTGCCGCACGATCTTCTCAAAGATCTCGTCGATGTTCGTCATGTTGAAGTTGCCGCACAGACACAGGTTCTTCGCTCGCCAGTTATTACGGCGCAGGAAGGGATGCACATATTGCAATCCGCTCTTGCCCGTGGTGGAGTAGCGCAGGTGACCCATATAGAGTTGGGCGGAAGACCAGCCAATGGAGTCCGTCTGTACTCTTGTAAACACTTCTGTTATGGCCTCCTTCCCCTCTGCTTTTTCACGAAACATATATTCCTCACCAATGGGAGCAGTCAGGTTGACACAGGCGATGCCCGCACCTTCCTGACCGCGGTTGTGCTGTTTCTCCATCATGAGGTACAGCTTGTTCAAACCATAATACCCTGTGCCGTACTTCTCCTGATAGTATGTCTGTGGTTTCAACAGGCGAATCATCGCCACTCCACATTCATGTTTGAGTTCTTCCATCGGATGAACGTTTAAACTTATCTTTTTGTAATAATTTTGCTGCAAAGATAAGACATTGTGACATAATAAATATATATTTATTTTCTTTTTGATAAACCAATATGTATTTTTATTGACGTTTGTCAAGAGAAAGAGGAAATAAATATACATTTTACCTGCGGCGGTACTGAAGAGGTTTCAGATGTTAATGCCGTTGCTCTGTTTCACTTCACTCATCACGAAGGTGCTCTCAATGGAGCTTACATTCTCGATGTTGCCAAGTTTGTTCAGGATGAATTCCTGATATTGTTTCATATCTCGTGCGCGTACCTTTAAAAGATAATCGTGCGCACCTGATATATTGAAACACTCCGTCACCTCAGGAAAGCGTTGGATGCGGCGCGTGAAGGCATCGGCAATCTCATGATTGATCTGTTGGAGCTTCACCTTGCAGAACACCAACAGTCCTTGTCCCATCTTCTCAGGGTCAAGGACTGCTGTATAACGTAGGATATAGCCCTGTCGTTCGAGTCGTTTTTGTCGCTCAAACACAGGTGTCAGGGTCAGATGGACGGCCTCGGCCAGCTCTTTTGTAGTTAATTTGGCGTTTTTTTGCAGCGTTTTCAAGATCTGCAAGTCGATTTCGTCTAATGTGTCAGTCATTTTTTGGATTATTATTCTGCAAAGAGTGCTTTTGCAAGTCTTAAACAGATGGATTTTCTTTTTATAGCGCAAAATTAGGTGATTATTCTGAATTACACAAGAAATTTGGAGGATATTTCCAAAAAACCGTACCTTTGCAGCAGAAATCAATTCATCATTCACAATTCATCATTCATCATGACAACTATGAGTAAGAAGAATTTTCGTTTTGAGACACTGCAGCTCCATGTAGGCCAGGAACAGGCAGACCCCGCAACAGACGCACGTGCGGTTCCCATCTATCAGACCACCTCGTATGTGTTCCGTAACTCCCAGCACGCAGCCGACCGATTCGGACTTCGCGATGCAGGCAACATCTATGGCCGCCTGACCAACTCCACGCAGGCTGTCTTCGAAGAACGTGTGGCAGCCCTTGAGGGTGGAGTAGCTGGATTGGCCGTGGCCTCGGGTGCTGCCGCTATCACCTACGCGCTGCAGAATATCGTTCAGGCCGGCGATCATATCGTTGCCGCCAACAACCTCTATGGCGGTTCTTATAACTTAATTACTCACACACTCAGCACACAGGGCATCACCAACACCATCCTCAATGTCAATGACCTCGCTGCCCTTAAAGCAGCCATACAACCAAACACAAAAGTAATATATGCCGAGACTTTCGGCAATCCCAACTCAGACGTGCTCGACATCGAAGGTGTAGCAGCCGTAGCCCACAAGCATGGTATTCCCTTCATCGTCGATAACACCTTCGGCACACCCTATCTCATCCGCCCGCTGGAGCACGGAGCAGACATAGTGGTTCATTCCGCCACAAAATTTTTAGGTGGTCACGGAACCTCACTTGGGGGCGTGATTGTCGATGGTGGCAAGTTCGACTGGAAAGCCAATCCCGACCGCTTCCCAACGTTGGCGAAACCGGATCCCTCGTACCACGGTGCAGTCTTTGCCGACGTGGCCGGTCCTGCCGCCTTTGTGACGCGCATCCGTGCCGTGGTGCTGCGCGATACGGGTGCTGCCATTTCGCCTTTCAACGCCTTTATCCTCTTGCAGGGAGTGGAGACGCTGAGTCTGCGCGTGGAGCGTCATGTGGAGAATGCGCTGAAGGTAGTTGAATTTCTGTCAAAGCACCCGAAAGTAGCCAAAGTGAACCATCCCGCTTTGGAGAGTCATCATGACTATGCCCTCTATCAGAAGTATTTTCCCGCAGGCGGTGGTTCCATCTTCACCTTTGAGATCAAGGGCGGACAGGAAGAGGCTTGGAAGTTCATCGATGCCCTTCAAATCTTCTCACTCCTCGCTAACGTGGCCGACGTAAAAAGCCTTGTCATCCATCCTTACACCACTACACACTCACAGCTCACGCCCGAGGAACTGGCTGAACAGCACATCACTCCCGCCACCGTCCGCCTCTCCATCGGCACCGAGCATATTGACGATATTCTCGAAGATTTGGCACAGGCACTGGACAAGATAAAGTGAGAAATAAAAGAAAAAAAGTAAAAAACTTTATGCTATAAACCTTAGACTTAAAACTTTTCCGTACTTTTGCAACGCAAACACAGTACTCATCAATAGTTCAACAATTGGCCGCATATTATCCCTCAACAGAAACTACTCCTCTCTCTTTATGGGAGGGGTTGGGGATGGGTCTTAAAAATAATAATAAAACCATGTCAAAGATAGCAAAACAGCTGACTGAGCTCGTCGGCGACACACCACTCTTAGAGCTCAATAAATATTCACAGGCACAGGGACTTGTAAGCCCGATTATTGCCAAAGTAGAGTTATTCAATCCTGGCGGTAGCGTGAAGGATCGTATCGCACTGGCTATGATTGAGGATGCCGAGGCAAAGGGAAACCTAAAACCCGGCGCAACCATCATCGAACCTACCAGTGGAAATACGGGCGTAGGATTGGCACTGGTATCGGCCGTCAAGGGCTACCATCTGATCCTCACCATGCCTGAAACCATGAGCGTGGAGCGCCGCAACCTCGTGAAAGCTTACGGTGCAGAGGTTCGCCTGACACCTGGCAAGGATGGCATGCCGGGAGCTATCCGTGCTGCCGAGGAACTGCGCGATTCCATCCCTGGCAGTGTCATACTCCAACAATTCGAGAATGCAGCCAACCCCGCCAAACATTATGCCACCACAGGCCCTGAGATCTGGCGCGACACCGACGGACAGGTGGACATTTTCATTGGCGGCGTAGGTACTGGCGGCACCATCTCTGGCACAGGCAAGTACCTGAAAAAACAGAACCCAAACGTGCAGATTATCGCCGTAGAACCCAAGTCCAGTCCCGTCTTGAACGGTGGGCAGAGCGGCCCTCATAAGATTCAAGGCATCGGTGCCGGTTTCATCCCCAAGACCTACAACAGCGACGTTGTTGATGAGGTTTTCGATGTGGAGAACGACGATGCCATCCGCACGGGTCGCGAGATAGCTCAGTCGGAAGGTCTGCTCGTAGGTATCTCGGCGGGCGCTGCTCTCTTCGCCGCCATCCAAGTAGCCAAACGTCCAGAGAATAAAGGCAAGAAGATCGTAGTGCTTCTGCCTGACACTGGCGAACGTTACCTTTCCACTGTGCTCTACGCCTTTGAGGACTATCCATTATAATAAGTAGCCATCTAACACAACCCCACAAGGCAAAATCCCAAAAGCTTAATTTTAAGACTTTTGGGATTTTGCCTTGTGGGGTGAATGGTTCGAAGCTCATCAAGTAAATGACAGCTGTTCCGATGCAGAAGTACGCTATCTTGTTGACGTGAATATCTACACATACTTCTTTTGCTGACTTTTTTACATTTTGAGAGCTTATTTATGCCGTTCTGAGCCGTTTTTGGAGTAAAAGACAACTATTTTGCCCTTATTTAACCTTTTTTCTTGCGCACGTTCCTAATATAGAAAATTTTTCTTTATATTTGTCCTCAAAATGGGCATAAAATGGCTCATTCAGCCTGATTTATACCCCAAAATTGCGAATGGATGACCAATATGACAACGACTGAAACATTATACAACGAGTGGAAATCATTCCAACCTCTTAGAGACGAAGACGCAAGCCGTCTTCGTCAAAAATTCATGCTGGAGTTCAACTACAACAGCAATCATTTAGAGGGCAATACGCTCACTTATGGTCAGACCGAATTGCTTCTACTCTTTGGCAAGGTTGTGGATGCAGCCAACATGAAAGACTTGGAGGATATGAAGGCAAGCAATGTGGGACTGAAGATGATGGAAGAGCAAGCCACATCCGAATACCCCTTGACAGAAACCTTCATTCGTCAATTGCACAAAACCATTCTCAGAGAGGACTATGAGGTCTATAGGAACCTCCCCGGTGGTCAGTCGTATTCTTACACTGTTCACGCTGGCATTTATAAGACACGTCCCAACAGCGTCATCACCCGAACTGGCGAACGATTTGAATATGCCTCACCCGAAGAAACGCCATCACTGATGACCGACCTTATTGACTGGTATCGTGCATCTGAAGAATCTAACCGCTATTCATTGGCGGAGTTGTGCGCTTTGTTCCACTATCGCTATATCCGCATACATCCCTTCGAGGATGGTAATGGACTCATCGCACGTCTGTTGGTCAACCTTATTCTTGCCCGCCACGACTATCCAATGATTGTAATAAAAAGTGCCGACAAGGTAAACTATCTCAATGCGCTCTCTGCCTGTGACGGATTTGTCGGGACTACACCGTCGGCAGGTGCTCATGCTGAAATCGAGCAGATAAAGCCTTTTGTCACTTATATTGAGGAGTGCATGGAACGAGCCTTGCACACCTGTATTCGTGCCGCCAAAGGTGAGAGCATCGAGGAAGAGAATGACTTCATGAAGGAATTACGGATTCGTGAAAGACAAAAGAAACAGGATTTTGCTTCTGAACAATCCCAAATGCGTTATCATGCAGAAGAGGTGTGGAATGTCTTGGAACTGGTGTTCTTCCCTATCGCACTTGAACTGAGAAAAGCCTTGGAGCAGGCCAATACTGTTTTTAACTTCCGTTCTTTCATGCCTAGCCGTATTTCCATTTCCAAAATAGAAAGTAAATACGCGGCTAATATAATAACAGAAGTGGTCAGCCGTGACACCAAGGATGAGAGAATCCAGGAGTTTGTCAGTGAAGCCAGATCCGCATGGTATGAATGTCAGGCCTTCGATCCCCAAACACCAAAATCCTTCACCGTGACGATTGAGAAGGAGTTCTATGTGCGTTTCTTTGATGATCATTACTTTGTTGATGGTATATTGAATAAGAATTTTGCATACGGAACATATCCCACCGAGAAAGAACGTCAATACGTTGTCTCTCAATTCAAAGAAGACATTCTCAATAAGCTACAGTGATTCGACCATCGAGGCAAGGGAATAGCGCAGGCCATGACCGTGCATCGTATGATTTCGGATGTCCCCGCTGGCACTTGCTTGAAACGCTCAAGGTGCCTGCTTCCTATCGTGGTCTTCGCATCGTCTATCTCTACGATGATGACCATGAAGACTACATCGTGAGTAACGAGTTACAAATTGAATACTACGAATAATGACAATATGCTAACTTATGAAAATATTTGGTAATATCATTTGGTTGATCTTCGGTGGCTTTCATATAGCCTTGGAGTATTTTTGCGCAAGCATTGTCCTGATGATTACAATCATTGGATTACCATTTGGATTACAGAGCTTGAAATTAGGCCTTGTTGCTATTTGGCCGTTCGGCACTGAAGTGAAATGGGAGCCATCGGAGCCTGGATGTCTGAGCATCTTCATGAATGTACTGTGGTTCATCGTAGGGGGTATCTGGATATTCCTAACGCATATTATTTATGGTGTCTTACTCTGTATCACAATCATTGGCATACCATTTGGGAAGATGCACTTCAGACTGGCAAAGTTGGCTTTCTCTCCATTTGGAAAAGAGGTTATATAACTCATCGATTATTTGACTATGGATTTCTACAAGAAATATGGCTCATCTGACGAAAATCGCAGGGAAGAGCTGATAAAAAAAATTGAGGCAGCGGTGAATAACCTCACGCTCGAAGAGCTGGAGGCGTTGCATTATGATATGATGACAAAGAACTATATAAACGATTAACAATATGAAGGTAAAGATAATGACTAAGTTGGGCGACATCGTGGTTCGCCTGTATGATGAAACTCCTATTCACCGGGATAACTTCGTGAAGCTGGTGAAGGAGGGGTATTATGATGGCACATTGTTTCATCGAGTGATTAAGGACTTTATGATCCAGGGAGGCGACCCTGATTCCAAGGGCGCACCTGTCGGGAAGTCGCTTGGTGTAGGCGGTCCTGACTATACGCTGGAAGCTGAAATCAAGGACGGACTATTTCATAAACGAGGAGCCTTGGCCGCAGCTCGTCAAGGTGATGAGGTAAATCCAGAGCGTAGAAGCAGCGGTTCTCAGTTCTATATCGTATGGGGACAGGTGTATAACGAAGGGCAGTTGCGTCAGTTCGCCAAGCAGCTGAAGATGCAGCAGGTTCAGCAAACATTTAATTTGTTGGCGGCACAGCATCGTGACGAGATTATGCAGATGCGAAGAAACAGAGACCGTGTCGGACTCCAGGAGTTGCAGGACAAGCTAGCGGATGAAGCTGAGAAGCAAGTCAAGGGGAACGGTTTAACTGAGGAACAGATGAAAGTTTATTCTACCGTTGGCGGCACTCCACATCTTGACGGACAATATACGGTATTTGGAGAGGTGGAAGAAGGGCTTGATGTGGTGGAGATGATACAGGGTTCTGCCACGGGACGAGGCGACCGCCCATTAGATGAAATTGAATTGCGGATTACAGTTATTGAGTGATAAACATGATACGAATATGATTGACCAAATAATTGAATTCAATAAGACTTTCGTGGCGCAGAAGGGTTACGAAAAGTATTTGACAAACAAGTACCCTGACAAGAAACTTGCTGTGTTATCGTGTATGGACACCAGACTCACCGAACTGCTCCCTGCTGCACTCGGCTTGAAGAATGGTGATGCCAAGATTATCAAGAATGCTGGCGGACTGGTGATTTCCGCCTTTGACTCAGCCATGCGCAGCCTCATTGTGGCTATCTATGAACTGGGCGTAGAGGAAATCATGGTGGTGGCTCACTCTCATTGCGGAGCCTGCCACATGAGCTATGACCATTTCCATCATGAGATGATTGCACGTGGCGTGACGGATGAGACGCTTGACACTATCCGCAAGTGTGGCATCAACCTTGATCATTGGCTGGAGGGATTCAAGGACACTCCAGAATCCGTCCGCAAGACCGTTGAGACCATCAAGACCCATCCCCTCGTTCCAAAGGATATCGTGGTAAGAGGATTCATCATCGACTCTGAAACAGGCGAATTGAATGAAATTAGGTGAAAGTAATGGAATCTGACCGAATTATATTTCGCCCCTGGTTGGATAGTGACGCTGAGACACTATTCAAGTACGCCAGCGATCCAGAGTTGGGGCCTCGTGCCGGTTGGCCTCCACATAAGAGCGTGGAGGAGAGTCTGCAGATTATCCGCACCGTGTTTAACAACGACCATACTTGGGCTATCGAACTGAAAAAGACAGGGGAGGCTATTGGTTGTATGGGTTACTACATTTACGGCGAGAGCAATATCTGTATCGGTGAGCATGATGCAGAACTTGGTTATTGGGTAGCTCGTCCTTACTGGAACCAAGGCATTTGCACGGAGGCTTTGCGAATGTTGATTGACTACTGCTTCAACGTGAAGTGTTTCCAAACGCTCTGGAGTGATTTCTTTGTTGACAACCCAGCTTCAGGTCGAGTGATGGAGAAATGCGGTTTCTGCGATACGGGCAAGATCAACTACTACAGCCATCTGTACCAAGGTGATAACCGCCCTGTTAAGATAATGAAATTAGAACAAACCCATTAAACAATTCCATCATGAAAAAGATCTTATTCACATTCGTAACACTCCTGACATTAGCAGCCTGTAATTCAAACAAGCCTCCAGAATCTACAACAGAGAAGGTGAGGACGGAAATCCCTGCCGACAGTATCATTCAGCTGACAGAGCCTGATATGACACTTGATGTGTCAATCATGCAGGCATTCAGCGACCGCAAATCAATACGTGATTTCGCTGATCAACAGCTCTCACTCGAAGAACTGTCATCACTCCTATGGGCAGCGAACGGCATCAACCGTGAAGACGGAAGGCGTACAGCCCCTTCTGCCGTGAATGCACAGGACATTGACGTCTATGTCTGTATGGCAAATGGTGCCTACCTCTATGATGCAAAACAGCAACAACTCGTCCGTATCACCACTGATGATATTCGTCCAGTTGTTGCTGGCCAACAGCCGATGGAAGCTCCCGTATTCCTTGTATTGGTGGCCGACCTCTCTCGCTATCCTGAAGGCTTGGCCTCGCAGCGTCAGTTGGTGGAATCGTTTGCTTGTATGGACGCAGGATATGTATCCGCTAATATCGGTTTGTACTGTGCTGCCGCCCAACTCGCCACTGTTCCCGCGCGCATCGATGGATAAAGAGGTTTTGAATGAGTCACTCAATCTGACAGATTCCCAAATTCTTGTACTCAACAATCCTGTGGGGTATATGAAGTAAATATAACTATTTAAACGATGTTCCGCTATAATCCCGACAGCTATTTACTATACGGGGTGGCGAAAAGTCCACGCCCGTGCTTTCCCATACGTATCCGTTTGATCATGAACGAGGCGGTGAGGGGCGATGCCCTCGACAACGCTGCACAAAGAGCTATCAAGCGCTATCCCTATTTTGCCGTTCGCGTGGAGGTGGATCGTGCGGGATGCTATGTT
>CAJORF010000001.1 GCA_905236985.1 uncultured Bacteroidaceae bacterium | reverse complement strand
CCTCTACAAGGCTGGTGTAGCTGCCGTCTTTGGCCCCGGCACCAGCGTGGCTAAGGCTGCCTGTGAGATGATGAAGCTCTTGCTTGGCAAGGAATAAACCTGAAAACCCTGCTCTCTGCGAGGAGAGAATCCCATTAAACAAGGGGCTGTGTCATTCGATTGGCACAGCCCCTTTTGTTGTGTGGCGTTGATGGGATGTAGTCTTCGTTTAGAGAAAATCCCGATGGAATCAGCGTTTTTTTCGAAAGAAGTGCTGCATGAGGGCGGTACATTCCTCGGCAAGAACACCCGAGGTGACGACGGTTTTGGGATGCAGGGCAGTAGGGGCATAGCGGTGGTATCCACGCTTGTCATCCTCAGCTCCATAGACCAGACGCCCGAGTTGAGCCCAGGCGATGGCACCGGCGCACATCACACATGGCTCCACGGTGACATAAAGTGTGCAGTCGGGCAGGTACTTGCCGCCCAACGCAGCCGAAGCCGCTGTGATGGCCTGGATCTCGGCGTGGGCGGTGACATCCGTGAGGCGTTCGGTGAGGTTGTGCGCCTTGACGATGACTTGCCCTCGGCAAACGATGACTGCACCGATGGGAATCTCATCCTCCGCTGCCGCCAAGCGCGCCTCAGCCAGTGCCAGACGCATGAATGTAGTGTCGCTTTGTTGTATATCTATCATTGCGGTGCAAAGGTAATAAATAGTTGAAAGTTGAACGCTGAAAGCGTAAAGTTTTTGTTGGAAAAATGAAAAAAGGGTAGCGGAAACGTGAAAAATAAGGCACGAAAAGCGAAAAAGGCTTAAAAGAGCCCCTCCGTTCGACCGAAAATGCGTACCTTTGCGCTCTATAAACTCAGAAAAAAGTATTCTATGGGTAAAATTATTGCTTTGGCCAATCAAAAAGGCGGTGTCGGCAAGACTACGACCGCCATGAACCTGGCCTCTTCCTTCGCCACTCTCGAACGCCGCGTGCTGCTGGTGGACGCTGATCCGCAGGCTAACGCTTCCAGCGGTCTGGGCATCGACGTGAAGACAGTGGAGACAAGCATCTACGACTGCCTGATCGGGCAGGCTGACATACATGAAGCCATCTTTGAGAGCGATGTGCCGGGACTGGATATCGTGCCCAGCCATATCGACCTCGTCGGTGCAGAAATAGAAATGTTGAACCTCCCTGAGCGCGAGAAGATCATGTCATCGCTGCTTCGTCCGCTGCTCAAGGACTATGACTTCATCCTCATCGACTGCTCGCCGTCGCTGGGGCTCATCACCGTGAACGCGCTGACGGCTGCTGACTCGGTCATCATCCCCGTGCAGTGTGAGTACTTCGCTTTGGAGGGTATCTCCAAGCTCCTGAATACCATCAAGATCATCAAACAGAAGCTCAACCCGAGGCTGGAGATCGAGGGTTTCCTGCTTACGATGTTCGACTCCCGTCTGCGCCTCTCCAATCAGGTGCGCGACGAGGTGCAGCGTCACTTCCAAGAGCTGGTGTTCACGACGGTCATCAACCGCAACGTGAAGCTCGCCGAAGCCCCTGGCCACGGCCTTCCAGCCATCCTCTACGACGCAGACAGTGCAGGAGCGCGCAACCACCTGGAGCTGGCGAAGGAGATAATAGAGAAGAATGAAAAGTGAAAGAGTGAAAAGTAAATTAAAAAATGGCACCACATAAGAAATATCCGGCATTGGGACGCGGTCTGGACGCGCTGATTCAGACCGAGGAGGTGAAGACCGAAGGTTCGTCGAGCATCAACGAGATCGACCTGACGCTCATCCATCCCAACCCCAACCAGCCGCGCCATGAGTTTGACGCGGAAGCGTTGCAGGAGCTGGCCGACAGCATCAAGGAAATAGGCATCATTCAGCCGATCACGCTGCGCAAGCAGGAAGACGGCACCTACGAGATCATCGCCGGTGAGCGTCGTTGGCGTGCCTCGCAGATCGCAGGTCTCAAAACCATTCCCGCCTACGTCCGCACGGCGAGCGACGAGAATGTCATGGAGATGGCGCTCATCGAGAACATCCAGCGTCAGGACTTGAACGCCCTGGAAATCGCGCTGGCCTACCAGCACCTCATAGAGGAATATGGAATGACACAGGATCGGTTGAGCGAGCGCGTGGGCAAGAAACGAGCCACGGTGACCAACTACCTGCGCCTGCTGAAACTGCCAGCATCGATTCAGATGGCCCTGCAAAACAAACAGTTGGAGATGGGCCACGCGCGCGCCCTGCTCTCTCTGGAGGATCCGACATTGCAGCTGAAGGTGTTCGGCGAGGTGCAGCGCGAGCATCTCAGTGTGCGCAAGGTGGAAGAGCTTGTCCGACGGCTTTCCGAGGGTGAGACGGTCGGCGTCGGCGGCCAGAAGCTGCGTCCGCGCCTCACACAGCTGAGCCGTGAGTATGCCCTCCTGCGCGACAACCTCTCGGACTGCTTCAAGACCAAGGTGCAGTTCACCTGCTCCGACAAGGGTAAGGGCAAGATCACCATCCCCTTCGCCAACGAGGAGGAGCTGGAGCGTATCATCACTATGCTGGACAAGTTGAAAGGTTGAAAGTTGAAGGGTACATAGCACGGTGGGTTCTGGCGGTGGCAGCGGTAGCGTTCGCAGCCGTGCCTTGCAGCGGAGCTGTTCTCGACAGGGACAGCCTCCAGCAGGACAGCCTCCGCCTCGACAGTCATATCCAGCGGCTCGAAGAAACGCCCCTCGTGCTCGACTCTGCACAGATGGCCGGCATTGACAGCCTTGCCACGCGCATCGACGCGATGTTGCAGCCCTCTTTCAAGCCCGATCCGATACGTGCGCTGTGGTTCAGTCTGGTGCTACCTGGTGCGGGTCAGATCTACAACCACAAGTACTGGAAGCTGCCCATCATCTACGGAGGATTCCTCGGCTGTGCCTACGCCCTCACGTGGAACAACCAGATGCTCTCCGACTACTCGCAGGCCTATCTTGACATCATGGACAGCGACCCCGACACGAAGTCCTACGAGAAGATGCTTCCACTCAACTACAGCATCAGGGGACGAGAGGATCAGTTCAAGGAGATCTTCAAGAACAAGAAGAACTACTATCGTAAGTACCGCGATATGAGTATCATGGCGTTTGCAGCCGTCTATGCCTTAGCGGTCATTGATGCATACGTCGATGCTGAGCTCTCCAGCTTCGACATCTCCGAAGACCTATCCATGCGCGTGAGCCCTGCCCTCATCAGTACCCCCAGGGAACAGCGAACGGTCAGCTCCGCGTCCCCCACAGGTGTCGGCCTGACGCTGAGCCTGAACTTTTGAAGAGTGAAAAGAGAATGAATGAAAGTGAAAATTTTAATCTATGAGACATACTTCAATAGCCATACTATCCGCGCTGCTCAGTTGCGCACCGCTTACCACCTTTGCACAGGTGGAAATCGACGATGACGATGATGATGAAGAGGACATCGAGGTCTTCGACCCCGCAACGGGCGAGGACGAGGACATCGCACTGCCTGAGGGCATGTTGACTGAGCTCGACAGCCTCCTCATAGAGTGGAACGCGAAGAGCTACCTCATCCCCGAGGGTGACTGTACAGCGGGTGAGAACCCCGAGTTCGACAAAGACACTTACATCCATCGCCTGCAACGCCTGCCCAACGTCATCGAGATGCCCTACAACGATGTCGTGCGCAAGATGATCGACCTCTATACAGGCCGTCTGCGCCGCACGGTAAGCCTCATGCTGGGTACCAGTAATTTCTACACGCCCATCTTTGAGGAGGCTTTGGAAGCCTACCAGCTGCCCTTGGAACTGAAGTACCTGCCCATCATTGAGTCGGCTCTGAACCCCTCAGCTGTCAGCCGTGCCGGAGCGGTCGGTATTTGGCAGTTCATGATCACCACAGGCAAGCAGTACGGGCTGGAGGTGACCAGTCTCATCGATGAGCGCAAGGATCCCATCAAGGCCAGCTATGCCGCCGCCCGCTACCTGCGCGACCTCTATTCCATCTTCGGCGACTGGACGCTGGCCATCGCCTCCTATAACTGCGGCCCCAACAACGTCCGCAAGGCCATCACACGTGCCGGCGGCGAGACGGACTACTGGAAAATCTACCCCTACTTGCCACGCGAGACGCGCGGCTATGTGCCGGCATTCATTGCCGCCAACTACGTGATGAACTACTACTGCGACCACAATATCTGCCCCGCTGCCACCAACCTGCCCGCCTCGACGGACACCGTCATCGTGACACGCAACCTGCACCTCGATCAGATCGTGGCTCTCTGCGATGTGCCTGCCGAAGAGGTGAAAGCACTGAATCCGCAGTACCGCACGCCGCTTATTCCTGGCGACAGCCATGCCTGCACGCTGCGTCTGCCGACGCCTGCCATGAACGCTTTCATCCAGAGCGGCGACAGTATCTACAACTACCATGCCACCGAACTACTCACGGGTCGCAAGGAGATTGAGGTGGCACAGGATGAGGTGGGGACGCGCAGGAGCAAGGTACGCAATGGACGTCGAGGACGCTCTGGCAGTCGATCCTCCGCGGGAAGCACTGTCACCGTGCGACGCGGCGACAACCTCGGAGCAATCGCACGGCGCAACGGCACCACCGTGGCCAAGCTGAAGAAGCTCAATGGCATTCGTGGCAGCAACATCCGTGCCGGACAGAAATTAAGGGTTAAATAAAATGACTAAGCTATGGATAATGACATCAACAAGAAACAGCCTATTGCCAGCGCGCTGCCTCTGACCGAGGGGCTGGGCGGCGATCCCGTCGCCGACGAGGCGATGGTGCAAGAGATGTTTGACCATCTCATGAAAACCTATCTGGCTTCGCCTCACCGCAAGAAGGTGGAGCTCATCACGCGAGCCTTCAACTTTGCCAAACAGGCACACAAGGGCGTGCGCCGTCTCTCTGGCGAGCCCTATATCACACATCCGCTGGCCGTAGCGCAGATTGCCTGCGGAGAGATCGGCCTCGGCTCCACGAGTATCTGTGCAGCCCTACTCCACGATGTTGTCGAGGACACGGAATACACCGTGGAGGATCTCCAGAACATCTTCGGCGAGAAGATTGCGCAGATCGTCGATGGACTCACCAAGATCTCAGGCGGCATCTTCGGCGACAAGGCATCAGCACAGGCCGAGTCGTTCAAGAAACTGCTGCTGACGATGAGCGAGGATATCCGCGTGATCCTCATCAAGATCAGCGACCGCCTGCACAATATGCGCACGCTGGGTTCACAGCCGCCTCACAAGCAATATAAGATTGCGGGCGAGACCCTCTACATCTATGCGCCACTGGCCAACCGACTCGGCCTCAATCAGATCAAGGAAGAGCTCGAAGACCTGAGCTTCCAGTACGAGCAACCTGAGATGCACGCTGAGATTTGCCGACAGCTCGAAGCCATACGCCCTGAACTCGACACCGATTTCCGAACCTTCATCCTGCCCATTCGCAAGAAACTGGATGCGATGGGCTTCCACTACGATATCAAGGCGCGCGTCAAGCGACCCTTCTCCATCTGGATGAAGATGCAGAACAAGCACGTGACCTTCGAGGAGATCTACGACCTGCTGGCCGTGCGCATCATCTTTGACCCCAAGAGTGACGAGTCTGAGATCCCCGACTGCTTCCAGATCTTTGCCGCCTGCACCACCATCTACCGCGCTCACCCCGACCGCTTCCGCGACTGGCTCACCAACCCCAAGAGCAACGGCTATCGTGCGCTGCACACGACGCTCATGAGTCCGCAGGGACGATGGATTGAGCTACAGATACGCTCGCGACGAATGGATGACATGGCAGAGCGAGGATTCGCAGCACACTGGAAATACAAGGAGGGCGAGAAGGATGCCAATGCCAGCGAGACGGAGCTGGACAAGTGGCTTGCCACCATCAAGGAACTCCTCGATGACCCACAGCCGTCGGCCATGGACTTCCTCTCGACCATTAAGCTCAACCTCTACTCCTCGGAGATCCTGGTCATCACACCCAAGGGTGAGTTCAAGACGATGCCGGCGGGCTGCACCGTGCTCGACTTCGCCTTCTCCATCCACACCTTCATGGGTTCGCATTGTATGGGCGCTAAGGTCAACCATCAGCTATGTCCCATCACCTACCAGCTCAAGAGCGGCGACCAGGTGGAGATCCTCACCTCCACCACCGTCCGTGTGGATCCCTCGTGGATTGAAATCGCCACGACAGCCAAGGCCAAGAATAAGATCCTGGCAGCCCTGCGCAAGCAGCGTCGCGAGCAGCAGAAGTTGGGTGAGGAGATTCTGGACGAGTGGTGCCGCGAGCATGATCTCACCGCCAACAGCGTCGTCCTCGACCGCCTCTGCCATGCCCATTTCATCCAGTTGCGCGAACAGCTGCTGGAGGATATCGGTTCGCTGAAGATCACACTTGGCGACGAAGATCTGGCCGCTGTCACCCGTTCGCCTGTGAAGAGCAGTGACCAGCCCGGTCGCAACCGATGGAAGCGCTTCGTGCCTTTCCTCAAGGACAATCCCAAGGCTGACAGCTCAACTGATAGCGACAAAGCTAAGGGTGAATCCAAAGCCTCCGATACGATAGCTCCGCCACTACCTCCCATAGACCGTAAGAAACCGTTGATTCTCAACGAGGAGAGCCTATCACGACTCACCATCTGTCCGCTCTGTCAGCCCATTCCGGGCGATGAGGTGCTGGGTTACTACGATGACCAGAACCGCATCACCATCCACAAGCGTCAGTGCTCAGTGGCCAACCAACTCAAGAACACCGACGGCAACCACATCCTTTCTGCCGTATGGGATACGCACAAACTGCTGACTTTCCCCGCGTCTATCCACATCAACGGCATCGATCGCATCGGCATCCTGCGCAGCCTCACGGATGTCATCACGCAGCAGTTGAATGTCAACGTCCACCACATCACCATCGATGTCCAGGACGGCATCTTCCAGGGCGACATCAAGCTCAGCGTCCACGACACAGAGAACCTGAGCATCATCATCAAGAACCTCAAGAAAATCGATGGCATAGAGGATGTCACGCGAATCTCCTGAGGTTCGTACTTTCAAGACGTTTGTTAAACCAGTGCGTCCAGTTCTTTCTTGATCTCCATGAGCTGGTCGCGCACATTGGTGAGGCGGTTGAGCAGGTCGCTGCTGTTCTTCGCCCCCTCGCGGTTGCGTCGTATCAGTTCGCGCGCTGATGCCAGCTTCATGTTACGTACTTTCACGAGGTCATTGATGAGTCGTATCTCCTCAATGTCCTCTTTCGTGTACATACGGACATTGTTGCCGCCCTTCTTCGGTCGGATTGTCGGAAACTCCTTCTCCCAGTAGCGCAGCAGCGTCACAGGCAGATTGAACATCTCTCCCACCTCCGCTATCGAATAGAACTGCTTCAAGTCCTTATTCGGATTCAGTGCCATAGTTCATATTTATGTTTTCATTCTAATTCCAGCACCAGTGCCTCGCGCGGCGGCAGCTGCAGGTCGTGGCTCAGGTCATAGCGGCGTTCCGTGGGGATGTCTATGGCCTTCTGGCTCGTGGCAGTGCCGTTCGTGTCGAGGAGCTCAGCGATGCGTGCCACTTCGAGTGTGGCAGGCTTATCGGTGCCGTTGATCACCGTGATGACCGTGTTGCGGTGCCAGCGACGTGCCACGACATACACGCCCTTCCAAGGGATGAACTGCGTCGTGTAGCCGCTAATAATCGTCTCGTTGCCCTGTCGCCAGTGTAGGATTCGGCTCAGCCATTGGAACATCGCCTGCTCGGCATCCGTGCGGCCAGCCTTGGTGAACGCACTGCGCTTGTCGCCTGCGAAACCGCCGGGGAAGTCGCAGCGCACGTTGCCGTCCGTCACCTCCTTCGTGCCGTCCATGAGGATCTCTGTGCCGTAGTACAGTTGCGGGATGCGGGGCAGCGTCAGCAGTAGGGCAAGGGCTTGCTTCAGTTTCTCCACTTTATACCGTCCCTGTGCAGTGCCTAGGAAACGATCCGTGTCGTGGTTATCTACAAAGGCCATCACATGGCAGGGATCGGCGTAGAGGTAGTCGTAGAGCAGGCTGCCGTAGATGCGGTTCATGCCATCCCACCACGGGTCGGTCTCCTCGTTCTTGGCCTTGGCCAGCTTATCGAAGAAGCTGAAGTCCATCACTGTCTTCAGGTTGCTGTTGTAGTCCGTCAGGTGTGAATCCTTCTGCCAGGCTGCCGTATAGGCGGGCTCAGTGACCCACGTCTCGCCCACGACATTGAAGTTGGGATATTCCATGTTCAGCCGTTGCATCCAGCGCGCCATGCCCGTCTTGTCTGCGTAGGGGTACGTATCCATTCGGATGCCGTCGATGCCTGCCGTCTCAATCCACCAGATGGAGTTCTGGATGAGATAGGTCATCAGGTGATGGTTGCGGTGGTTGAGGTCGGGCATTGTCGCCACGAACCATCCATCCACCGTTTCCCTCATATCCACCTCTGAGGCGTAGGGATCGAACACGGGCGTGATCTTATACGATGTCTGCAGGAATTCCTCGGTGGGATGCACGGCACCGCTCGCATCGCGGCGGTCGTGTCCCTTCAGCCATTCAGAGAGGTTCAACCAGTCCTTCGTCGGCAGGTCGCTGACCCAGGGGTGGTCGAAGCCGCAGTGGTTGAAGATCATATCCATCACCACCTTCAATCCCTTGGCATGAGCCTCGTCGATGAGCTGGCGGTACTGCGCATTCGTGCCGAAGCGCGGATCCACACGGTAATAGTCGGTGGTTGCATAGCCATGATAGGTACTTGCGCCGTGGTCATCGGGCGAGTTGTTCTCGAGGATGGGTGTGAACCAGAGCGCCGTGACGCCCAGGTCGGTGAAGTAGTCCAGATGCTCACGGATTCCTTCGAGGTCGCCGCCGTGGCGCAGGCTGGGTTCCGTGCGATCCTCCACGTATGTGTTCATGCCCTTGATCTGTGCCGGGTGATTCTTGCCCTGTGCGAAGCGGTCGGGCATCAGCAGGTAGAGCACGTCCGCATTGGTGAAACCCTCGCGTGCCGCACCCTCCTTCTCGCGTTCGCGCAGCTGGTAGATCACTTCCTGGCGACGCTTGCCCAGCGTGAATGTCAAGGGTAGTTCGCCTGCGCGTGCGTTCTTTAAATTAAGATAAACCAGCAGGTAGTTCGGCGAGTCCAGCTTGACCAGGGAGTCAATCTGCACGTCGCTGCGCGTGGTCGTCACTGCTGCTTCGCGGATGCCGTCACCATAGACCATGAGCTGCAACGAAGCATCCTTCAGTCCTACATACCAATCCGTGGGATCCATGCGCGTCACTAATGTCGGTCGCGCGGCATTCATACTTACTGTCATAGCGATCAAGGCTATCAAAGCAATACTTCTTTTCATTTCTCTGAATGTTTTGTGTTTTGCGCCACAAAAATAGTAATAATCTTCCATATCCTACCTTTTTATGTAAAAAAAGAATAAAAAAGAGGTGAAAATCTCCGTTTTTCCACCTCCGCAACGCGGCATTGACAGATTTTGAACTAACTTTGTGCACAAATGCATCCAATCATGAAACAACGTCAACCCTGGATGGTGGTCGCCATCCTTGCGCTCCTCAGCGGAGCTTGCGTCATCTCTTACCTCAACAGCAGCGAGGACAAAGCCACGAGCACGGCCATCGTGGCACAGTACATTCCTCAAGCACCTGACTATTCTGACCCATCGATGTGGATCACCGAGGATGCCGACCCGTCGGGCACGGGTGCCGACGTGTTCTATATCGTCTCGACGTGGGAGGAGGACTGGACCACTGCCGATGGTGCTGTGAGCCACTACGCCGATGTTTACAACACCACACATCGCGACCGCATGGCTATCGAGATGAACCGCGTGCGTGCCTACATGGCTCCAGGCAACCGTTTCTATGCTCCCTTTTATCGCCACACGACGATGGACACATGGCTGACGCGCAACGAGGATTCCATTGCGAGCCGCTGCCGTCTGCCGATGGGCGATGTCTGTGATGCCTTCGACCACTTTCAGAGACAGCGCAACCCAAGCCGACCGCTCATCATCGTTGGCTTCAGTCAGGGCGGTAAGGCCGTGGTGGAACTGCTGAAGCACATCAGCGATGACACCTACCAACAGCTTGCTGCCGCCTATGTCCTTGGCTACAAGGTGACACCCGCTGACACACTGCAGACCCAGCATATCAAGCCTGCGCAGGGCGAAGCGGACACGGGCGTCACCATCTGCTACAACACCGTGAAGGACTTGAAGTACATTCAGCCTGTCATCGCTGCCACATGTATGGGCATCAACCCCGTGAACTGGCGCACGGATGACACACCCGCCACGCTCCACGACTCCATCACCGTCACGCTCTCACCAGAGCACCACGTCCTCGTGGTCAGCGGCTACAGCGGTTCAGAGTACAAACCTTACAAAGGTCTGATCAATGTCGGCGACATCCATAGCTGCGAGCCCTGGCTCTACAGCGAATGTCTCCAAAAGAACTTTGCCGTCAGAACCCAGGCATGGTACTCGAATGATTAACGGCACGGATATTTCTTTAAGATCAACCTTCCTTAGCTCCTTACGACAATGAAACGTCTCCTCTTTTCCATTCCTTTCCTTTTTTCTCTTCTTCTCTCTTCCTTTACTCACCTTTCCCCTCTCCATGCCCAGACACGCGGCATCGGATGCTACCCGGGTGCGCCAGACGCTTACTTCGGTCCTGTGCCAACGACCCGCAATGCCGCCCTTCGCAACTTGGCCCTGCACCGTGCGGCTTGGGCTTCTTCCAGTGCCGACTACAACCTGACGGCACATCTCGTGACGGATGGCATCTGCGACAACCGTGCAGTGGCTCCCATGATGGTGCTCACGCCCGAGGGTCAACTCACGCGACGCGAAGCTGAATGGACCATTGACGGTGGTCCTTTCTCTAATCAGATCCTCAAGGGCGAACGCACGTGGATTGCCTATCAATGGGCGTATGGCGTGCCGTTTGCAGCAAGAGAAGTGCAGCTCGATGGTCGTGTGGCTTACTACGAGGAACAGGCCAAACAGGGCTATCGCATCCTCTGTCAGGTGTCTGATGATGGTGAGCGTTGGATTACTATTGGCGAGCTCGCGGGCAAGGGGCTGCCAGGTGAGCCGATGCGCTATATGCTACAGAGCGACCCCAACAAGCAGACCTCGACGGATTACCTTCCGGCAAGAGAGCTGGAGGAAAAGATAAACATGAAAGTGAGAAGTGAGGGAGTGAATAGTGATAAATATTTTCGACTGCTGTTGGAGATGCCTGGGGCAGCCTACTGGCAGGTGAATGACATCCACTTCTACGACGATGCGCATCAGGAACTATGGATGCAGCCCTCGCAGACATTCACCAGCGCTTGGATGAGCGAGGGTGGGGGAGTGCAGTGGTTGAAGGTGGATCTCGGCGCGCCTGCCACCATCGACCATATCACGCCCCATTGGGTCGAGGAACCCAAACGGTGGCACACGGAGCAGTCTGCCGACGGACGCTATGTGACGCTCGTCATGGAGGAACCCAACGCCTCGGGTCGTTATGCCCTGCGCGAACTGGAGGTCTGGGGAACAGGCGGTGTGACCTACGCGCCATGCGAGATGGCGGGGATGCGAGACAACCGCTTGGAACTCAGTGGTGGACGATGGCAATTGCAGCGTGCATCAGAGGTCACGGCACGTGGCGAGCAGATCGCCTCGGATGCCTTCGACAGCTCCTCATGGATATGGGCTACCGTGCCAGGCACCGTGCTGACTTCCTATATGAATATCGGTGCTGTGCCTCACTCCAACTACGCCGATTGGGTCGATCAGGTCTCCGAATCGTTCTTCCGCTCCAACTTCTGGTATCGCGATGTCTTCGAGATGCCAGCCGAGCTTCTTCAACGAGGCGAACTCCAGCGTCTGCACTTCGATGGCATCAATTGGAAGGCCAATGTCTTCCTCAACGGTCACCGCCTTGGACGCATCGAGGGTGCTTTCCGTCGGGGCGAGTTTGATGTCAGTGGACTGCTGCGCGAGGGTACCAATGTGCTCGCCGTGGAGATCATCTGCAACGAACATTTCGGCGTGGTCAAGGAGAAGGACGAGAATACGACGCAGTTCAACGGAGGCATCTTAGGTGCCGACAATCCTACCTTCCATGCCACCATCGGATGGGACTGGATCACCACCGTGCGAGGACGCAATGCCGGCATCTGGAACGAGGTCTATGTGACCAGTGATGCCGCTGTGACGCTCTCTGATCCCTACGTCCGCACGGAGGTTCGGGGCGCTGAGGTCACGTTGACCCCCTCCGTCTTCGTGTGCAACCACGGTGCTCAGCCCTTCCGCGGCACGCTCAGCGGTTGGATTGGTGGTGTGCGCTTTGAACAGACGGTCAGCCTGCCCGCTCACCACGAGGAGGAGATCACCTTTGCACCCTCCAACTTCCCGCAGCTCACCCGCTCTGACTTACGCCTCTGGTGGCCCAATGGCTACGGCGAAGCGTATCGCTACGATGCAGGTTTTTCGCTTTCCACTTCTTCATCTTTCACTCTTAATTATCGTGTCGGTTTGCGCGAGATGACCTACGAGCATTTGAATGACAGCGTGCTCCTTTATGTCAACGGACGCCGTTTCATACCGATGGGCGGCAATTGGGGTTTCGATGAACACAACCTCTGCTACCGCAGTCGCGAGTACCTGACCGCTGTGGGCTACCATCGTGACATGAACTGCACGATGATTCGCAATTGGGTTGGTATGATTGGCGACGAAGCGTTCTACGACGCTTGCGACAGTCTCGGCATCATGATCTGGCAGGACTTCTGGCTCGCCAATCCCTGCGACGGTCCCGATCCCTACAACGAAGCGCTTTTCCTGGATAATGCCGAGGACTATGTGCGTCGCATCCGTCAGCACGCCAGTATCGGCATC
Source organism: uncultured Bacteroidaceae bacterium (assembly GCA_905236985.1). GTDB lineage: Bacteria > Bacteroidota > Bacteroidia > Bacteroidales > Bacteroidaceae > Physcousia. Next base: position 7,373 of record CAJORF010000001.1, on the reverse strand, counting down.
TTTTGCGGGCGCAACGAGGGCTATCCCCCTGCCACGCTCGATCGTCAGCTGCGCCGTTACGTTCGTGAACTCACGCCCGGATTGGCTTATATCTCCAGTTCTGCCGACGATGGTGTCACGGGCCACGGCCCTTACTGCGCGCAACCCTCCAAGATCTACTTCGAGAAGCAGAGTGGTAAGTTGCACACCGAGCGCGGAATGCCTGCCGTCATGAACATCGAGAGTCTCAGCCGCACCTTCTCCCCTGAAGCCCTCTGGCCGCAGTCGAAGCAGTGGGGACAGCACGACTATACGCTCCTTGGTGCCCAGCGCGCACAGGAGTTCAATGACCTCGTTGCAAAGGCGTTCGGTACTTCGGAGAGTGCTGCTCAGTTTGCCCGCCGTGCACAGCTGATCAACTACGAGGGCTACCGTGCCATGTTCGAATCCACGAGTCGCGCTCGTGCTGGACTGCTCATCTGGATGAGCCATCCCTGCTGGCCGTCGATGGTCTGGCAGACCTACGACTATTATTTCGAACCCACTGCTGCCTACTTCGGCGTGAAGAAAGCCTGCGAGCCGCTCCACATACAGCTCAACGCTCTCACAGACAGCGTTGAAATCGTCAACCTCTGTGCGGGCGACAGGAAGGGGCTCACTGCCATCGTTTCGCTCTATGACATCAACGGCAAACGGCTCTGGCAGCAGACGGCAAAGCTTGATAGCCGCGATGACAGTACCGTGGGGGTGATAGGAGTGAAAAGTGAAGGAGTGAAAAGTGAAAAATTGAAGTTACTGCGCCTGCAGCTCCGAGATAGGAAAGGGGTGGTTTCAGAGAACGACTATATCCTTCGCGACGAGGAGGGGACGCAGGCTCCACTGAGTACGCTGCCGGCTGCTGACGTGGAGCAGCAGACCACGGTGAAGGGGACGTCGGCTGTTGTCACGCTTCGCAACCGTGGCCGTTCCATTGCCCCCCTCATCCGCCTCAACCTCAAGGGTGCTGACGGCGAACAGATCCTGCCCGTCATCTTTACCGACAACTACTTCAACCTCCTGCCTGGAGAACGCCGCACCATCACCGTCACATGGAAGGCCGAGGATGCTCGCGGGCAGCAACCTGTCATAGAGATAGAGCCCCTGCAATGAACACGTTTGCCAGCCTCCACGACTTTTTCTTTCCTCGCTCGTGTGCGGGGTGTGAGGGTCGTTTGGCTTTAAGAGAGGTACCGCTGTGCCCTCAATGTATGCTCAACTTGCCGTGGGAACATCAGCACAATTGGGTCTATAACAGGCGTATGTCCATCGCTTCTCAGCATCCCTGCCTGGAGCGAATGGGAGCCCTGCTCCATTACAAACGCGGCAACATCGCTTCGCGGGTTGTGCGCACGATGAAATTCCACCGCCGACTCGACCTGGCTACTTGGATGGGACGTCTGGCAGTGGAGCAGCTGCGCGAGACAGGACTCTTCGATGGCGTGGAGTGCATCGTGCCTATTCCTCTGACGAGAGCGAGGGAACACTACCGCGGTTTCAACCAAGCCCTGTTGATGGGCGAGGCGATGGCCACGGAGCTGGGCATTGGGGTGTGCAACGCGCTGCAGCGTATTCGCGAGACGGAGTCACAGACGCATTTCCGCGCAGCCCAGCGTATGGAGAACGCCAAGGACATCTTCCGACTGACGGAGGTGGCGCAGCAACTACGAGGGCAGAGCGTGATGATCGTCGATGACGTGATGACGACTGGCCGCACGATGCTCAGTGCCATCGAGGAGCTCGAGAAAGTCCCCGACATACGCCTCTCCACCTTCGCTTGGGCTTGGGTGCCCTAAATCCCCCCTTCATATTTCATCTTCCCTTTCCCTCTTTCAACAATGAAACGAACCATCGCCTCCCTCCTTCTTGCTGCTGCGGCCTTTGTCGGCTTTGCTCAGAGCAACCATCCATACGACCAATTCGGAGTACCCGTTCATTGGGACCGCCACAGCCTCATCATCGACGGACACCGCGTCGTGCCTGTGATGGGTGAGATACACTACTCGCGCCTGCCGGAGAACGAATGGGCCCATGAAGTGCGAAAGATGAAGGAAGGAGGTGTCACCATCATCGCCAACTACGTGTTCTGGAACCACGTGGAGGAGCAGCAGGGCATCTTCGACTGGAGCGGCCAGCGCAGTCTGCGTCGCTTCATTGAGGTCTGCAAGGCCGAGGGTATGCCCGTCTGCCTGCGCATCGGTCCGTATTGTCATGGCGAGGCACGTTGTGGTGGCATCCCCGACTGGGTCGTGCAGAGCGGTTGTAAGTTGCGCAGCGAGGATCCGCAGTTCCTCTCTTACGTCGAGGCGCTCTATCGGCAGATCTTCACGCAGGTGCAGGGCTTGCAATGGAAGGACGGCGGCCCCGTGCTGGCCTGTCAGTTCGACAATGAGTTTGGCGGACATGGCTCTTACCTCATGCGGCTGAAGCAGATGGCCAATGAGATCGGTTTCGACCTGCCATTCTACACCCGTACAGGCTGGCCCGCATTGCGCACACCTACGCCCTTCGGCGAGATGATACCCCTCTATGGCGACTACGCCGACGGATTCTGGGATCGCAAGATCACCGAAGGTTCAGGCAGCTACTGGAAGGCGTTCCACTTCACCGCATCGCCCACGTCAGGAGCCATCGCCTCCGAACAGCTCGACTATTCGGGCGACAGCGAAGAAATGGTAAATGGTCAATCTGTAAATAGTAAACTACAATATCCTTACTTCACTTGTGAACTCGGAGGCGGCATGATGACCTCCTACCATCGGCGCGTCTATCTCTACCCCGAGGATGCTTACGCCATGGCTCTTGTCAAGCTCGGCAGCGGCTCCAACCTCCTCGGCTACTACATGTACCACGGTGGCACCAATCCCGACGGACATTTGACGTACCTCAACGAATGTCAGAAGACGCCGGTCACCAACCACAACGACATGCCTGTCAAGACCTACGACTTCCAGGCACCTCTCGGTGAGTTCGGACAGAAGAACCCTCACTACTACAGCCTACGACCACTGCATCTCTTCATGCAGGACTTCGGCGAACAGTTGGCTTGCATGGAATCTCGGTTCCCGTGTGCCGACAAACAGCCTAAGCAATACGACGATTCCTACCTCCGCTGGAGCTATAGGACAATAGTTGACAAGTTGACAAGTGAACAAGTTGACAAGTTGACAAGCGAACAAGTTGACAAGTTGACAAGCGACCAAGGTAGAGCGGACAAGTTGAGTGGTCAAGGAAAAAACTCGTCAACTTGTCCAGCCTTCGTCTTTGTCAACAACTACGAACGCTTTGCCCATCTCACCGCCAAGAAAGGTGTGCAGTTTGCGGCTTGTGGCGTAATGTTCCCGAGGAAACCCATCACCATCCCCGCTGGCACGATGACCTTCTTCCCCGTCAATCTGCCCATGGGCAGCAGCAACATCAACTGGGCTACGGCACAGCCCGTGGCCAATCGCGACGGCAAGCTGTGGTTTGAACAGAAGGCAGGCATCGCTGCTGAGTTCTGCATCGACGGTAAAGTACGCAACGTGAAGAAAACCAGCATGGAAAAGCCCTTTGCCACCATCGGCGGCATCCGTCTCTATCTCATCACCACCGAGCAGGCCGAACACCTCTTCTTGGAAGACGTCCCCACGCCATCCTCCTCCCTCGTCGCTCTCCCCTCTTCCCTCATCACCAAGCTCCGTGAAGCAGGCGCTCCACGCACCATCACCATTGGTGTGCAAAAAGTCGCTGAAGAGCCCGTGGATGCCGACTTCGAAGCGGCTGCCGTCTATCGCATCACCCTCCCCTCTGATTCCACTCTCCCCACCAACTCCTCCCTCCTTCACATCCGCTATCGTGGCGATGTAGCCCGCCTCTATGCCAACGGCAAACTCATCGCCGACAACTTCTACAATGGTCGTCCCTTCCTCATGGGGCTGTGGCGACTCCCAGCCGACGTGAAGGAACTGGAGCTCCGCATCCTTCCCCTCCAGAAAGACATGCCAGTCTATTTCCCTCGTGAAGCCGACACCACGCCTGGCGAGCAACTCATCTCTGTAGAAATCGGTTCGGGGGTACTTCCCACGCTCTAATCACATCAACGATAAAAAACTAAAATGATACAGTTTTGCCGTCACCTCGTCACCTTTTGAGTTGATGAATTGATTATCAGGTTGTTTTGTGGTGACGAAGGGGGTGACGAAAGGGTGACGAGGTGACGAAATGAGGTAAAAAGTCGCAAAAACAGGGGTGTCTGAAAGCCTGAAACGTGCGTATTGTTACATTATCAGTACCATTTTAGCTTATAAAATCATGTGTTTTTGACCACTTTTGGTGATTTCCGTCACCTTGTCACCCTCCGTCACCACCTTCGTCACCATATTTTCTTACTGTATATCTGCTAATTAACATATAAAGGTGACGAGGTGACGTGTTTTTTTGAAATTTCTCGTGTACGCGCGTGATAGAGGACACAGCTCCATTCGCCGACAAGTATCATCCCATCAGCAAATACGTATAGTCGCATCTGCCAACACGTCTATAGGTTTTGACTGTTTGACCCGGGTCAAACAGTCAAAACCCTTTAGCCTATGTTGTCTTTGCCCCCGACGCTTCTAACGCTGCCAATAGTCACATTCTTTATATCGATGGTAGCATCATTGCCTGCAACGGTAGCATTTCGCAAGCGCCCCAACCTCCAAACAGCTTTTTTTGTGCTTATTCGCTATTTTTTTCTTCCTTTTTTTGAAGAATATTAATTTTTCAGTATTTTTGCAACGCAAAATGACCTCAAGAGAGTCTGGTATAAGCACATTGTCTAATGTGACAACACAAAGAGGCGAGATCAATCCTCGTGTCATTAGGTTTGCCCCTGATGCCTTCCCCGAAGCCAAAAGTTCACAAACAGGGGTGTCGGTGAGATATGTGCCTGACCCAGCCAAGCGGTGGTATGTCTTTCGCGTCTCTTACGGCAGGGAAGACAAGGCCTCAGACTTCTTGGTGGAAGACGGAACCTATACCTACATCGCCAAGAAGATGGTAGAGAAGAACGTGAGAGGAAAGCGGAAACGGTTTCTTCAGACATTGATTCCGAATCTGCTGTTTGCCTATATGCCCAAAGAAAAGGCTGAAGAATATGTCAAGCATACGCCAGCCATTTCTTATTTGAGCTACTATTATAACCATTTTGAAGCGGACGACTGTCAGAAGAATCCACCATTGACAGTTCCCGATGAAGAGATGCATCGCTTCATTCTTGCCACCTGTAACATGAACCAGCATCTGTTGTTTGTGCAGCCATCCCAGTGTCATTTCAAGGGAGGTGAACAGGTCAGGGTCATTGACGGCCCTTTTACAGGTGTGGAGGGTAGAGTGGCACGAGTGGCCGGCCAGCAGCGGGTGGTCATTTCTTTGTCAAACATCGGACTCATTTCAACCGCATATATACCAACAGCCTTTTTAAGGCCTATTGATACAGATTGAAGAAAGGATTACTACAATGCCTATAAGAATAAAAAATAACAAACATACTAACAGGCTGATTCAGCTGCTTATCATCGCGGGAGACTTCGCGGTGCTGTGGTTACTGCTCTACTATCTGGTAGGCACCATTCCCCAGTCGGAAAACTGGGACGACGAAAAGGAACGGGCGTTCTGGATGGTATGCACCTTTGCCTTCGTTGTTGCCGAGTATTTATTCCCCTCTGTCATTCATGAGCGTGTGGTGGGTGCTAACGACATCCTGCGGCGCAGCACGAAGCTTGTCGGGACGTACACCGTGCTCTCCTATCTGCTGCTGCGCGCCATTCACTTCATGTCCCGATTTGGCTGGCAACTGTTTGCGATGGGGCTTGTCATGCTTGTCTCGATCATCCTGCTGCGCTTCATCGAGCGATGGTTGGTGAAGAAACTCAGACAGTCAGGATACAACACCCGTCACGTCACGCTTGTTGGATCGGACAAGGAACTGCAGGGCTTGTATCAGAAGCTCACCAGTAATTCCACCTTTGGCTACAGGGTTCTCGGCATCTATGGCGACATCGAGGGGCTGACCGCTGATGGCAGCGTCAGGGATTTTGAAGCACTGCTGTCCCGGCCGGATGATTTGCAGTTGGGCGACGAGGTCTATTTGTGTGTGCCGCGCAATGAGCGTGAACTGATTGAACGGACAGCCCATCTCTGCGATCACCGCGTGGCTAAGTTCTACTATTTGCCGACGGCAGAAGAGAAGCTGAACCTACAGCCCATCCTCATCGACGACATCGGGGTCATGACGACCTACACCAGTCCGCTGGAAGAGCCGTTGAACAGGTTGCTGAAACGATTATTCGACATCGTCTTCTCCATCCTGTGCCTGACACCCTCAGCCCTGTTGCTGCCGTTCATCGTGTTGGCGATCAAGCGTCAGAGCCCAGGTCCTGTGTTCTTCCGCCAGGTGCGCACAGGGATTGACGGTCGTGATTTCAATTGCTATAAGTTCCGCTCCATGCACGTCAATACCGATGCCGACCGCCTGCAGGCCACCAAGGACGATCCGCGCAAGTTCCCCTTTGGCAATTTCATGCGCAAGACCAACATCGACGAGCTGCCTCAGTTCTGGAACGTCCTGATTGGCGACATGAGCATCGTGGGGCCGCGGCCTCACATGTTGGCTCATACGGAACAGTACGACAAACTGATAGACAAGTATATGGTGCGCCACTTCGTGAAGCCCGGCGTCACCGGCTGGGCTCAGGTGACGGGCTTTCGCGGTGAGACCCGTGAGCTGTGGCAGATGGAGGGGCGTGTGAAGCGCGACATCTGGTACATTCAGCATTGGAGCTTCTGGCTCGACCTGCGCATCATTTGGATGACGGTCAAGACCGTCTTCAAGAGAGACGAAAAAGCTTATTAAAAATTAATTGATAAAACGAACAAAAATAAATTGAACAATTAAACAAATTCATAAGAATGAAAGATACCATTGAAATGCGCCATCTCTACGAGCATGAGACTGACGCCTACAATCTGGAAGGCTTCAAGCCCCAGATTGTCGATGACGAGTACCTGAAAGAACTCGGCGTAACGATTGAACCCTCTGAGGAAACACTGCAAGGACTCATCCGAGGGTCTAAACTGTTCATGAAACGCTTGGAGGAACACACCGTCATCCCTAAGTCGGTGCTTTACTTGGAGGATTGCGACCCCGAGACTGTGGAGACCGAGATTCACAACTACACGGGCCGTTGCCCGACGCTGACCTTCGAGGTGAACCCCATCAAGGGCTGTCACGTTGGTTGCCAGTACTGCTTGGTTACCGACGGCGTACACGAGCAGAAGCTGGTGGCCTACGAGAACTACCACCTCTATGTGCGCAAGCTCTTGGAGGAGATGAACGG